>MPMZ01000047.1 GCA_002238765.1 Nitrospira sp. bin75
AGCACTATCAGGAATGGGGCGCGAGCGGCACCGTCCGGCTGGCCCCGGGGCCGGCGGGCCGGGGCTTGGCGCTGACCCTGGCGCCCACGTGGGGCGTCACGGCGAGTGGCGTGGACGGCCTCTGGGCCCGGCAGACCACGCAGGGCTTGGCCCCACAGGGACCCCAAGCCACCCCCGCGGGCCAACTGGCGGCGGGCCTGGGGTACGGCTTGGCCGCCTTCGACACCGGCCTGCTCACCCCCTATGCGGGCACGGTGCTGGCGGCTGGCGCGGATCGGACCTATCGCCTCGGCGCGCGCTGGGCGAGCGTGACGGGCCTGGCACTGACCCTGGAAGGCCGGCGGCAGGAGCCCGCCGGGCCGCAGCCGGCGAACCAGGGCCTCCGGCTCCAGGCCACCTGGGGGTTCTGAGCCGGGCAAGCCCCACGGGCGCGGCGGCACTTCCCCGCACGGGCCGTGATCTGACGGGTCCTGTCTGCCAAGCGAAGAGCCAGCCGCGTGGTCCAGCGGGTGTCCAACATCATCAGACCACGATTCCCCAGCCTGCCGCGCCATGCGTGTGCTCTCTCATGGATTCCGATCGCCGGGTGAGATTGAGAGAGGCGAGGGGTGACTTCTTTGAAGTTAGTAGTGTTACTTATGCCATTGAAAGGAAGTGGGTATAGAGCATTGTGTCGGACATCGGGGTGGCGATCCGTTAGAAATAGACCCTGTGCAGGAACAGCAGGGGAGCGAAGACCCACGCCTTCGTTAAATTGTGAAAGAAGCGACGGGTTTCTTCCTCAATGAGGCTTGCACGTAAAGGGCACAGCAACCGTACGGGGCCGTAAAGATCAGTCGGGCGGAGCATGCGGTCAGGGAGACTGTCGAATTATGTGCTTTTTGAGAAGGAAAGCGGGCGGTAGCAACACCACGGCAGAGTTACGTGGAATCAGCCTTCCACGCGTCACCCTGCACAAACGAAGTTGACATGGACTTTGCGATGATTGCGCCTGACGGAGACGGGGGTGGGCGAGGTTGCATGATCTCCAGGGGGCAAAAAGGCTTTTACCTGCGCCTTGAATGAATTCAGCAAGGCCCTTTCTGGATTGTTGCGGGAAAGCACCCGTAACCCGATCAACAGACTTAGCAAGGTGCGTGAGGTTGTAGTCGGAATCACCGCCCGGGAAATCTCTCCGCTGGCTTGGCCTTGTTCGATCATTTTGCGGAAAAAACTTTTTTCTACGTAGGCGAAGATTCGATTGACGATTCTTGACACCTCTGCGTTATGCGGGGACATCTCCAAGGCCGTATTGACGATATAACATCCGTTTTGTTCCTCACCTTTCAATATTCCATCACAAATTTCGTCGAATAAGGCGATGATAGCCTGTCGGGGTGAATTCGTCCTTCTGAGCCTTGTGAAAAAGGGCTTCGCGTAGGTGTCATTGTAGTTGTGCAAGGTTTCAATAAAGAGGGTGTGCTTGTCGCCGAATGTGTCGTAGAGGCTGGCGCGATTGATACCCATGATTTTCACAAGATCCTGTAGGGACGTTCCTCTGTACCCTTGATCCCAGAAGGCCAACATTGCTTTCTGTTTGACATCATCAACGGCAAATTGTTTTTTTCTGGGCATGGGTATCTCTCCTGCCAGACTTGAATGCCAGATTAAATTTTTTTATAATATTATCTCGAATTGGCAAAAAATGCAAGCACTTACGAAAATGCTTAAATAGGCTCTAGCATTTTGCTAAATTTGTGCAATGAACCATCCCTCATGTCGTCATCCCAAGCGACGGCAGACAATTCTGTGGGTGGTCTGAAAAGAGGGGATATCTAGGTCGAGTCACGGACCGTGCCGCGGGTGAAGCCGTGGCCTTCATATAGTATAGCCCCCCCCGCAACAGGATAGGTTTCCGGCTCGTACCGGTTGGATTCGATGCCGATGAGTGCCGACGGCGTCGGGCGAGCAGCTCGACCGAAGAGAATTGAAATTCGAGGAGCCAATTGAGGACAAGTCGGCGTTTGTCGTCCCGGATGGCGCGGGTATACGTGAGGGTCCAATCACGTTGTTCAATGCGCATGGGACAACCTCCTTCCCCGGTGTCGGCGAGACCGGCGGCCTGCGTACAGGCCGCCATGAAACGGCCACCCCCGTGTACTATTCTCGGCAGAATTTTCAGGCCCGCGTATTTCATTGCCAAGAGATCCGTGACTGCCCTCACATGAAAAAGTCCAAGCGACGGCGGCCACATCATTCAAAATGCGATCAATGGATCGAGACGGACCTGAAAGAGGCGTTGGCGTATCGGTCCACCAAACCGTTTCGCCCATGTCCGTATTGCTTTAAGGAGGGGAAGTAGCGATGCCAAAAGGAGACAATCGTCCGCTGACCATGAACGAATGCATGGGGTTTATTTTCATGCAAGAACATCTGCTTGAGCTCCTGCTTCGTGGGACAGCGTTGCTTTCCAGCGAGACGGCCAAGCGGCGTCTCATCGACTAGGCCAAAGCATATATCGACAACAGCACTCATAACCTTTCTGAGGGGCGCGACAATCTTGACCGCGAGTTGGTTCCGGCTGAAATCGCTAATGGACTTGAGAAGGCCAAGCTGGAATTTGCGGACTTACTTGACCGTGTGTGGTGAGAAGTCCGGACTGCCCCGGCCCGTCTCCTCTCGGTGGGTCTGGGCATATGAGAGTTCGACGATTCTGCCAACCGTTCCGCTCCTCTTGGCGAGTGACATGGATCAATCCCCGAAAATGAGAGGCTCTTTGTGAGTCAACAGGACAAATTCAACGCCGCCATCGCGTCCTTGCATGAAGCGGCGCTGGGCAATACGCCGTGGCGTGAAACCTCAACTCTGCTCGATGACTTGTGCGGGATGAAGGGCACGCATCTGGTCATTGTCGATGGCCGGTCCAAGGACGAACCCGAATGGCTCTTCGATGAGTTCTACTACCATGGTGATTCCTATGAAGAACTGGGGCGAGAATACGCCACGGTCTTCTTTCCGCAGGACGAACGCATCCCGCGCTTGATGCGCCTGCCCGACCAACGCATCGCTCACGTCACCGACCTCTGGACGGCTCAAGAGCTGAAAACGTCTCCAACGTATCACGACCTGCTGCGCCGGACGACTGGCCGCGACGGCTTGAACATCCGCATGGACGGACCGAATGGCTTGGACATTCTCTGGGCGCTGGCAGACCCCACCGAGTCGGCTGGCTGGAGTTCCGGTCAGATCAAGCGCATTGAATGTCTTCTCCCTCACCTCCGCCAGTTCGTCCGAGTCCGTCAGGCCTTGGCTAACGCCCAAGCCTTGGGGGCGTCGCTCGCCAGCCTGCTCGATAACACCATGGTCGGCGTGATCTACTTGGACTACCGAGGGCGGATTGTCGAGACGAATGCCCAGGCCCGCGCCCATCTCCGGGACGGTGACGGTTTGTCGGACCGGGGGGGCTTCCTGCGTGCCTGGAAGCCTGCAGACGACGCGAAACTCAAGAGGCTGTTGGCCCGGGCCATACCGAAATTCCGCGGCCATACCGGCCTCAGCGGCTCGATGGTGGTTGAGCGCCTGTGGCCTTTGTCACGGCTCATGCTGCACATCACCCCCGTGGCTGTCCATTCCATAGACTTCGGCATTCCGCGCATCAGCACGCTCATGCTCATCGTTGATCCAGAGAGCAAGCTGTCGGTCGCTCCGGACCTTGTTGCCGCAACCCTGGGGCTCACACGAGCCGAAAGCCGAGTCGCGGCATCGTTGGTCGAGGGCCACACCGTCCGTGACATTGCAGGGGCGACGTGTCGAGCGGAAAGCTCGGTGCGGTGGCTTATCAAGCAAATCCACGCCAAACTCGGCATTTCCCGGCAGGCGGACTTGGTGCGGATGGTTTGCTCGATAAACAGGATCCCTAAGCCGCGGCCCTGAGACCTCATAGTCGAAGACTCAAATACCCCTCTCCCAAGATCCACGAAACTCACCACCGTCAGAAAACATCCATCCACAGAAAAACCCCCAATTTTGGGGGCTCGGTTCACCGTGACAATTAAATAAGATTCGGTTTAACCGTCAGCATTTAACTTAAGGAAGGAGCAACAACATGAGGCATTTACATACTTTGGCGATTATGTTCGTTGCGGGGCTGTTACTGAGTGCGTGTGGAGGGGGTGGCGGAAGCCGGGGCCCATTCATGGGAGAACCTGTCTTGGACCCCACGCCGACGGAGAGTCAAGTGCGGGAGACGATTGCGAATTTTGAGTCTGCCGCAGACCGGCTCTTTATGACTGATATCGTTTTTACGTCTCGGAGCGCACAGCTACCTGGTGAGCGGTCTGAAGTCGTCTGCCGGGGTGCGTCGTGTACGCAAGAATTGGGGCTAGGCTATACCTCGACCTCCACGGTGGCGGATTGGACAACCCTCCCTGCCGAGGCCACCGAGACCACCATTCGACCCGGCACGCCGGCTTATGGTGTGGACACCGCGGAATTGAGCTTCCGCCGGTCCGTTAGGGGCGAGGGGTACGACACGTACACCGATTATACGATCTTGGGTGGCTGGATAAGGAAGAATTATTTTGGCGTTATCTTCTCAGAATTAGGTGGAACCGTGGGAGGGAACTTGAACAGAGGCGAAGCCATCCACGCGTTTTCGGTGGGCACCGAAAGCGGCACGAACCCGCTCTCCTCGGGATCGGCCACCTGGCAAGGGCTGATGGTCGGTCGTGACGATGCCGCGCCGACACGATCAGTGAATGGGCAAGCTACCCTCACCTTTGACTTTGCCGACAATACCCTGGATGTGAATTTCACCAATATTACCGGGCCGCGCACCTATGCGTCGATGACCTGGTCGAATGTCCCGGTCCAAGGAGGCTTGTTCAATGACGGGGCTGATAGTAACTCACTCTCGGGAAGTTTCTATGGTGACGCTCACGAAGAAGTCGGCGGGATCTTTGAACGAAACCAGATTATCGGAGCGTTTGGGGCAGTACGAAATTGAATGTAGTTGAAGGCTTGTTAGAAAGGTAGCATCTAGTCTGATGGAGTTTGATTTTTAGAAATCAGCGCGTTAATGTATCCATGCGCATTTGTCGCTCCAGTTTGCCCTGTGCCCAGGTCCCTGAGGATATGGACATCAGCCAGTAGCAGTTGAGGCAAATAGCGGTGTACGCGAATGTTTAGACGAGCAGTCTGTCGCAGCAAAAATGGGGGGTATCATGAAGTTCAGCTTTTTAGTGGCCAAGACACTAGGGGGATACCCGGGAACTCAGCAGATCAAAGTTCCCCCTAAATGGCTAGACGTAGTTCCTTTAAGTTTCCTTCCTGCCTATTTCGCCGGCTGTGTCTTATTTGTACTGCTTTTCGGTTGTACCGGGGTCAATAATGCCCCAGGTACGCCCACCGTCTATGAGGACATTTCGAGTCCAGGATTGATCACAGGAACAGGCATTGAGTCCCAGGATGTTCAAAGTATGGTGGACAAGATGGTACGCCACATGCTTGCCAATCCGGTGCTGGGCAACGCCGATGAGCCACCACGAGTGATTGTCAATGCCGCCTATTTTGAGAACCAAAGTTCGCAACGTCTGAACAAAAATATCCTCATTGATCAACTGGCGGCCCAACTGCAAATGATCGCAAATGGCCGAATCCTGTTTGTTGATAGAGATAATGCCGACATGGTTGCCAAGGAACGGGACCTCAAGCGCGAGGGGATTACTGATGTTGGTACCACCGGACTCACCCGTGCCGTTGCTGGTGCGGATTACCGGCTGAATGGAAGAATTACCTCGCTGGATTCGCGCACCAGCACGGGCGTTATGGAACGATATATGAATATTGTCTTTCGGATGACGGATTTGGAGAACGGCCTTGTCGTTTGGACGAACCAGTACAGTTTCAAGAAGGCGGGACAGGATGACGTTATTTACAGGTAACAACTCCGCCGGATTATGTTCATTTCCAGAAAGAGAGGGCGTCACATGATTATGGGACATTTGGTGGTTTGGATTGTGATGGTTGTGCTGCTGGCAGGATGCGCTTCTTCTGGTGACATGGATCAGGCGAGGAAGGCACAAGAAAAGAAAAAAACAGATACATTCCTTGCGGATAAGCCACAAGAACTGCATCCGGTATTTGCCAAAATTGTCGCAGAGGGTGAACGAAACCATGTGTTGAACCGATTGCGTGCGGGGTTGGCCGCAATGCAATCAGGCTACAACGACCTCGCCGCTCAGACGTTTGACGACGCGCTCTTGACCATCGAGACGATCTACGGAGGTGACGAAAAAGCCAAAGCAGCCCGCGGTCTATTCAGTGCCGAGGACAGAAAAGTGTTTCGTGGCGAACCTTACGAGCGCGCCATGGCCTACTATTACCGAGGCATTCTTTATTTAATGGGCGCGGATTATGAAAACGCCCGTGCCAGTTTTCAATCCGGTTTTTTGCAAGACACATTGGCTGAAAGGGAGGAATTCAGGGGAGATTTTGCCTTGCTCACCTTTCTGGAGGGCTGGGCCTCACAATGCAACGGCAATTCCGATTTGGCCGACGAAACCTATGCCCTGGCGAGAGACATCGATGGCAGTCTGGTCATGCCCGATACGCGGAGCAATACGCTGGTCCTCGCAGACCTTGGCTATGCGCCAACTAAATATGCCGCCGGGGAACATAACGAACTTCTGAAAATCAAAGCCTCCCCACATAGCACTGGCGAATATGCCGTCAGTTGGCTGGACCATAGGTTACCCAATAGCGAAAACATCCTCAGACAGGCCACGACCCGCGGCGGTCGCGAATTTGACACTATTCTTGCTGGTAAAGCGCAATTTAAGGAAGCCTCGGCAGCAGTAGCGGAGACGGCGGCAATCGTTTCGGCAACAGCCGCGGTGGCGGACATTGCCAGCACAGCACTTGGTAGCGGAATCGAAGATCAAATTCCTGGCTTGAGTCTGCTCGGAGGGGCAGCGGGCCTGCTTTCGCTGGCTTCCGGAGCGGCCTCTGCGGCTACTCAACCCGCTGCCGATACGCGCCACTGGGACAACCTGCCCGAGAAAGTGGCGTATGGAACGTATCGTGTGAACGGCATGGCTCCCAAGGCGGAAGTCAAATCTAATCGGGCATGGTTGGGAATAAGGATGAAGGCCTCCGACAGCCCGCAAGGTGTCATGGTGGTTGACCTTTTGCCTGACAGTCCGGCGGCAAAGGCCGGCATTCGTGCCGGTGACATCATCGAGAGTCTTGCCGGCCAGCAAATCGAGTCCACGTCTGATTATTTTGACCGCATTGCGGCTTTCAAGCCAGACGCGGAAATCCAGATCGGTCTCAGGCGTAACGGAATACACGAAGGGATACGGGCGGTGCGGCTCGGGATGAAGCCAATGGAGACAACCCGTCAGGGCGGCGATCAGAAATGCACCGTAGTCTGGGCGCGCCGTTGATGAATCACGCTCATGCCCATAAGCCGGATGAAGCACGGAGAAAAAAATGATTCGTTACAAGAATGTTCGCGGATTATACCTACTATTCTTTGTTCTCATGGCTTTCCTCATTGCCGGTTGCCAAGCCGTACCACCGTCCATTCAATGCGATTTCCGCACGATGCAACCTCAGGCTGTGCCCACAGGACCTGTCCTGGTGTCGCCAATTCCGGGTTCGATTACCCCGATAATGATAGGGCTCAATGGCGTTAACATCACCGATGGGACTATCAGCAACAAGGTCATGGTGCAGGCCACCAATGCCAAACGCCTTGAAACGGGTAATGTGGAAGTCTTTGCCCGTATTGTCAATTGTACGGATTATCCGTTGCAGGTCGAGGCGCGTACGCATTTTCTAGACGCCAGACAAGTGGATGCCGAACCGATGACGGCTTGGAACCGCATCTATCTCTCGGCGCGAAGCATAGGGAGTTATTCGGATCGCTCAACCGCAGGCACCGCTGTGGAGAGTTACCTGATTGATCTCAGGGAGGGCAGATAAATGCTTAATGGCATGGTCACACTTTATCTCATGCTCACCGTTGGTATGACCATCTTCATGGGGCATGCCCTAGCCGGGGCACCAGAAAACAGTCTGTATCGCATGGACACTCCGGCAGTCCTGGAGCCCACCGCAGAAATTCCAGAGCCCAGTGAAGACCACTCGGTACAGGAAGCGTTTCGCAAGGCCTACCGCAACGCCGGGTCGCCACGCATGGCGGTGCTCTGGAATCGCACGTTCAGTGATCGTCTGAGAGAAATGGAATCGGCATTTCGCTTGGTACAAAGCACCAGTAGCGCGACCCGCGCGGAGACGGGAAGCAACTCTTCGAAGGAAACCGGCATCGAGGAATCGGCCGTCAATGTCGAATATAGGAAGGATGATGCGCGGCCGTTGCAGCCATCCATGTCGGAGATGACGGAATTCGAGTTTGAGGCGGGTTATGCGCGCCCCTTGCTGGAATCCGGGGTGAAGGTCATTGATCGCAACGCTGTCATGAGGCTGACCCACGCGAAAAATGTCCGTGAAGATCCATCACGCACCTTGGATGATCGGCAATTCATTGAAACCGAGGCATTGAAGAGCCATGCCGATATGGTGATTAAGATTTTGATCGCGCCATCGGCGGAATCAAAACTCGGCGCGGTCTTTCGGGTTTCAGTGCTGGATATCAGAACAGGAGAGGTAAAAGCCGATTTTTTCAACGACGCGGTCTTTGAAGGAAAGGAAAAATGGACGGCCGTTCGCGGTGGATACGTCCGCGTCAAGCAGGACAGTGACATCAATTTTGAGGAGATGGGTAAAGTTCTTGCCGTAGAAACCATGAAGAAATTGTTACAAATCTGGAATTAAGCGCGGAGGAGTCCATGTTCAAATGATCCGGGTCCATTATGGCGCTGGCTTTTCTGATCAGCGGATGTGTTTCCGGTTATCCTGGCCATCGTGAGGTTATTGGATCCTTAGCAGGAGCCGCTGGAGGGTCTGCCATCGCAGCAAATAATAGGGATTTATGTATTTAACTTGACTGTCCAGGTTGTCCCCGGTGAACAGCGTTTGGTGAGCGACATTCATGGTCTAGCCTATCGATGATGGTCGCGACGGAAACACAAGCGGCAAGATATAGGAGCCGGGGCTTAGCCGTAGCTGTCTCGCTGTCAAGTTAAAGGCATAAGTCCCTTAGAATAAGCACGCAACCGACATAACACACGAAAGAGGTGGCTGGACTATTTTGAACAGTTTGCGGACCGTCGATAAGTGGCTCTCCGCCCTGGTTATGCCGCCGCCTGGATGGGCTTGGGCTGGTTGAAATAGACTTGGTCCGGCGTTTGCCCGTCAAAGGCTGAATGCGGTCTGCCCCGATTGTAGAATGCCACATAGCGGCCCAGACCGCGACGAGCCTTCGAGACACCTCGGTGGGCACGCAGATAGTCTTCCTCGTACTTGATCGTCCGCCAGAGCCGTTCGACAAAGACATTGTCGCGCCACGCCCCCTTGCCGTCCATGCTGATCGCAATCTTGGCGTCCTGCAAGACTTTGAGAAAGGCAACCGATGTGAACTGGCTGCCCCCCCGACTGTGTTCGGGTGTGATCATTAACCCTTGTCTACAGGAGGTGCGAAATGTTCCGGTCTGTTACTAGTATTATGGTCTTAGCGTTTGCAACGCTTATGCTCGCTGGATGTGGAGGTGGCTCCGCGGGTCCGATGATGGGTGACGGTGATGGCGCGACGGGTCCGATGATGGGTGATGATGCTATGCCACAACCAACTATAACTCAATGGCGCAGCAATCCTACAGCCGAAGACCTACTCGATCACTGGAATGATCCAGAGGTATTGAGAAGCGCACTAGGCTTGTCTGCAGTCAACCAAGCCGACATTGCTGATCGGAGAAGATCGTTAGGAAATTTGGTTGAGATGGCCGAAGCTGATCCCACAAATGCCGGAACCATTCTCCGCAATGTCAGCCCTGACGAAGTCGAAATAATCGGCGAACGTGACGGGATTACCTACGGGCAATGGAAAGGGGGCCCCGCTGGAACGCTCAATATCGAGTTTGACTGGCGGTTTGCCCAGAACGTCGGTCCCATGGTACGCGCGTCGATGGAACGGGCCGGGAAATCCTGGTCGTACCGGCTCCTGGACGATTTCGGCACACATGTGGTCCCGGCCGGAACAACGATCGTACGCCGGCCGGACCGTGCCGACGGGCAAGTGATCACAGAAACATTTGATGAAAAGGTCTCAACGGACGGTATGTTCGTCGCCATGCTTCATGCGACAATGGACACACATTCTTCGGGGGGCCCCACACAAGCTGATATCACGGAGGATGATTACGAACCTTGGTTTACACAGGTTGCTCTGTCACAAGACAATATCGATGAGCGGCAATCAGACGGGAATTATTGGTTTATTCACGTGCTGGCGCACGAACTGGGGCATGCCATTGGGATTACCAGCCACGAGGGCGGATGGAATGTCCCGAGCGTGGAACGGTACATCAACCGCCAGGACCACACCTTCGAAGGGCCGCAGTCGCGGATTGCCAATGGCGGACAGGCAGTTCCGTTTCAATGGCTCGACGCGAATCGACGTGTGGTGCCACCTAATACACCCGGTGCGACCGTGGATTACGCTCATTTGGGAGTCTGTTCATCTATCATGGCGTATTGTGTCGAGCCCAGGCAAGGGTACAAACCCTCAGAGCTCGACTTCGCATTCCTGGATGACATTGGATACGACATCCTGGATGCCGAGACGGCATCAGATACGGAAGTATACGGATATGGTGCCTGGGGCCAATACAGCGCCTGGGGTGCGGGCGTGGAGCGTTTCCTGGGGTACGATGATCAAGCAGGGATGGATATCTCAGAGCAGGACGAGTTGCGAGCCGGCGCTGATGCCATCGGGATTTCCCCAACCATGACTCTCGCCGAACTTCATGCATCGACACCTCAGGGACGCGTGACGTGGACCGGATCGCTCATTGGCGTCGATATGGGCAGCGCGAAACTGCCGCCCGTTTTTGGCGACGCCGAGCTTGGCGTGGACTTGGCAACGCTCGACGGCACCGCACAGTTCGAGAACCTCACCGTGCATGTCGATGGCGAAGCCACTGGTTTTCGGGCTTCCCGGATCGAGTATGACATCAGCGTAACCGGAAATTCCTTTATCGACGATGGGGGCCGCCTTGTGGGCTCGTTCTATGGCCCTGCCCACGAGGAGATGGCGGGCGTGCTCAATGATCGAGCGCCCGATATCAATCTCCTCGCCGGCTTCGGCGGGATTCGTGAAACCGGAAATTGAACTAACGCATGACCGTCTGATTTTATAAACGGTAACAATTCAGTTACTGATGCTCGTTCTGACCGGGAGCGACCCTGTGACAAAGTGGAACCACGAGGGCGATCTGTTGTCCAGCGCAGAACCACGCCCCCTTGGTATTTGCGATTTCAACGAACGAGATTATGGGGGCGTTTGGGGCGAGTTGGCAATAACCTGCTGTGTTCCTGCCCCGGTCTATGCCGGGGCAGGCTCCTCATCTATCCAAACGGCACAAGCAGGAACTTAAGAATGCCCGAATACAAAAGGCAGCACACCGTTCCCGAGTTCTACCTTAAACGTTTCTCAAAAAACGAAAAGAACATTAATGTCTGGAACATATCTCAAGAGCAGAAAATTAATAGAAAAGCCCGAAATAGAAAAGAAATGCTGCGAAAATTACTTTTTGTCCCCGTGGGGCTCGTGAATGAAGAGAAAACAGTCGCGTAAGCACTCAATGGTATCAGGCTGGAAATGGGTGCCGGCCAGTGTGATTTTGCCGGTCGTGCGATTGTAGTGATACTCGGGCCATGCCTGGGCCGCGAAGAGCGTCTGGTAGTGCACGAGGTCCTGTTCGCGGTCGAACAGATAGTACACGCCGCTGTAGTGTCTCTTGATGAGTGCCCTCGCATGATTCATGAAGGACAGATAGATGCGCTTGGTTTCTTTCCGCCAGCGTTCATATTCCAAGGCCACCCAATAATTCTTCGGAGAGTGCAGAAGCGCGTCCGGCTTTTCGTATTGTTCCGGGATGGTGATGTGTTTATCCCAAATGACTTCGTCGTAGTGAGCGAGCCGCGTGAGCACGGCGCGTTGCACGGCCAGATCGTGCATGAGGTGCCCGTAGCGGTTCAAGCGGGAGGGTTGGGTGTGGGCGTGGGCCACGTCGCGGCCAGCGACCTGCAACAGGTCGACCCCGGCCTTGGCGAGCATGAGATACCGGGCCTGGTGGGTATGGACACTTTTAAAGTGTTGGATGAGTTGGTCGTCGAGGAGCGAGCGGAAGAATTTGTAGGAACTTTGGGACGTGAGGCCGAGGCGTCGGGCGAGCAAATCGACCGAGGAGAATTGAAATTCGAGGAGCCAGTCGAGGACGAGCCGGCGCTTTTCTTCTCGGACGGCCCGAGGGTATGTGAGCGAGGGATCACGGTGCTCAATGCGCATGGGACGACCTCCTTTTCCGGTATCGGCGAGACCGGCGGCCTGCGCACAGGCCGCCATGAAACAGCCACCTCATCGGGCCTTTTCGTCGTCTCATTTTGCCGTCTCGCCATACGAGCGCGGGCGCGAATCGACGTAGGCGCGAATTTCACTTTCGCGCCATCGCACGGCCCGCTCAGAGACTTTCAACGGCACCGGAAAGGTGCCTTCGCGCATTTTTTTGTACAGGGTGCTGCGGCCGAGCCGACACAGACGCTCGACCTCACGGCGGGTCAGAAGCACGTCTTGATCTGTAGACATTGGCATCACCTCCTTTGTGATGCGCGGAGGGTGCCACACTAGGCGGGGGATGTCGTCCTTATTATTTCGGCGTTTTACTCAGGATAAATCCCTGGTGTTCCAGGAGCGTGCCACCGTATCCGGGGCGTGCCGTCCAGTTGATTTCGCAGACTTGCTGAGGACATAATGTCCCGTCCTCCGAAGTGAAATCCAAGTCTGTCAGATATAGCATGACAGGAGCCCCGCAGCACGGAGTCCCGTCCTGCGGGAGCAGTGCTTCCGTCTGTGGGAACAAACTTGGGAACACACATGACATGATCGGCGAAACGCTCCTGTTGATAGGGGTTTCGCGCATCATTGAAAGAACACCCTCTCCGCCAAATTCAAAAGACCCTATGCCAGCATGGTGGAATCGGTAGACACGCTGTCCTCAAAAGACAGTGCCCTCGCGCGTCCAGGTTCGAGTCCTGGTGCTGGCACCAATACTGAAAGAAATCTCACTACATACAACGGAGAAGTGGCTGAGCGGCTTAAAGCACCGGTTTGCTAAACCGGCGTCGGTGAGACAATCACCGGCCGTGGGTCCAAATCCCACCTTCTCCGCCATTCACAAAGCCGACATGGTGGAATTGGCAGACACGCTATCCTCAGAAGATAGTGCCTCCGGGCGGTCCAGGTTCGAGCCCTGGTGTCGGCACCACACTCACTACGCCGGAGTGGCGGAACTGGCAGACGCGGCGGTCTTAAAAACCGCTGAGACTTCTCTCACTTGCAGGTTCGAATCCTGCCTCCGGCACCAAGCAAGGGAGCCTCTTTCTTTCTTGACTTCCATTCCACCGCTACCTATTCTTTCTCCGGCTAGGGGTGAGACATTTATCAACTGAACCGTGTCAGTAGGAAGCCCCTAGCCGTCGAGTCGAGCCTGGGGGGAGACCCCTGCCTCCCCCTACGGCGTCCTCCCATTCGCGTGTGGGTTCCCCCCTTCATCACCCTCCCCGCCCTTCCACTGTTCATGTTGCCTCTGTCGTTGTCCTTCATAGCCGCAGTCCGGAACGCCTGGGCTTCGCCCTCTCCCGCGCCGGCAGAGGCCGTGCCCTACTCTTCGTTGCAGTCACTGTGGCCTTGCCCAGCGGCGCCAGGTCGACCGGCGCCCCGGCCCACGCCACGCTCCTTGTCAGTTCATGCCATCGACCTCCTGCATTCGTGAGAGGTCGAGTCATTCACCCACCACAAGGAGACCCAATGATGAACAATCCAACTCCACGCATTCTTAATTTGAGAAACCCTGAGCATCGGCGTCTCGTTGAGCGCGGTCTCGCTAAACGCTGCGACCGTGCGACCAAATGGGGGAACCCTTTCAAAACCGGCCGCGACGGGACGCGCGACGAAGTCATCGCGAAGCATAAAGCCTGGCTCGCAGTGAATTTTACTGATGAGCAAATAGCGAAAGAACTTCGCGGATGGGATCTGGCGTGTTGGTGCGCTCCGAAAACCTGCCACTGCGATGAACTACTTCGCCGTGCCAATCAGCCGCGCGGGATTTCGTGAGGATCCCGCAAATAACAGCGGCTCCCGGGTTGTGGGATTCAAAGCTGGATCCCGCAGCCGGCCGTCTCCTTGCCGCTCCTTTCACTGGCCCTCTCCCCCAGGTGTAGGGCCAGTTTACTCACGCACTGACACAAGGAGACTTTCCGATGAACGATCTCGCCTTAGTCCCGTCCGCGCTCGCTGAATCCGCTCATCCGTCCAGGACGAAGCGGTATCAATTCTTCTCCACCCGCGACATCGTCATGCGACTCCAGGATCGCGGCTTTACCGTCGCGCACTCCTCTGAATCCGGAGTCCGCAACCCTGACTTCAACGGCTATCAGCGCCACCAGGTCTTCCTCGACTTCCCGAAGGGCGACGGACTTCACTCTCCCACTCAGAAGATGCAGTTGCGCCTCGTCAACAGCCATTGCGGCACCGCCCCCCTTCGGCTCTTGCTTGCCGTCTATGTGATGGTCTGCTCAAATGGCCTGATTGCCCCCCGCGACCACCACGACTTGTTGCGCTACCGCCACGTCCGCAATCGGTTCGACCCGGAGTTTGTTCACGACAAGGCCATCGCTTACGCCCTGGACACAAAAACTCAAATCGCTCACATGGAGCAACGCGAACTCAGCCCCGACGAACAACTGAAATTCGCTCACTACGCGATCGGACTTCGCTGGCCGGATGGCAACCATCCGCCCTTCGATCCACGCAAGATGCTTCATGCCCGTTTTGACCAGCAAAACCACCCGGACCTCTGGTCCGTCCTCAATCGCGTCCAGGACAACGTGTTGAATGGCTTCACCTATTTCAACCCCGAGCTCAAGAAAGATCGTCTTGTCCGGCCGCTCACAAGCATCCCGCGCGATCTGAATATCAATCACCGGCTGTGGGATTACGCCGTCGCCGGCTGAAAACCCGCCCCGGTCCTCTCGCTGAGAGGGCTGGGGCTTGACACTCATCTGTCAAACGAGGAAACTTTTCCCATGAAAGAACAGACCATCCCTCTCTACATCGCCTTTGCCGTTATCATCGCCGTCCTCGTTGGTTATTACTTCGCCCTCTTAGGCCTCATATACGTTTCAGCCCATTCCCTCGCCGCCAAGGCTACCGCCTTCTACGAGCTCGAGATCTCTTCTCTCCTCGACATGGTCTACGCGGTCTTCCTTCTCTCGGGCGGCCTATTCCTTTCTCTCATCTTAATCCTTCTTTTCTTGAGCATCCCCTACATGACCAAACTGATCCTCACCTACCCGTTCCGCTCTCAACATACTCACCGCTGAAACCCCGCGCCGGCACAGCTAACCCTCGCTTTCAGCTTCTCCCGACCGGCCCTTGCCTGTAACTCGATCGCGACTGGCCCTCCGGACCTCGCGCGTCGCTCGCCGAAGGCCGACTACTTGCCGGAATTGGCCCGTTTCCTTTCCTTCGATCGTGAGCCGTCCTTTCCCTCCACTCTCTCCACCGACCTTTCCACCCTCGACTGTCCATTGACGTTGCGCTTCATCGCCGCCGTCCGGACCGCTTGGGCTCCGCCCTCTCCCGCGCCTGCAGAGGCCGTGCCTTACTCTGCGTTTCAGGCACTTTGGCCTTGCCGATCGGCGCTCGGTCGACCGGCCCTCCGGACGCCGCCACTCTCCTTGTCAGTTCATCGTATCGCCCTCCTGCATTCGTGAGAGGTCGATTCATTCACACACCACAAGGAGACTTAATTATGAAACGCACTCAAAAACCAACATTCGAAGTCAAGGTCGGCGCCATCCTCGGCTCCGCCTGGAAGAACGAGACCGCAGACGGACTTTACTACTACACGATCTCGCTCACGCGGCTTCACAAAGACCAGCAAAACCGCTGGCAACGGTCCAACTCATTCCGGCACAACGACTTGTCGGCCCTCGGCAACGTCGTCACCCAACTTCAAGCCGAATGCGATCATCGGGCTCCTCGGTTACAGTCCCACCCCGGCGCCCTTTCCGCGACCATCTGGCCAAACGATGGCCCGAACGGGCCTTACTTCACCGGCACGATCACGCGGTTCTATAAAGACGAGACCGGGCAACGGCGCCTCGCGAAGACGTTCCGGCCGCAGGATCTTCCAGTCATCACCGACCTGGTCGCTGACCTCAAGCAGAAAATGACTCTGCTTGTCTCAGATCCAGAAGCGCTTTGGCCGCCGAAATACGATCCGCGCGGAGAGCTTCCGGAAGAAGATCCCGATATCGACATCTTCTCGGAAGCCGAATTCGAAGAACCTCTTCCCGTCGCGTAATCGTCGCTTACGCGGCCCCGAAGGGCGCGGATCCGAACTCTGGATTCGCGCCCTTTTTTTGTTCCTTCTTCCAAACCCCCATTGTCCGCGTTGTGGATCTGTGGGCAGGGGCTTCTTCTGTCCACACATCCATAGCGGCCGTTCGGTCGTGGGGGTGTGGGCAAAGTGTTTCGTTTTGTCCACACTCCCACGGCATCAGGGCACCCGCGCGTCCGGATTCAGGCGGATCCGGCCGCTTTCCCCTACCTCACGGCCTTTAATTCCCCCAGGAATTCGTCAAAATGCCGTCTTCCTGCCACGATCTCCCTTTCCTACGACCCTTCACTACCCCGACTTGAGGGAGATCGTCGCTTCTGACAAACCCTCGTCGCTCCTGATCCGCACCAGGCTTTGCTCTCTTGCTGGTCGGTCCCCTCCCCTCGCTCTTGGCCCTCCTGCTTTCTCCGGACCGGCCACGCTGGAAGACGACGTCGGCTGCCGGCGTCGCGTCCGCTGCCTGCCCTGTCTCTTGCGTCAGGGACACGTCATACCCAGTGCCTTCGTGAGGCGACTCTCCTATCGCGCCGGGGGCTTGCTTCTGGGTCTCTGGCCTCGGGGTCATTCTGTTCTGCTGCTCCGGGGTCCTCCCGGTCCTGGACGCTGTCCTCTCCCGCGCCTGCATAGGCCGTGCCTTACTCTGCGTTTCAGGCACTTTGGCCTTGCCGATCGGCGCGTGGTCGACCGGTCCTTCGGACGCCGGCCGTCTCCTTGTCCGTGTCTGCCTGAACTCCTGTCTTTGCGAGAGGTCAGTTCATTCACTAACAACCAAGGAGACTTCATCATGGACAAGACCCCGCAAACATCCACTCAACCCGAAGCCAAATTCAAATCCGGCGCCGTCGTCGCCTCTGTTTGGAAGAACGAAGGCCAAAACGGCCCGTACCGGACCGTCACCCTGACTCGTTCCTACAAGGACAAGGATGACAACTGGCAGCGGACTAAGACCCTTCGTCCCAAAGACATGGACGACGTGATCATCGTGGCCGGCCAGGTCACGGAGAAAATGGCGGAGTTGGAGCCGGCCGCGCCGGAAACCGCCACGGACGCCGTCCACGAGACGCCTCCTCCGAAGACGAAGAAGGCCTCTCGCCCGCGCAAAGCCAAGCAGGCTGCGTGAACCGGAGCTCCTGCGACGGCCTCCGGGCCGTCGCGGGAGCGCGCGGCAGCTTCTCAAGGAGTCGCTGAATGCCCCCGTCCAGCCAAGGAGGGGGCGCCGCACCGAATCTTTCACCAGGATGTAAGGGAAGGAACGACAGATGCTAAAGCCACTCGTTATCCGGCACTTCGCCACGTTTCTCGGACGGCGACCTAAATGTGGCCACGCCTTGAAGGTCTTCCACGTCTTAACCCCTTCCGAGGAACGGGTGACGTGTCGCGCGTGCCTTCGGCGCCTCCGAGAAACCCACAACCATCACAACGGAAATTACCCACACGCGAAGCCGGCCTATCAGTAAATGAAGACCGGCTTCGCTGAAAGGAGATATTCCACATGCAAGAATACATCCCCCAATACTGGCAACTCTGCGTCACCTGCCAGGCGGGCGCCGATGAAGGCGAGCGCCAATGCTCTTACTGCAAAACACATCGGCACGAAGGCAAGCCCCCACGGCCGCCCATTCACTTCTCCGTTTCACGACCGGCGCCCCGTGACCGGCTCGGCCGAACCCGGGGCCGGCCGGCCTGGGATATCTTCCTGGACCAGCGCCGCATTGGGCACGTCTATCACAACCGCCATGTGTGGATTTACTCCTTCACCTATAATCCCTATCAGCTCTTCTTCGCTAACTTTCCCGCCACCAAGCTCGGCGAAATAAACGCCTTCGCCGCTGTCGCCGATCGCATTCATCAACACCCCGACGTGCTCCAATTCTGGCTGACCGGACGGGACGTGCAATATCTTGAATGCTCGTATGGCCCCGTCGCGGCACTGGCCCCCGTCCCCCTTCTCAGCAAAGAAGGCTGGCGCGTCCAAATGCTCATCACCAAACGCGAACGCGACTTCGCCAATGCCCGGGACGCGATCGAGTGGGCCAAGAAACTTGCCCTCAAATACATCTCGCCCCTACGCCACAAGATTCACAAGCTCAGAGCGGCCGCGCCCAGGAAGGCCCACTCACAATGACGACACCACGAACACAGGCAGGCCGGCAGGACCCGCCCTGCCTGGTTCACTACAGACCCAAGCAAACCCTCAAAACTTTATGCGGAATCAAAAATGCCATCAATTACAACTGGCCGGCACCGGCCGGCGATGACATGTTTACCCCGGTCGCCCGCGAAGTCACCTGCCTAGCCTGCTACAAAGAAATCGAACGGCGCGGGATCGTCGACGAGCCCTGGGTCCCAAAGAAGGGCTGGTCTTACTACTTCAATCCCCCACGTCGCTCCTAATATCCATTCCCTTTCCCTGGCGCGGAATCCGGACGCCGGATCGGCGCCAGGTCGACCGGACCCGCTGGCCACGGTCGTCTCCTTCTCGTTCATTCCCTGCCCCTCTCCCGTTGTGGAGGGCCAGTTCATTCACCACCTCCAAGAACAACCTTCATCCCGCCACGGAAGGATCGCCATATGAGTGCCTGGATCTGTAGCTTTCTTCACATCAAATCCCTCGCCATCTTCGCCACGCAAAAAACCGGCCGGCAGTTCAGCCATTACACCAAATCTCCGGAGGGGCAATGGGTCAATACCGCCATGGAGGAATTCCCGCTCGTCTATCTCAACTTCTCAGAACACCATGACCTCTCCAACCCCACGACCGTCGCGCGAATCCTCATGACCGAAAACATCAAATCCGTCTGTGCCCGCTACAATGAAGACGAAGACAAATACTACTGGCATGAACTCAATGTCGATATCACCCCCACCGACATTGCCCACTTTCACACGCTCGGCTTTACACCCGTTCAGCTTATCAAGCTGATCCACTGCCTCGATTACCAGTCCCGCGAACATGGCGAGTGGGACGGCAGCCTGGCCCGGAAAATCCTTGCGGCCCTCGAAGACCACCTGATCATCGAACTCCCCGGCTACCAGGACGCGCCCTGGGGCATCGACGACGACTACCAACCCGGGCAGCTTCCGAAAACCCGCAAGCCCACTCACTCCTAATGTCCGGTTCGTTCCCCACCGACTATCGCCCCACGCGCCTTCCATCAGTGTAGGCGCGCTCGGGCGTTCATTCATCGAACCGAAAGGACAGGCCATGGAAAACCAATTCACCTCCTACAGCGATGCGGACCTCTTCCGGCTCGCCGGCGTCCGCGGACTTCACAACACCACCGACATCTTGGCCCTCAATGAGGCCAGCACCGCCGAGCTCGTCGCCGAAGACGGACTCACCACACGCAATGCCGAAAAAGCCAAGGCCATTCTTGAAATCGGCAAACGCTGGCTCCGCGCCGGCAGCCGGCAACGCCAGGAAGTCGTCTCGAGCTCAAAAGACTCCTACGACATCCTTCGGCCCATGCTCGCCCATCAATACCAGGAGAGCTTCGTCGCCGTCCTTTTATCCGCAAAACATTCTGTTCTCGACATTGTCGAAATCTCCCGCGGCTCCCTGACAAGCAGCATCGTGCATCCCCGGGAAGTCTTCCGGCCGGCCGTCAAGAACGCGGCTGCGGCCATTATCGTCGCTCACAATCATCCGAGCGGCGATCCCAACCCGAGCAAAGAGGACCGCGCGCTGACCACACGCCTTCACCGGTGCGCGATCGAATTCGGGATCACCTTTCTGGATCACCTCATTGTCGGCGACAACCGGTACATCTCCTTCGCCGACGAGGGCTGGCTTGCCGCCAATCCCTGATCCCCGGGTCGGTCGGCATTCCGACCGACCTCGGGGCTCTTCGCGCGGCTGGCCCTCTCCCCCGGGTGAAGGGCCAGGCGCTCACGGGCCGCTGTAGTTCACTTCTCTCTTCATGGAGGACAGGATGGTTAAGCCATTCACCCTTTACAAATGCGCAAAGGAGCTCGGAGAAGAACTTTCCCGGCTTCAAGGCACCCTGGAAGGCGAAGCCATCATCATTCGCACGAATGATGCTGACGGCCCACTTGGCATGACCGCTCACGAGTTCAGGTCTCTGCAATCCACCCTCAACACCTTCTTCGCCAACGACCCAACGAGGTAGCCACCATGCAAGGAATCCACCAATCACACCAACGTCTCCTAAATCAGTGGGCCTCTCGCTTCTGCTCACTCCCCGCGCCAGCGCGGGACGCTTTGCGTGCCGCGCTTCACGACCTCCGCGAGGAAGCCCTCAAACGCGCCGACATCTCCTGGGCGCGCCACAAAGCACCCATGGCCTGTTATTGGAAAGTCGTGGCCGTCTATGCCGGCCACTTGGCAAAAACCCTTCGCGTGAAGGAGCCCACATGAACCCACGTCACCTCCCACCTCACATCATCAAGATCCTCATACCCGCGTTAGCCCTGGCTATCGCGGAGATTGCCCATCGTGGCCAACAGGACAAATCCGGAGCACCCTACATCGACCACCTCACACGCGTCGCGCACCGCCTGACCGCAGACAAGGACAAAACCATCGCCTTTCTGCATGACATTCTCGAAGACACGTCCGTCACGCGCGCCGACCTTGTCGGCCTCTTCCCCGCAGGCGTGGTCGAGGCCGTCGAAATCCTCTCCCGGCGACCTGATGAAACCTATAGCGGCTTCATCGACCGGATCTGCAACTCCCAAAATCTTTCTGCCATCTTCGTCAAATACGCCGACGTCCAGGACCACTTGAAAGACACCTCCTCGATCGGCCCCTCTCTCGTCCATCGCTACACCCAAGCCGAAGCCCGGCTCCGCGATGCCGTTTGCCTGGACGTCATCAAGACGCACGGCCACGCGCTCCCCGCGGTCCATGCGTAATCCCCCTTTTTCCTCAGGTCGTTCCTTTCACTAGCCCTCTCCCCCGGGTGAAGGGCCAGTTCACTCACACATGAAAGGCAACCGACCATGACCTCCCATCAACGGATTGATCCATGACGCCCCAAACCCTCTACGTCATCAATCACAGCGGCGGCAAAGACTCCCAGGCTATGACGGCCTGGCTGGCCGCTCGCATCCCCCACGATCAACTGATTGTGATTCACGCCCCGCTCGGCCGCATCGAGTGGGCCGGGACTATCTCTCACATAGAAGACACCAAACCACCTGACGGCCTTTACTCCTCGCCCACGTCGCCAGCGGCAAAGACCTCCTCCAGCGCATCGAGGAACGCGGCAAGTTCCCCGACAAAGGCCGGCGCTGGTGTACGAGCGATTACAAACGCGGTCCCATCGAACGCGAGATCCGGCACTATCTCGCCGCACATCCGGAATACGGCGGCCGCGTCGTCAACTGCATGGGCATCCGAGCCGATGAATCCCGGGATCGCGCCAAGGCGCAAGCCCTAAAACTCAATCCGCGCAACAGCAAAGCCGGGCGCGTCTGGTGGGACTGGCTTCCCATCCATTCATGGACACTCGCCGACGTGCTCAATCAGGTCGAGCGCGTCAACCAACGGCTTCATTGGGCTTATGAAGCGGGCATGACCAGATTGTCATGCTCCTTCTGCATCCTCGCCAGCCAAAAGGATCTGCGAACGGCAGCGCGGCTTCGGCCGGACCTTTACCATGAATACGTCGCGCTTGAACAACGAATCAATCACACCTTGAGTCCAAGCCGGAAGCCGCTGCCGATGATCGTGGACGGCCACGATCAATTACCCATCTTCTAAATCAGGAGCACACCATGGATCGCAATATCGCTAAACAATGGGCGGCACGGCTTCGCGCCGGCACAATCAAACAAACCACCAATTACCTCGGCCGTGTTGACGGCAGCCGTTGCTGCCTCGGGGTTCTGTGCGACATGGCCGTCGAACAAAACATTATTCCACGGCCCCACCCGTACGTCGGCGACGATCCCAAGCAACGCGGCACTCTCCTTTACGGCAAGGAAGACATCACCCTCGCTTACCTCCCCAAGGAAGTCATCAATTGGGCAAACATTGACTCCGCACACGCGACCTACCCGGGCGGTACTCACCCCTCTCTCGCTGAGGCCAATGACGCCGGCTTCGAC
Organism: Nitrospira sp. bin75; assembly: GCA_002238765.1. Taxonomy (GTDB): domain Bacteria; phylum Nitrospirota; class Nitrospiria; order Nitrospirales; family UBA8639; genus Bin75. The sequence continues at coordinate 22,638 of MPMZ01000047.1, forward strand.
TTCCCTCACATTGCCAACCTCATCGACGAGAATGCCCTCTACTTGTAAAACCTTCTGGAAAGCCTCTTGACCTGGCGAGAGGCTTTCCAGCCCACAACCTTTAATCCAGGAGACCACCATGAATCCACGCATCGCCAAAGAATGGACCACGCGGCTCCGCAGTGACCGCACCAGCCAGACCCAAAAGCACCTCGGACGTCTCGACGGCAGCCGGTGTTGCCTCGGGGTCTTGTGCGACATGGCCATTGAGGAAGGCATCATCCGCTCCCCCCGCCCGTTTCGACCAAACAAAACTCAACGTGGCTGCCTGGTCTTCGCAGGAGCTCGACACAATCTCCCCCCCGAAGTGCGCGAATGGGCGCAAATGAAAACCAATTTCGGCCAATACCCGGGTCAAATCCTCCCCGGCCGTGAAGCCCTATACGGTGAACTAGCACAGCCCGCTCTCGCCCTCGACAATGACGCGGGCGCGACCTTCCAAGAACTCGCCGACACCATCGAGCAACACGTTGATAGCCTATAACCGTTCCTCCCTTTCTACTCCAGGAGACTCCCATGATTAGACTTTTTAAAACCGAAGCCGGCGCTAAACGACGAGCCTCCACTTTCCCCTTCCGCGTCAAAGTCATCCGCTACATGGGTGTTTACGTCATCTGCGGCGGCCGGAGCGATTTCAAAGGCATCCACCATTACCTCAATACCCACAATCGCTGGACCACCGGCCGTCTTTCAGACCTCGTTTACATCGGCCTCCCGGGAGTCACTCTCCAATCCTGGACCGTCAGGTCCCACCACAAAAAACCCTGTCAGGTCCGGGAAGACCAGGCCACCTATTATGCCAATCGAATCGAAACCCGCCTCGTCGGAACGACCTACGGAGCCGAAGGTCGTCCAACCCACCACGTCGGCGTCTTTCGGAAAGACGGCACTGCCCGGCTCTACGCCGGCACCATCAACATCACTGACCACCGCGACCCGACTTTCAATCCCTGGGGAACGCTCACGCTCTCCCCCGAGGAAAAGCAAGCCGCGCTCAACAGCCATCTCGTCAAGGCCATCAATCGCTAATGACTCCACGCCGGCCAAGGGTGAAGACTCCCCTCCCTGGTGGGAGCCTCACCTTGGCCCCACTAACCGCACTTGACTCACAAATGGAGGATCACATGACCGAATTCACCATCCAGGAATGGACGATTGACGGCGACGAAGCCCATGCGCAACTCCGCGGAACGGCCCCTGACGGCACCACCTTTG
>MPMZ01000048.1 GCA_002238765.1 Nitrospira sp. bin75
CTTCAAAGCCGGGCTATGGTTTCGGCGTAGTCGTCTCGTCATGGGTCCTCCTCATTCACGGCAATCATGCCGCTCGTGAGCAGAAATGTCACTTATCCCCCTTGTTCAAATTTCCCGAGCCACCTCTAGGAGCGCATGGGATACTTTAAAGAAACTTGGACAAAGGAACGGATCACGGCACGGATCGAAGAGCTTCGTGCTCTTGGCCCCGACCACGAAGACTACGACGAAGAAGAAGGCGAGCAGCTAGTCGAATGGCTCCGGGAAATTGAAGAACAGTAAACTACATCATTCCCCAGCCGTCGCGCTGCTCTTGACAATTCTTGATAAACGTCACATGCTTACGAAAGGAGAATTCTTATGAGCGATTCCGTCATCTTCGATACCCACGCATGCGTGAAACGTATGACCAAAGCCGGCGTAGAACCACACGTCGCCGAGGCCTGGGCCGCTGAACAGGTCAACATCCTCGAACATAATATCGCGACGAAAACCGATATCGCGGACGTCCATCACGCCATTGAAATCCTACGGAAAGACACCACGGCCGCCACCGAGGCCCTGCGAAAAGACACGACGACCCTCGTGCTTGAAGCGAAAAACGAACTCACCAAGGCCATCGCCGACTCACAATTTAAAACAATTCTCTCGTTGGCCGGGTATGCCACCCTGCTCGCCGTTCTGGCCAAGTTCTTCTAATCCCTTTCCCCCGGGCCGACGTCCTCCAGGACGACGTGGCCGCGATCAAGCTCCTCGATCACCGGTACCACTTTTCTCAATCTCAATTAGATTTACCCTGCTTTTCAGGCCCCATGGGGTCCTCCTGGACGGGAACGCCGCGCGGGCTCCGGCTCAACTGATCCGCACATGGCTTTGCTGAATCGTTCGTCGGTCCTATGATCTCGCTCCGGGCCCGTCCTGGTTTCTCCGGACCGGTCACGAGGCCAGCCGACGTCGGCTGCTGGCGTCGAGGTCCGCTGCCTCTACCCTCCCATTTTTGTCAGGGTGCTGGTTCTCTGGGCCTTCGTGTGGCGACTCTTATCCCGCGCCTTCCCTTGCTTCTTGGTCTGTGACCTCGATCTGGAAGAACGAAGGCCAAAACGGTCCGTACCGGACAGTCACCCTGACTCGCTCCTATATGGATCGGGATCAAAACTGGCAGCGGACGAAGACCCTGCGCCCGAAAGACATGGGCGACGTGGCCATCGTGTCCGTCCAGGTCACGGAGAAACTGGCGGAGTTGGAGCCGGCCGCGCTGGCCGAAGCCGCCCCGGCCACTCCGGCCGAGCCGCCGAAAACCAAGAAGGCGCCCCGGGCCCGCAAAGCCAAGAAGGCTGCGTGATCCGGAGCTTCTGCGACGGCCTTCGGGCCGTCGCAGAATCGCGTCTTTTTCTCTTTCATTCAAACCTTATGGAGACAAACATGCTTCACATTTCACAAATCAGACACCTCAAAATCCTCAACAAAGCCCATTCCGCTCTCCATGACCTCATCGCTCAATACGATGTATCGCAGGCCAAACACCGCAATTTGCAGGATGCACTCGCCGAATGCGAAGAAACGATCCTCACAAACACTCGCGCCCGCCACTGCGAATCATGCGAAACCAAGCTCGATCGTGACGAACATCAACTCTGTCACGACTGCACAAACCACTCGACGGAATCTGCCTAATGGAAATCATCGCGCTCAATGACGAAAACCGGCTCGGCACCGGCACCCGCATTTACCTGGTACTGAAACGCGGCCGGAAGTGGGTCCGCCTGCTCTCCCTTGGCTGCCTCCGGAAAATCACCGTCGCCAGGGCGCGCGCTGAACACGCACGGCCGGTCGAGGCCAACCCTAAGAACGTCGTTCAGTTATTGGACCGGCTGACCCACTACTACCGATATCGTCTCTCAACTCATGATCTCGACACGATCCAGCGCCTCCAGGCCACCATCCACCAGGAAGCGGCCGCTTTATTCACCTTCTCACTAAGGAGCCAAATAAATGATTCCCCGGACTCAAATACCCGACGAAGATGTACGCCCCCTTCACAATCTTGCCGTCCGCGCCTCGAAACTCGCTGACCGCGGCGGCTTTCGCTACCCTGTCATAGATGCCAATATGGATCTCATGGCCTGTCACCTTTATGTGCCGCTCGATCTCCCCGCGCTTGCCGGTGCAAACGATCTCGAATTCGCCCACGACGTGGTGTTCCCCGCGAGTGCGGGGCTGAACCGCGCTTTTCCTTTTTGCCAGAAACATGAAAATTGGATGTATTGCTTCCAATTTTCATGGTATCATTTCTCGCAATGATTCAACGTTCCGCACATTTAAACGCCTTGAAACGGCTTGTCTCCCATAATCCCGTTGTTGCCCTGCTGGGTGCGCGACAGGTGGGGAAAACGACTCTGGCCCGTGAGCTTGCCCGGTCTCGAAAGGGTCTGACTCATTTTTTCGATCTTGAGTCCACCGCCGACCTCTCACGTCTTGCCGATCCGCTACTGGCGCTTTCCCCTCTGCGAGGTCTCGTTGTACTGGATGAAATTCAGCGGCAGCCTGATCTTTTTCCCACGTTGCGCGTGTTGTCCGACCGCCCCCGTTGTCCCGCCCGCTTTCATGTTCTCGGCAGTGCGTCGCCCGATTTGTTGCGCCAAAGCTCTGAAACCCTGGCCGGGCGCATTGCCTGCTACGAGCTTCCCGGGTTCTCGTTGTCGGAACTTGCGGAACGTCAAGCGGCTATTCTCTGGCTTCGAGGTGGGTTTCCGCGTTCGTTTACCGCGCGCAGTCACAAGCAAAGTTATGAATGGCGGGGGGAGTTCATTCGAACTTTCCTTGAACGGGACGTTCCCCAGTTGGGGATCACGATCCCAAGCCCTACGCTTGACCGGTTTTGGTCAATGCTGGCGCATTATCACGCCCAAGTCTGGAACGGTTCGGAACTCGCGCGCGCATTCGGCGTTTCGCACCATACCGTGCGGCGTTACCTCGACGCACTTGAAGCGACGTTCATGGTGCGAAGCCTGAAGCCTTGGAGCGCAAATGTAAGCAAACGCCAGGTCAAATCACCGAAGATTTACATCCGCGATTCAGGAATCCTGCATCGCCTCCTCAATGTGACGACGCACATGGAACTGGAACGCCATCCCAAAATCGGGGCGTCATGGGAAGGGTTCATCATGGAAACCCTTATTCAGGCACTCGGAGTCGGGGATCGGCAATGTTATTTCTGGGCGACGCATTCCGAGGCGGAAATTGATCTTGTGGTACGCCAAGGCGCCAAACTTCGCGGGTTTGAGATCAAACGTACGACAGCTCCTGTTTTCACTCGCTCAATGCGATCAGCTCTTCGTGATCTGAACCTGAGTCGAATAGACCTTATCCACGCCGGCACGGAGAGCTTTGCATTGGACAAACAGGTTCACGCGGTGGCGGCTAAACGACTCCTGCGGGATATTTCCTGATATGGGGGGCGGACCTTTGTCGTCGTTGAAGAACAGCCATAGGGCCCACGATCGTCGTCTCCCTCGCCTTCGACTTCACGGATATGATTCGCTATATCCTGGGCGAACGCGCATCCCTGGTGCCGGTCGCCGGGTAACCCGAACCGATCAACTGTGCCGCGTCTGCCTGAAGCGTCAAAGCGGCCGGGTTATTATCATTGTGTTGCCCTCAGAGTATTACCGTTGTTATACTCCAGTCCATGAAAACAGCGATCTCCATACCGGATGCCGTTTTCCAACAGGCAGATCGATTCGCCAAGCGCAAGGCCATCTCGCGGAGCGAACTCTACACCAGAGCCGTGAGGGCCTATCTGGAACGGGAAGAGCACATCACGGAGCAACTCAATACCGTGTACGATACCGAAGAGTCCAAGCTGGACACGGTGTTGGAGGACCTTCAGTATCGTTCTGTAGGGGAGGATGGTCTTGCGGAGAGGTGAGATCTGGTGGGCGTCTCTCCCTCTTCCGTCTGGCTCTGAGCCCGGGTTTCGCCGACCGGTGGTGGTTGTCCAAGCTGATGCCTTCAACCGGAGCCGGATTCAAACGCTGATCGTGGCGGTGGTGACGACCAACCTGAGGCTTGCTGCAGTCCCGGGAAACGTTCGGCTGAGCCGAGCGGAGGGTGGTCTCCAAGAAGAGTCCATTGTCAACGTTTCTCAACTTCTGACGATTGACAAAGGGTATCTTGACGAACGGCTGGGCTCCCTGAGTGCCACGCGAATGACCGCGATCGACGACGGTCTCAGGCTCGTCCTGTCCCTGTGACTCATCCTGCCGGCTGGCAAGGCCACCTCACTATGCGTTTCCCGCTCAAGGCACAATTGTCTCAGGCGCATGGAATTCCTGAATGAAAGCTCTCAGATATTTCGGCCATGGGCCGGTGTTGGCGCTGTTGTCGTTCATCATGCTCCAGCCGGCCCATGCCCTCGACTGGAGCAGGACCGAGTTGCACTTCCAATACGGCAACCTGGCCGTGCCGACCTTTGCCGGCGGCGGCGATGCGGAACATTTTATCTATACGGTGCAACATGCCAGTGGATGGCAATATGGAGACAACTATTTTTTCGTCGACACGCTTGATGCCCAGGATTCGGAGTTTCAGGATTTCGACGTCTATGGCGAGTGGTACGCGAACTTGAGTCTTGGCAAGATCACGGACTGGAAGATCGGCGCCGGGATCGTTTCAGACGTCGGCGTGATTCTCGGCTTCAATTGGGCTCGCAAACCCGGCATTAAAAAATACCTTCCCGGCCTCCGGCTGTCCCTGGACCTTGACGGATTCGCGTTCGCCAATCTCGACTTCACGGCGTATCTTGACGATAGCGACGGCGTGTCCTCCGGAGGGGCGCCGAGCGAAAGCGACTCATTCATGATTGACTTCAATTTTAGGCGGCCCTTCACGATCGGCGAGGCCAGTTTCAGCATTGAAGGGCACGCGGAATATATCGGCGGGCGGATAAACGAGTTCGGCGGCACGGTCGAGCCATGGATTCTCGCGCAGCCCCAATTGCGATGGAACGTGCACGAGCGGTTTGCCCTGGGCATTGAATATCAGTTTTGGATGAACAAGCTCGGCGACCGTGTCACGGATGAGAGCGTCGTGCAGACGTTGTTTGTCTGGAAGTTCTAGCGTTGTGACGTGGCCATGGTCGGCTTGATGAGCGGAATGAGCACCAGACTCATAATCACGGGGCACGTTGTTTTGCTGCTTTGCTTTGCCTTGAACGCGACAGCGCAACAAGCCGGCGCTGCCACGATCTTGTCTCAGGCATCCGGTTCAAAGCAGGCAGATGTTCCGCTGTCCGGAGTGTTCGGGATGACCACGGGCATTGTTCTGTCGTTTCATGATTGGCCTGATGAGGAAGAAAAAGCCGCCATTCTCCGGGACGCACAAAAAGCGGGTCTGCAAAAAACGGAAGAAGAGCTTCAGTATACGAAGGTCTGGTTTTTTACATGGCTGGACAACAAGACACGAAATATCATAGAGGCGCACGCGATCTGCCAAACATTTTCAGGCTTGTCCACGTTACGGTACTGTAGGCCGATGTATGTGAGCAGACCTAGAGAGTGAAGTAGGGTCTGCCACGAAACCAAAGGAGAACACTTGATGCAACGCCCGCCATTCCCTCCTTTTACCGAAGAGACGGCTAGGCAAAAGGTGCGCATGGCCGAGGATGCGTGGAACGGCCGCGAGTCCGCCAAGGTCGCCCTAGCGTATACCCCGGACGGCACATGACGGAACCGCGCCGAGTTTCTGGACGGACGTGCCGAAATCGAGGGCTTCCTGACCAGGAAATGGAGCAGGGAACTCGATTATCGACTGATCAAGGAACTCTGGACGTTTGGTGAAAATCGTATCGCCGTTCGCTTCGCCTATGAGTATCACGACGACAGCAGCAACTGGTTCCGCGCCTACGGCAATGAGAATTGGGAGTTCGACGAGAACGGTTTGATGCGCCGCCGGATTGCGAGCATCAATGACCTGCCGATAGCCGGGCGCGACCGCAAATTCCGATGGCCCTCCGGCCCCGTCCCGACGACCATCCCGGCTTGAGCGAGCTTGGTCTGTGATGGCACGGGTCACTAGGTTTTGCCGTATTTCTTCTATTAAAGAACAGTTTTGTGCTAGTCTGCGGCCTATGGCAGTGGGCCGCAAGTCAGGTAGTATCTTGAGGGACAGAACGTTAATCGAGAAGAGAAGTAAGACGAGTGCAGCATCTCCACTCTTCATTAGTTTTCTGCATAGTTGAGACGATTGAGGAGAAGAATATTGTCCATATCGACACCACGACTTGTCGTCATCGACTGTGAGACAACCGGCGTAGGGCAACATGACCGTATTGTAGAGATCGCTGCTCTTACGCTCGACCCGCAGACGTGGGAGCCGATGGACGAGTACGACACCCTGATTAATCCCGAGCGCGACGTTGGTCCTGTGGGTGTGCACGGCATAACAGCATCGATGGTTGAGGCCGCGCCCACCTTTCCCGAGGTTGCTGCTGCACTGACCCACCGGCTCCATGGCGCGATCCTGATTGCGCATAACCTTCCCTTTGACACCCGAATGCTGGGGTACGAGTTCAAACGGCTCGGAGTTGCGTTTAATGTTGGCTCAGGTCTGTGCACCTTCAGGGCCACCGGCGAGAAACTCGTTGCTGCGTGTTACAGGTTCGGGATCGCACTGAACGTCCAACACCGAGCGCTCGCTGACGCCCGTGCTACTGCCGCCCTTGCCCGAGAGGTCCTGGCTGGTGATGAAATTGACCCAAGGCCGGCGACTCTTGGTGACGTCTCACAGCTTCTCAACGTGCGAACCTTGAGACGGGAGTCTTCGGATGCCAGAATCAGCGAACTGGCCCGAGTCGTGTCCCTCACTCATTACCCATGCGCAGACGAGGTGTTGCTCCAGTATCTCGACGCTCTGGATTGGGCGCTTGATGACTGTCACATTGACGACCAAGAACGCGCGGCCATTGAGGACTTAGCTTCGACTCTCGGCATCTCCGCCGAGCAGCGTCATCAGGCGCACCGCTCTTATTTGTCGTCGATCATCGCTGCGGCCGAACGCGATGGCATCGTCACAGAAACTGAAAACCAACTAATCAGAAAAATTGCGGAGGTTTTGGGCATCGTCGATGTAATTGTGCCGCAAGTGACACAGCTTCCAGCCGCAAGTAGTCTTCGCAACGGTATGCGCGTCTGTTTCACGGGTAATGCCGTCGTCGAAGGGGCCTCGGTCTCCAGATCCTCTCTAGAGGAAACTGCAGCTCTGATCGGAATGCAACCTGTTGGATCAGTTACGAAGAGAGGCTGTGACCTGCTGGTGGCGGCTGATTCCTCCAGTCAATCAGGAAAAGCACGCAAAGCGCGCGAGTACGGTATTCCGATGATGACGGTGGAGGACTTCCTCAACGAGGCTGGGAAAGACGTAGTATAGCTGCTAGCAGTTATCCGTATGTAGTTTCTGCAGATTTGAATACTCTCGGTTTGTAAACAGCGAGATCCTTCGCTTCGCTCAGAGCAGCGAAGGATGAACGTAGCGTAATCCGACCTGCTCTGGTTCGTTCCCAAGCATACTGTCCCTCTTGCTGTCATCCCCGACCTGATCGGGGATCCAGCGTCTTTCACTGTACGCACAAAAAAAGGAAAAAGCCCCTGGATCCTCGATTAAAAATGTCGAGGATGACAGAGGAAGGGGGCTGATGGATGTTTAGCCCTCGGGGGTCTCCTTGAAACGCAGGGAAAGGGAATTGATGCAGAACCGTTGGCCCGTGGGTGCCGGGCCGTCGTCAAAGACGTGTCCCAGGTGGGCATTGCAGCGGCTGCACGTGACTTCCACGCGCGTCATCCCGTAGCTGTGGTCGGTTTTAGTTTCCAGAGCTTCTTCATTTGAAGGTTGCGTGAAACTCGGCCATCCCGTTCCGGATTCAAACTTGTGGTCCGACCGGAACAGGGGGTTCTCACAACAAATGCAATGATACGTCCCTTCGTCTTTACGGTGGTAGTCGGCGCCACTGAAGGCCGGTTCTGTTCCGGCTTGTCGGGTCACGTAATATTGTTCCGGGGTGAGTTGTTGTTTCCATTCCTCATCGGTTTTGTGAATTTTCTCAGTCATGTCCCTCACCCAGGTCCTCTCCCGGAAGGCGAGGGAGATATTGATATCGTAGCGGCTTTTTTCTTCACGGCGGCCAGGATCAGCCGATCATCAGCGCCTGCGTCCCACACCGTGTTCAGGAATTCGGCCGGCTCCATGTTCACGCTCCGCAAAAACGGCCGGTCGGCGCCGCAACCGAACATGATATCCGGTGCGAGTTCCCCGCGAAGTTTGGCACGGGCTTTGGCGATAATGCGGGGGAGCCAGCGATACCCACCCAACTCGGCATAGCCGGACGGAAGGCTTGCCGAAGGGATCACCGTGTCCGATGGCTTCCCCTCTTGCACCGTCAGAAAATACGTGCGGCGGACGTCGGTCATGGCGGCAACGGCATCGAAGCCGGGCTCGCCGTCTTCAACCCAATCTTCCACGAAATCGTACAGTTCCTGGGCGGAGGTGCCGATCGAATCCAAAAACGCCAGGGCCTCACGGCCAATGACCGTTTCGGGACCTCGATGCCCCTCTTCAAAGCGATGCACGGCCCGGTCATAGAGCTTGCGGAGTTGGGACAGCCAGTTCTGCGGATCTTCCGTTGTCGTTTTTTCTGGCATGTCTTTATTGTCCGGGCAGAGTGGGGGCATCGTCAAGCCCCGGGTCTGCGTGGGGCAGGTTCCGGGCTGTGAACCTGGATGCGTCTCTACATTTAGCAGGGTCGACTTATTCCTCCCCTTTGTAAGGGGAGGGCAGGGTGGGGTAGAACCAATCGTCCGGGCACCTTGGGCTCCATCTGGCCGTGGCCTTCCTCGCTACACGTGCTCTACCTCCCCTTGCCCCTCCTTACAAAGGAGGGGCAACAAGAAACCAAGAACTTCTAGTTCTTCCTCTTTGTAAGGGGAGTGAGAGAGTCGGCCGGGTTTGCGAGCCGGTGAAAGGTCAGGTGCTCCATGGCATCCTGACGTACGGTGATTCCTTTGGCGAGGAGTTCGCCGTAGGCACGCGGCGTGGGCTTGCCTGCAAGCCATAACTCGACGTTCTCTATGTGCCGGGCGGACTTCCAGTTCATGACGGTTTCTATGGCCTCGGCGAATTCGGCTCTCCAGGAAAGGTAACCGATGGGAAGCATGCCGACCAACGTGTGATCGCGTGTCACCGCCATCAGCAACCTGTCTTCAATCGTCACGATTTCATGAAGCGGTTCCACGTTCCGATGGTACGAGAGCAGCATTTCAGCCATTTGTTGAAAGAACAGGGCTTCCTCTTCGAATTTTGCCGACGTGGCGAGGTCGAAGAACGCTTTTCGATTGTTGACGGTATTCATTTCGAACAGCGCCTGCACCAACACCGTTTCATGGCGGGGAGAGTACCACGGGTGCTGGAGAAAGGCTTTGATGCGCGCGTCGCCGATTTTCATGATCGCAAGTTTGTCACGGTTGAGTCGTCGAAGTTTTTCAGGAGCATGATCTCGCAGGAGTTCACCCACCGTGTTGCTGAACGACGTCCCGGTGAGCACGGCCCCGGCCGGGCCTCCAATGGGTAGGGTTGCCAGTCGAATGGCTGCATCTCCGGCGTACCCTGCCCAACTTATGCTATTGAGTTTTTTCTGCAAGACCCGGTTGGAGGAATACACGCCCACGCCAAAGTGATCTGCGACTTGTCGTTTGACCGTTGAAAAACCCAAAAGTTCTTCGTTCTCGGGATCTTCGAGGTTTCCTCGTTCACCGGTCGCCATTTCGCCGATTCGTGTTGCCATGTTCCACATGCCTTTCGGGACGGCTAGAATGGTTTCCGTGGGTTCACTGAACAGGGCCAGCACAAATTTGACGGGACTCAGGATCGCATGCTGGGCCCCCGCTGCCAGGCTCTGGAGATGGTTCACTGCTTCGTCCATGCTTGCGAGAGCCTGAATCTCCCGTATGCGGATGCGCAGCATTTCCGTCCCGTAGGCCTCGAATTGGCCATATGGTGAAGTGACCCTGAAACGGTGCGTGTAGCGAAAGGGAACCACTTCATCCAGAACGGTATGGTGCTTTCCTTTGCGTACGTCTGGAGAGAGGATGGCTCTCGCGTCGAGGACGGAGGGGGTTTCATATTCTGTGGTGGCCGGAGAATGGGTGAAAAGTGAAACGGCTGTGGCAAAATTTACACACAGCAGTGAGAAAAAGAAAATGGCCAGAATGGTCAAGGACCACGGACGCCCCGCATGTCCGTTCCCTCTATGGGAAGCGCTATTCCCGTGTGTTCGCATGAAGTTACCCTCAAAATGGACGAGGCATTTGGCTCGCTTACTATAATATATGCAAGCTCCGTTCCAAATATTCGTCTCCAGAGGGCGACAAACGGCAAGCACGGACTATTCCGGCTGGGGATTCTGCATTTGCAGGGCCGAAATCGTGCAGAAAAGAGGAGCAAGGCCCAGAACCCTGCTCCCTTGAACGGATGATCAACCGGGATTACGGTTTGATGTAGATATATCCCTGTTGTTGCAGATCGGCAATGCGTTTCACCGCGACGGGATGCTCGGTCGGTTGAAACCCGGCCACGAGTTTTTCGAGCGGAGTCCCGAACAGTTTCATCGACACCTGACACATTTCGGCTGAGGCGCCCTTGTCCATTGCGGACTTGAGTTTGGCTTTGAGTTTCGGGTCGACACTGTCCGCCTTGAACAGTTCGAGGGCCGGACCATGGACCACGAGCTTCACGTCGATATTTTCCGGTCCACCTTCGGCTTCGATGTGTTTGTTGATGAGCGCCATCGCATACGTGGCAGTCGCCAGGTCCTTTCCGTCGACGTGATACAGCACCTTTATTTTCTCTTTGGCCATGGCCGGGGCAGGGTCAAGGGCAAATCCGGTGCCGACGGCTAACGCCAAGCCGACAACAAGAGCACAGGTAAGTGATGGTTTATGAGAGGACATGGTTTCCTCCTTTGAAGAAATGGGAAAGCGACTCGAAATTTTTCTTGAATAGCAACATTATCCCAGCTTTCACCGGGAATGGGCAAGAAAACACCATGGAGAGGCGAAAACAAAACCGCTTGCCCCCGTTGATGGTACCCGCTAAGCTTTGCCGAACTATCCTGGAACATTTCATGTCATTCATCGCCGATCTCCACATTCATTCCCGCTATTCCCGCGCCGTCAGCAAAGACATGGTCCCGGAGAGTCTTTATCGTTGGGCGCAACTCAAGGGAATTACCGTCGTCGGAACCGGAGACTTCACGCATCCCGCCTGGTTCGCCGAACTCCAGGAGAAACTGGAACCGGCCGAACCGGGTCTCTATCGCCTGAAGCCGGAATTTGCGGCTCTGGTGGATGCCGAGATCCCCGCGTCGTGCCGGGCTGACGTTCGGTTCATGCTGACGTCCGAGATCAGCAGTATTTATAAGCGCCATGAACGCACGCGCAAAGTACACAATCTGATCTTTGCGCCGAGTTTCAGCGCCGTGGCAAACATGACGGACAAGCTGGTGCGTATCGGCAACCTGCATTCGGACGGACGGCCCATCCTGGGGTTGGATAGTGAAGACTTACTGCGCATCATGCTGGAGCGCGCCCCGGAAGCTTTGTTTGTCCCCGCCCATGCCTGGACCCCGCACTTTTCGGTGTTCGGGGCCAACTCGGGTTTTGATTCGTTGGACGAATGTTTCGGGGAATTGAGTCCCCATATCCAGGTCATAGAAACCGGACTATCCTCGGACCCGCCCATGAATTGGCGACTGACCCAACTCGACGGCATTACCCTGATCTCGAATTCCGATGCCCATTCGCCGGGCAAACTTGGCCGTGAAGCCAACGTGTTGAACGGCGATTTGTCGTTTGCCGGCATCAAGACGGCCTTTACGAGCGGCGATCCCGCGCTGTTCCTGGGGACGATCGAGTTTTTTCCGGAAGAAGGTAAGTACCATTACGACGGGCACCGGAACTGTCAGGTCCGCCTGTCCCCGGAGGAAGCCAGAACCCGGGACAACGTCTGTCCGGAATGCGGAAAGCCCGTGACGCGCGGGGTCATGCATCGCGTCGAAATGCTGGCCGATCAGCCTGCCGGCCACCGCTCAGGCAGGGCGTTGCCTTACTGGAGCCTGATTCCACTCGTCGAGTTGATTGCCGAGGTACGTGGTGCCGGAGTGAACACCAAGGGGGTGACTGCGGCCTACAGGCAGTTGCTGGCGGATTTGGGAAATGAATTCGGGATTTTGATGAACGTACCCATTGCGGATATCGAAGAACATGGGGGACGGCTCCTGGCCATTGCGATCCAACGCATGCGCGAGGGCCACGTGACCATTGCCCCGGGCTACGACGGGGAGTACGGAACCGTCTGCTTGCTGTCTCAAGAGGACCGGCACTCCCATTCCTCTCAAACATCGTTGTTTTAGCAGAAGCCGCCATTACAACAAATGGTCATCCTGAGCGAAGCGACGGCCTATCCTCCCCTTGCCCCTCCTGACCTTTCGACTTCGCTTCCTTCGACAAGCTCAGGACAGGCAGGGCAGGCAAAAGAGGGGAACGAATGAGTGAAGATATGCAATTCCTCTGAAGAATGATGCGTCCATGAACGTCGAGATCAACAGTTTGCTCGAGGGCCTCAACGACCGGCAGCGGGAAGCCGTGCTTGCCGATGATGCCCCGGTGCTCGTCGTTGCTGGGCCTGGTACCGGCAAGACCAAAACCTTGACGGTTCGTCTCGCGTACCTGCTGGGCGAACGCCACGTCGCACCCGAAAAACTCCTGGCCGTGACCTTTACCACGCGGGCCGCGAGAGAAATGCGTGAGCGTTTGGAACGCCTCGTCGGATCTCAGGCGAACACGGTGTTCCTGGGAACCTTCCATAGCTTTTGTTTCCAATTACTGCGAGCGGAAGGGCATCGGCTCGACCTTCCGCAGGACTTCGGCGTGGCCGACCGGCGTGATCAGGTGACGATCATGCAGCGGGCCTTGAGGCGGCTGGGGCAGCCTGATAGTCGAACCGCCGCCCAACGGATGCTGCATGACGTCTCGGGGTTCCGCCGTCGACGGGCTCCCGTTGATTTGCCGCCGGAAGACGCGGGTCTGGCTGAAGTTTCCGAAGCCTATGAACGGCAATTGCGAAAATGTCATTTGCTGGATTTCGATGAACTGTTGCTTCTTGGCGTGCGGTTGCTCGAATGCTGTGAGGACATTCGGGAAAGCATGCAACAACGGTTTACGCACGTGTTGGTTGACGAGTATCAGGACGTCGATCCGGTGCAGCAGCAACTGCTGCGGTTCCTGGCCGGCGACCGAAACCATCTCTGGGCCGTGGGCGACGGCGATCAGGCGGTCTACGCGTTTCGAGGAGCGGAGTCCGAACACGTGTTACGGTTTGAGCAGCATTATCCCAATGGGAACATCATCACGTTGGAACAGAGCTATCGCTTCACGCCGCAGATTGCGGCCGCGGCTTCACAAGTCATCCGGCGGAACACGTCCCGGCGGCCCTTGACCCTGAATACCGAGAATGCGTCCGGTCTGCCGGTTCACGTCGTGAGCTTTCCCGACGAGCAGGCCGAGGCTGCCTGGATCGTCCGGCAGATCGAGGAATGCGTGGGTGGCACCAGTCACTATCAACATTACAAGGGGAAGGTAACCGATACCGTGAGCCGCCGGGAGCAGAGCTTTCGGGACGTTGCGGTATTGTGCCGTCTTCACGCTCTGACGAAGCCGCTTCAAGAGGCTCTGCGAAATTCCGGCATTCCGCATCGCTTAGTGGGGGAAGCCAGGTTTTTCGACAAGAAAATCGTGAAGGACGTGTTGGCGTACCTGCGGGTTATCCAAAATCCGCACGACGACAGCAGCTTCGCGCACGTGCTCAATCGTCCGCCGCGGGGCATCGGCGGGCAGACGCAAGCGGCACTTGAAGCTGAGGCCGAACAACACGGTCTCTCACTCTATGCCACGTTGGAAAGCTCCGTACTCCTTTCGTCGTCTCAAAGGAGCACGGCCAGGTCGCTCGTCAAGGTCATTGAAGACTTGCAGGGCAACATGGAAGAGAAGTCTTTCTCGCAGTTTGTCGCGTACGTGGCTGACGCCACGGGCCTCCGGCAATGGCGGATGGACCAGGATCTCCGTCATGAAAACGACCTGTTGCTGCTTCGCTCAATCGCCGCGAAATTCGAGGATGTGAATTCGGGAACGGCTCTTCGGCAATTCCTGGAAGAAGCCACCCTGGCCGCCGAGGTTGATGACTATGACGCCTCCATTGACGCGGTGAGCCTGATGACCATTCATGCCGCCAAGGGATTGGAGTTTGCCGAAGTGATGTTGTGCGGGGTCGAAGAAGGGAGCCTGCCACTGGAGAGTGGAGACATCGAGGAAGAACGCCGGCTGTTTTACGTCGGGCTGACTCGCGCCAAAGAACGAGCGCATCTCCTCCACTGCCGCAGCCGGTTTGTATTCGGAACCCGCTGCGAACGTGAACCCTCGCGATTTCTTCTGGAATGCGACGAGAGCCTGAAAGAAACGACCGTCATCCCGGACCGCCCTCGACGGTCGAAACAGGAACCCGAACAACTTTCTTTATTGGGGTGAGGGTTCCCCTCCTTTGTAAGGAAGGGTGAAGGGGAGGTAGAGGCTTGCCCTTCTTATTGAATCTGCTCACGATGGCTCTGTTCGTTCCTCAACAATAAGAAGTGAGAGTCGGCCACATAAAAGAGGGCACTGATAGCATGTAAATCTTTGGGTGTTTTATCAGATTTTTTGTAAAAAAGGTGATGGGAAATGGATGCCCAAGCATGCTGGGCGATCGTTCTGATCTGTATTTCAAAACGCAAATTATGCAGATTAGGCGGAAGGGAAGCGTTCTGTTTGTTGTCTAATCTGGCGATGATATGGGAGCCCGCATACCCAAAGCGGTCTGACTCTGTGCTGTCAGTTTTATCGTCATCACTGATGACTGCAAAAGCGTCACAAACAATGTTTTGGATCTTTTCAATGTCATCTCGGTAAAGGCAGATGACTCGTATTCCCACGATGTCATTGATTTCCTGGAAGGGGTTTTGAAGGTTTTTTCTCCGAATTTTTTCCATGAATGAATCGAATTCTTTGACTCTGCCGCGTACTGCATCAACCTGTATTTTTTTCTCAGAAAGACCATACTGCAAGCTATTTGCAATTTCGTCTGTAATACGCTCAAAGTCAGGCAGTCTCTGTTCGTACTCTCGTCTGAATTCTTCATCATTCATAATTTTTTACAATTCTTTCTTCTTCGTGCCTAGGATCCGTATCTGCCGGTTACGGTTGCCTTTTATCCAAGCGGTTCCCTCAATTTTTAGATCATCTTGCACCATCCCTTCGAGTTCCAAGGTGAATTGTCCGATATCTCCAAAAACGGAAAGGCTTTTCGGGTTATAACGGGTGACGTGAATGGTTCCGTAAAAAGAACCATTCTGCGTTTTGTAACTACCGCTATAATAATAACCCTCATCGCCTCCAAGAAGCCGTTTGTCGTGTAGAACGGCAACTCCGGATCCTACAAGGTGTAAAGTTGAAATAAACTCGATTGTCCATAAACCGTCTATATTCATAGCTCCTCCTTTTTTGCCGCTTCGGGCTTGGTGCAGATTTTGATTTGTCAGTTAGGATACCACGATGCCGGAGAAAGTGTGAAGACGAACTCTACTCCACACCCTCTCCCGTTGAAAAAGATGGTTGGGTGGGAGAATGGTTGGTCTCAACCCGATAGTTGGTTATGCGCGTAACCGGGGACCGTTCTTTGCAAATAAGGCCGGTTGGGTAGTAAGGTACATCGCTCGCTCAACGCCTGTCCTGAGCGCCCTTCGACTTCGCTAACGCAACGCTCAGGACGAACGGGGGAGAAACCGTTGGTCCTGAGCGAAGTCGAAGGGATTGATTGCCTGGCTCTGCCGCCCACTGTCTCGTCCGGATATAAAGCTGAATCCATGCCCTCTCCGGTTGTCGAAAAACGCAACGTGGTCAAGGCCGTCGCTTGGGCGAACATGATCGCCTTGAGCGCAGCACTGACGTTTGTCGGTGTGGGTGGCGGACCGGCCTGGGGTGACGGAGGCCCGGACACCACGGTGAAGAAGACCGTGTATCTGGCGAATCCGTATGGTTTCTCCGCCCAGCAGCGCGAGGGGCCGTTGCAGGCAATCGTGGCGGCGCTTGAGGCCATAGGCGCCGAGGTCTGGGAGCCGTTCACCCGCAACAACCAGATCGACCGGACAACTCCAGGTTGGGCTTACCGGATCGGACAGGCCGATCTTCGAGATGTGCGGGACGCCGATGGGCTGTTCGCGGTCGTCAACGGCTGCCCGCCTGACGAAGGCGTGATGGTGGAGTTGGGGATGGCAGTCGCCTGGGACAAACCCGTGTTCCTGTTCCGTGACGACTTTCGTCGTTGTACCGACAGCGAGGCCTATCCGTTGAATCTGATGGTCTTCACCGGCCTGCCGGAAGCCGGCTGGCAGGCCTATTGGTACGGCTCACTCAACGAGCTTGCCGATCCAGACAAGGCTCTCGCCCGATGGTTGAAGGACGGCACACTGCCCTGAGCGTCTCCGGCAATCCTGAATTGGAACACAACGCCGCTTCATCCTGAGACCCTGCAACATCATGAATTCAAGAATAAGGACGGTCATGCAATACGCGGGTTGGCTCGTCATGGTGCTGGGGATCCTGTTTCAGGTGCTGGTTCCGCTTGGTGTCCTGGGAAGGCCCACGGGACGATGGTTGGGCATACCGGCCGAAATCGCCGCGTTGTTTTTCGCCACGTGGACGATTGTTATCGGAATGATCATCGTCTACCTCACGTGGTTGAGGCCATATGCGGCATGCCTCGACAAGGATATCAAGCAATAGCCATGGTATTGTCACGATTGTCGCTTATGTGTGTGTTCTTACGAATCCCCCCTCACCCCAGCCCTCTCCCTCCAGGGGAGAGGGAAATTTAAGAACCGGCCGGAAGAAACGATCATGGGTGTGGCGCAATTTACCATTCTGCTGTTGTTTGTCTATCTCGTGGGGATAAAGTGTATTTCGTATTTTGCCTATCGGATCTCCAGGAGCGATTCCGAAGATTATTTCCTGGCCGGTCGCAACATCGGCATGCTGGCCCTGACCGGGACGATCATAGCCAGCATCTTTTCGACCGGGACAATCGTGGCCGCGCCCTCAGAGTTCTTCAGGCAGGGAGCGGGGTACTTCTGGTTTTTTTTCTTCGCGCCGATGCCTGTCATCTATTTTTTTCTGGCGACCAAGATGTGGAAGCTCGGGAAAGTGAAGGGCTACGTCACGCCGGGGGAGATGCTCGGCGACTTTTTTCAGAGTAACCCGGTCAAGTTTTGGGCGGGAGCGGTCGGGCTCCTGGCGTTGTTGCCGTACTCGGTCGCCCAACTCGTGGCCATCGGGAAGACCTTTGAAGCACTGACCGACGGGAACGTGACCTATTTCTGGGGTGTGACGATTGCGTCGGCGTCGATGGCCGCGTACCTGTACTTTGGCGGCGCACGCGCGGTGGTGTGGACGGATATGGCCCAGGGTTTTCTGTTGGCGTTTCTGCTGATTCTCGCCGGTCTGTTCTCGGTGAAGTGGGCTGGTGGGTGGGAGACGATGGTCGATGCCTTGATGACCCATGCGCCCGAGAATGCGACCTTTGCCGGGAAAGTCTCGTGGACGGGGTATTACGAATTCGGCTTGCTGACGCTGTCGTTCCCGTTCTTGCCTTACATCTGGCAGCGCATGTACATGGCGCGTTCGGCGTCGGCCGTGGCCTTCAGCCTGTGCTCCTATCCCGTCATCTTCATCATTCTGTTTTTTTCCGCCTGGGTGATCGGGACGTCGGCTTTTTCTCTCTTTCCGGACGGCTTGCAGGATGCCGACACGGTCATCGGAGCGATTTTTCGCGAAAACGCGCCCTACTTCGGGGCGATGGTACTCGTGGCAGCCTTTGCCGCGGGGATGTCGACGGTCGACAGCCAGATGCTTTCAGCCGGGTCGTTATTCGTTCGAGACCTTGTCCCGCTCGTCGTGACGGTCGATCAGCGCAGCAACTACCTGATCGGTCGCTGGGCCACCATGAGTCTGTTGGCGCTCCTGTACCTCTGGAGTCTCACGCTGCAATCGGAGCCTGTCCTGGCTCTGATCGTGTTCGGCATGAGCCTGACGGTCATCTTTATCCCGTGCGTATTCGGTATGTTCTACTGGAGGAAGGCCACGCCCCTGGGAGCGTCCTGGTCGATGAGTTTGGGGTTGCTGGTGTTTTTGGTCAAGCAGCTTCGGCTGTTCGGCCTGGATGTCTACTTGCCGGTCATGGGTCCCATTACCTGGGCTTTGATTGCGGCGACGGTGTCGTTTGTGGTGGTCAGTCTGATGACGAGTTCCGAGACGGTTGCAGCGAAACGGCTGGAGTATGACGCAATCCTGGGAGCGGTGTCGAAAAAAGATCGGCTCTCGGGTACCATGGACTCGCGTTGACTTCAATTCCTCGGGGGATCATTCAGTGAGCAACGGCGAATCTCATCGAACCCCTTCTCCCCTTCGTGGCCTGCTGATTGCCCAATTTTTCGGGGCCTTCAATGACAACGCCTGGAAGTTGATGGTGGCGTTGTTGGCCATCAAACAGTTGGCTTCACAGATCGGAGCGGGCCCGGAATTCGAGGCTGCGTCCCAAGCCCAAACGACCCTCACCTTTGTCGTCTTCACCTTGCCGCTGATGCTCGTGTCGATCTTTGCCGGTGTTTTTTCGGACCGGTTCAGCAAGCGGTCTGTCATCGTGGTCATGAAGGTGGTCGAAGTGGTGCTGATGGCCTTGGGCACCTGGGCCCTCTACCGTAATCCGTCCGGGGGGATTCTTCCACTCATCGTGCTGGGCGGCATGGCCGTCCAGAGTGCGTTCTTCAGTCCGGCCAAGTACGGCATCCTGCCGGAACTGCTTCCTCACGAACGATTGGCCGTCGGGAACGGTCAACTGGAATTGTGGACCTTCCTGGCCATTATCGGCGGGACGGGGACAGGAGGAATTCTGCTCCAAATGTCTGGCTCTTCCCCCTGGATGGGAGGGGTGGTGCTGCTCGTGTTTTCAGTCGTGGGGTGTGCCGCTTCCCTGATGGTGCCTGCCGTCCCGCGTGCTCGAGAGGAAGGCGGGTTGAAAGCCACGTTGCAAGGGGCATGGCAGGCCGTTCAAGCGGATCGCGTGCTGCGATTGGGTATTTCGGGCAACGTCGGCTACTGGACCATCGCCAGTTTGGTGGGGCAGGACGTGCTCGTCTACGCCAAGGCCGTGTTGGGGCTGTCTGATTCCTTGTCGGGACTGCCCTTGGCGACGTTCGGGATCGGGGTCGGTATTGGATCGGTATTGGCCGGGAAGCTCTCCCATGCCAAAGTCGAAGTCGGGCAGATCCCCCTGGGCGCGGTTGGACTGATGCTGGGGTTGCTTCTGCTGGGAACGGTGTCCCCGGGATTGACGGGGACCTTGCTGGGTATGGGATGGCTGGGGTTCTCCAGCGGATTCATTCTGGTGCCGATCAACGCCTTGATTCAATGGCGTGCGCCGCATGACCGGCGAGGCGCCGTGATCGCGTTCGGCAACATCTTCGTATTCGGCGGTATCGTGGTCGGGTCCCTGGGAGCCGGGACGTTGTCGTACGCCGGCCTCAACGCCAGTGAAATTCTGGTTGCCGCCGGGGTGGCGGCGACAGCCTTGGCGGCGTGGGTCTTGTGGCTGATGCCTGAAACCTTCATTCGGATGGTGTTGTTTCTTATCACCCACACCCTCTATAGGCTTCGGGTCATTGGACTGGAGCATGTGCCTGAGCAGGGAGGCGCATTATTGCTGCCGAACCATGTGTCGTTTGTTGATGGGGTGTTGCTGTTGGCGAGTATCGATCGTCCGATTCGGTTTCTCGTCGACCGGTCCTACTATGAGCATCCTTTCTTGCGCGGGGCGGCACGGATTATGGGAGCGATCCCCGTGTCTGCCGGAGGATCGCCGCGGGAGATTCTTCATGCTCTCCGCGAGGCCGGCCGCCGGCTGGATGAAGGTGAAGTCGTCTGCGTTTTTCCCGAAGGACAGATTACCCGGACGGGCGGTCTCCTGTCGTTCCGCCAGGGGTTCGAACGGATCGTCAAGGGGCGGGAAGTCCCCGTCATTCCCGTTCACCTCGATCGGGTATGGGGCAGCATCTTCAGTTTTATCGGCGGAAAATTTCTGATGAAACGGCCGGAACGCGTGCCGTATCCCGTCACGGTGTCTTATGGGGCGCCCATGCCGTCGACCGTCACGGCAACCGAGATCCGGCAGCGTGTCCAGGAATTGGGCGAGGAAGCCTGGCGTTATCGAAAATCCGACCGGCGGCTGCTCCATCATTCCTTTATTCGTGCGGCTCGCCGCCATCCCTTGCGGTTTGCCTTTGCCGACGCGACCCGGCCCAGAGTCTCGTGTCTGGAATCGCTGGCCGGGGCCGTTGCCTTGGCCCGGGCTCTCCGCCCGCACTGGATGAACCAGTACACCGTGGGCATTCTTTTGCCGCCCAGTGTCGGCGGGGCCATGGTCAACCTGGCTGCGACGCTGTCGGGACGCACCGTCGTCAATCTCAATTACACGGTCGGGCGCAGCGGGATCGAGTCGATGGCCAGGCAAGCCGGTCTCGAAACGATGGTGACGAGTCGCGTGTTCCTTGAAAAGGCCAATCTGGAAATGCCCGAGGGCGTCAAGATCGTTTGGATCGAAGAGGTTCGTAAGACCATCGGAACAGCCGAACGATTGAAGGCGTTCGGCATGGCCCTGTTTGCGCCCATCGGTATGCTGGAGAAGGGCGTTGGTGCGATCAATCGTCCGCAATTGGATGATCTTGCGACCATTATCTTCAGCAGTGGCAGTACGGGAGAGCCGAAAGGAGTGATGCTCAGTCACTTCAACGTCGATGCCAACATTGAGCAGGTCGTGCAGGTCTTTCATTTGGGGCCTGGCGACCGGGTGATGGGGATCCTGCCGTTCTTTCATTCTTTCGGTTACCTGGCGACGTTGTGGTTGGCCGTCACTCACGGTGTGGGCGTGGTGTATCATCCCACGCCGTTGGACCCGGGGGCCATCGGCGACCTCATGGAAAAGAAGCGGGTCACGATCCTGATCGCGACGCCGACCTTTCTCCAACTCTATTGGAGGCGCTGCCTCCCTGAGCAATTCGGGTCGGTTCGCGTCGTCTTGACCGGTGCCGAGAAATTGTCGGAACGTCTTGCCGCCGCGTTTGAGGAAAAGTTCGGGATCCGTCCCTTTGAGGGGTACGGGGTGACGGAATGTTCTCCCGTGATTGCGGTGAATTGTCCGGACTTTCGTGCGGCGGGATTTCACCAGCCCGCCTCGCGTCGCGGGACGGTCGGCCAGCCCTTACCGGGCGTGTCCGTCCGCATCGTCGATCCCGATTCGTTTGAACCTCTCCTTGTCGGAACGGCAGGCATGTTGCTCGTCAAGGGGCCCAACGTCATGCCGGGCTACCTGAATCGTCCCGACCTGACGGATGGCGTCATGCATGACGGATGGTACGTGACAGGTGATGTCGCCGTCCTGGATGAAGACGGCTTTCTGACCATTACGGACCGGCTGTCCCGTTTTGCTAAAATCGGTGGAGAGATGGTGCCGCATGGCAAGGTTGAGGAAGCCTTACAGCAGGCTGCCGAGTCCGACGAGCAGGTGTTTGCCGTGACCTCTATCCCCGATGAAAAAAAGGGGGAGCAATTGGCCGTTCTGCACACGCTCGATGAGGCCGTCATTCCCGGTCTGTTGGAAAAAGTCGCCGCGAGCGGGTTGCCGAACCTCTTCATTCCCCGCAAAGACGCCTTCGTCAAGGTCGAGCAGCTTCCGGTGTTGGGGACGGGGAAGTTGGATCTGCGTGCCCTGAAACGCGTCGCCCTGGAGCGGCTCTCAGCCGGTTAGGGACGGGTGTGGCGATCCCTCCCCTTTGTAAGGGGAGGGTAGGTGGGGTAGATTCCAATACACATCAGACACAGGCAATGAACATAACCTGAGAGTGTTTTTCTGATGCTCGTAGGCCGATCTCTACCTCCCAACTTTTCCCTCTTCGGAAAAAGTTCCCGTCCTTACAAAGGAGGGGAATCAGATTCCCCTGAAACAATGCCGTCGTCGAAGAACATGATCGATTGTCACGTACACTTGGCCGCGCTCCCTGATGGGAACAATGGCTGTTACGTTTCTCCAAAACTGTTGAGGAGTCCGCTGTTCAGGTTTTTGATCTGGAAGCACGGGCTGGACGTGAACAATCCGGGCGACGCCAACCCCAAGTACGTGGATGATTTGCGCAATGAACTGCGGCAGTCGCGCCACGTGAGTAAGGCTGTGCTGTTGGGAATGGACGGGGTCTACGACGGCAGTGGAAACCTGGATCAAGCAGCGACCGACTTGCTGGTCGGGAACGATTACGTCCTGCAACTGGCCCACCGGTTTCCCGAGACGTTCTTGGCTGGCGTGTCCATTAATCCGCAACGACGTGATGCGATCGAGGAACTACACCGATGCGCCGACAAGGGTGCCGCGTTGGTCAAAGTGCTTCCCAATACCCAGCAATTCGATCCGGCGAATACCCGGTACCGGGCATTGTATCGGGCAATGGCCCAACGGCGCGTTCCCTTGCTGAGCCACGTGGGATATGAGTTCAGCCTGATCGGCAAGGATCAGTCCGTGGGTGACCCGAACCGGCTTCGGATGGCTTTGGACGAAGGCGTCACGGTAATCGCCGCCCATGCCTGCAGCTACGGCCTGATGCTTTATGAAAAGTTTGGGAATTATCCATTTAACTTGACAGGATAATCCGATTGTGATAGGCTTCTTTCATACCGTGGATCGCATGGCGGCCTTGTTCGGCGGCATGCCTGGAAAGACGATGACCTACAAGGGGTTGGTCGCC
>MPMZ01000049.1 GCA_002238765.1 Nitrospira sp. bin75
TATTTTTGTCACCAATATATCCGCAAGCTTGATTTGCAACAGCCCGCAGAATAACTCACAATGTGTCAACCATGTCCCCGAACACCCGTTAATGATGTCCCCGGTCTATACACGCCCCTTACAAAGGAGGGGGATAGGAGGGGGCATTGTTCGCGATTCAGCGAATACATAAAGGAGTGACTGATGAACCATAAACCGTGGTTGGCCGTGTTGATGTGTGCGGGTGGGCTGGTGTTGGCTTCGGGCATCGCGCTCGGGCAAGACGAACAGGAGGTGCTGGTGTTGAAGCCGGATGCCGATGGGGTGCAGCGGGCCTTCATCGTGCTGGACAGTTACGAATACACGCCGCCGCGCATCAGCGTCGAGGCGGGCGTGCCCATCGAATTCCAGCTTGAAAACCAGAGTTTTATCACCCCGCACAATTTCATCATCGATCATCCGGAGGCAGGGCTCCAGCAGGACGTCAACGTGGACGCCGGCGACACCATCACGATCCAATTCCTGGCGGAGATCCCGGGAACGTACGCCATTTATTGTGATAAACAATTGCTGTTCTTTCCCAGTCACCGGGAAGAGGGAATGGAGGGCCGTCTCGAGGTCAGGCAGGCCGGTCGATGATGAACGTGAAGCCCCTCGAACGCTATTTGTTGCATGACGTGTTGAAGCAGGTGTCGCGTTCCTTTTATCTGACTCTGGCCGTGTTGCCCGGGTGTGTGGCCAAACAGGTGGGGTTGGCGTATCTGTTCGCGCGCGCGGCCGATACCATTGCCGACGCCGGCCGGCTGGACCGGAATATCCGTGCGACGTTGTTGCGTCAACTGAAGCTTCAATTCGTTCAGGAATCCTGCAATCGGGAAGACATCAAAGTCATTCAAGCCGTGACGGCCGCCCAACAGGGGCATCCCGGCGAACGCGCGTTACTCGAACACCTCGACCGTTGTTTTCAGGTCTACGAAGATTTGGCGCCTGACGATCAGGTGGAGATCCGTCGCGTGTTGCCGATTCTCATCAGCGGCATGGAAATGGATCTGGAGCATTTCCCCGGGGAATCCCAGATCGAACTGGCCGCCTTTTCTTCGTTGGACGAGCTCGACCTCTATACGTACAGGATCGCGGGGTGCGTCGGGGAGTTCTGGACCAATATCATGTACGCCCATCTGCCCCGCATACGCGGGAATTGGGACAGGGAAGCCAAGATTCGTACGGGTATCCGGTTCGGCAAGGGACTCCAATTGACCAACATTTTGAAAGATCTGTCCACGGACCTGCGCCGCGGACGGTGCTATATCCCCTCGGAGATGCTGGCGCAGGCGGGATTGGAACCCCGTGATTTATTGGAGACACGGACGATGGCCGACTTCAGCCCTATCCTGCACACGTTGGTGCGGACGGCTCTCGCCCATTTGGATCAGGGATGGCTGTACACGCTGTCCATTCCACGACGCAACGTTCGTCTGCGCCTGGCCTGTATGTGGCCGATTCTCATCGCCTTGAAAACGCTGCATCTTCTGACGACGTGTGACAACATCCTAGATCCCGCCCGAACATTGAAAATTTCCCGGGGCGAGGTTTATCGGATCATTGCCACTTCGACGTTGTCGGGCGGAGCCGCATCCATCGGCACGGCCTATTGGGGGCACCTCCGAAAGGCCGTCGGATAGCAGCGGTTACTCGGGCTGGGGAACGAGCAGCTTTTCGCCTTTTCGGAAAACCCCGTAAATCGCTTGCGAGGGGCAGGCGTCGAGGCAGATCCGGCACGTTTCCATGCACCGCGATTCGTCGAATTTATACGGGGGCGTGGATAACCATGCTCCAGTTGGACAGACAGGAATACATACGGCCTTGTGCGTGCAGCGGTCCGGATGACGAACCAAATGATCCCGCGTTACCATCATGGGTTTCACTCCTTCAAAGAGCCCACCGGAAAACATATCCAACATATTTTCGGGGCGTCGCATATTATGAATTCCACTTCTTTACGAGGGAACGAATACGATCTTTTAATTCGGGGATATCCGGCAGGTTATTGTGAATGGCCCCGAGGATATTTTCCAGTCGTGCCATGCGGGTCGCTTCCCGGTCCCGTTGAGCGAGGGCTTCATACTCACGGCAGGCGTCGGGATAGAGGGTGCGGAGATGGGGTTGCGCTGCCGTGATCCCATCACGGAGTTCCTTCGGTTCCAGCGCCGGAGGTGGTGCAATGGCAAAAGAACCGTTATCGAACATGAGGACCTTCGCCTCGCTTTCTTGGATCGGGGTGACGGACGTGACGGTGTGGCCGGCCGCCTCATCCCAGGACCGGAGCAACCCCGGAAACTGTTTGAGGAACGCGACTTTTTCCTGATTCGCTTTCCATTTGGCTTCGTTGGCCGACATGGAGAGATTGCGTGCTTTCGTTTGAAATGGAGGAGGTTCCGGTATCACGCCATGCGTTTGTGTCTCTACGAGGAAATCGGGGTGGCGCGGGATTCGATCCGGAGCGGTGGAACGTCGTGATCGGGCATGAGCAGGCGTTCGACCAATTCACCTTTGACCACGTGCCGTTCCATAATTTCCGTCACGTCGGCTTCATTCCCCACCCAATACCAGACGCCTTCCGGATAAATGACGACGCTGGGGCCATATTCGCAATGATCCAAACACCCCGCTTTGTTGGCACGGACGATGCCTTTGAGCCCGAGTCGCTGGACTTCCTCTTTGAAGAAGGCGTGCAGTTCCACGGACCGGTTATCGGCACAGCACCCTCTCGGGTCGCCCTTGGGCCGTTGATTAATGCAAATGAAAATATGATGCTTGAATCCACTCATGATCACGTCTCTTAGCAGATTTCACCGTGAAGCGCAAAATAGTACAGGAGCCCTCTTTCTCATGTCCAGTCATATGAGATAATGAATTGACATGAAGATCGGAATTCCCAAAGAACTCAAAGACCATGAATACCGGGTGGCCTTGACACCGGAAGGGGTGGATGAACTCGTCCGGCATGGCCATGAGGTGTGGGTCGAAACCGATGCGGGGCGGGGCGCGGGGTTTCCCGATGACCACTATCGCGCCGTGGGCGCGCGCAGCGTCGCGTCGGCGGACGAAGTCTTTGACCGCGCGGAATTGATCCTGAAGGTGAAGGAGCCGCTCGTCCCGGAGACGGCGCATTTGCAGCCGCGGCACACGTTGTTCACGTATCTCCATCTGGCCGCCTCCAAACCCCTAACCAAAGCCCTGATGAAATCGGGGAGCACGGCCATCGCGTACGAAACCATGGAAGACGAGAAGGGGCGCCTGCCGATGCTGCTGCCCATGAGTCAGATCGCCGGGAAATTGGCGATCCAGATCGGCGCGCATTTTCTGGAGCGGGCGCAAGGGGGTAACGGGATTCTCCTGGGCGGCGTCCCGGGGGCGCCACGGGGCCACGTCGTAATCCTCGGGGCCGGCGGGGTTGGATCGGCGGCCGTGGAAGTCGCGCTTGGCATGGGCGCGCGCGTCACCGTCATCGGCAACGACATGACCCAACTGCAACAGCTGCACGAGCGTTTCGGGAACAACCTTACGACCCTGGCCTCCCAACGGCTTACGATTGCCGACACCGTGCCAGGCGCGGACCTGTTGATCGGGGCTGTCATGGTCAGGGGCGCGAAAAGTCCGGTGCTGGTCTCCCGGCCCATGGTGGCCACGATGAAACAAGGCGCGCTGATCATGGATATTGCCGTGGACCAGGGCGGCTGCGTGGAAACCACGAAGCCGCCCACGCACACTGATCCGATACGTGAAGTGGACGGAGTCCGGCATTACGGGGTGACGAATATTCCGGCCATGGTGCCACAAACCGCCACACACGCCTTGACCCACGCAACGCTACCTTTTATAGTCCGCTTGGCCGGCATGGGAATCGAGGCGGCGTTGTGGGCCGATCCGGGTATCGCCCGCGGAGTGAACGTACGTCAGGGAGCGGTAACCTATCCGGCGGTGGCCGAGGCGCATGGATTACCCTGTGCGCCGCCGGTCCGGAAACAGGAAACGGAAGCGGGATCGTCGGGGCGTAGCGCAGTTCGGTAGCGCACCGCGTTCGGGACGCGGGGGTCGGAGGTTCAAATCCTCTCGCCCCGACCATCCACGGCTTCATGTCTTCACCCCTTCTCCATGAATCTCTTGTTTCTCATCGGGATCGGAATCGCAGCCGGAGGGATTGCCCTGATCTGGTGGCGTCTCCGGTCTTTGACCCAAGACGTCGCGGAGTTGACGCGCCGGCAGTATGACGAGCAGAACAAGTCGAGCGAGACGGCCCGGCAACAGTCCGAAGCGCTCACTATTTTGCGGGTACAACTCGCCCAGTTGGCATCAGGCCAGGCACTGGACGGGTCCCTCGTGCGGATGGGGAGCCTGTATCACCAGGTGGATGCGGATGAGGCCCGGCGCATGATAGAGCGTGACGCGGCCGGGACCGGGCCGGACCTGATCGTCGTGGACGTGCGGAGCCAAAAAGAATTCCTCCATAGTCACATCCCGGGAGCCAAACATATTCCGTTGGAAGAGTTGGAAACGCGGTTCCAGGCCGAAGTGTCCAAGGACACGAACACGATTGTCGTTTATTGTTCCCGTGGGGAACGCAGTCGTCTTGCGTGTGATTTTCTGAGCCGGGACGGGTACACGACCCTGGTGAACATGCGTGACGGGTTTCAAGCGTGGACGGGCCCGGTACTCGGCGCGGGTAGTCCCGATCTGGTGCAGATTCAACCCGGGACTGCCCGGCACGATGCCGTCGGGGAAAGGGCGAAGCCGTAGTGGCCGGACCGTACAAAATCCTGAAGGTGATGGGGCCGTATCGCGAGCCGAGAGAGTCCGCCCTGTCGTTCGACTATTCCGTCCAACGCCCGGATTGGGCGACCCCGCAGGGCGTCCGGGTCAAGATCGGTCTCGAGGAGGAATTGGACCTGCTGAAGACGACGATCCTGCAACTTTCAGGAGGAACCATGGGCCAGCAACTGCGCGTCAATCAACTGCTCGGACGTGCCATCGCCGACCGGAAGCTCGAAATCGCCAATGAAGAAAATTTGTTCAACGACCGCCGGGACGTCATGCTCGACCCCTTTACGGGCGAATGGTCCCACCTCTTTCCCCGTCTTGAATCCTGGATGCACCAGGAACGCGACCGGCTTCAACAGGAAATCAAGGAGAAAGTCGGCCTGTAAAGTATGTGAGGAAAGCGAAAATGAAGGAAAAATCGTGGAATGAGGTACGTGTATTCGTCGTTGTTTTCATTGCGGCCTGCGGATTCCTTATTTTAGCTGGTGGTCAAAGTGTTTTTGCTCATGGTGGCGGGTTGAACGAACAGGGGTGTCATAATAAGCGTGCGACAGGAGAATGTCATTGTCATAGGGATGAACAAGGCAAGAAAATCAGCCCGCCGGTTCTTTCTCCTGACAGATGTGAAAAATCCTCTCCTAAGGATGATAATCGCAGTGAGATGGATTTTGTGGCGCAATTTTGTCATGCGCGCGGAGGGCAAATCGAGAAATCGCTACCGAACGGAATGAGGGCGGATTGCATTACAAAAGAGCATGTCATAGAGGGCGATTTTGCTCGCAAATGGAAAGAGGCTTTTCTCCAAGCACAACATTATGCCATAGAAGCCGACAGGCGAGCCGGGATCCTTTTGATCCTGGAGAATGAAAACGATAAGGTCTATATCGAAAAAACATGTTTCCATTGACGTTTTTGCCATCGGTCATGAGTTTACTGAGCAGGGGGAGTCTGTTTTTTGTCCCTATGAAATATAGAGCGTCGTCCCTAAAACAACGGTTGATACCGTCGCAAGTGCAGGCCCATGGCTTGGTCCCGGCGCCTGCGGGCGTGGCTGCGCCGCAGTCCCGAAACCTCTTTCCTCTTTCTGTCATCCTTGCGCACGCGAGGATCCAGTGTCTTTTCTTTTTCTTCCGTTCGCAACGACAAAACCCCTGGATCCCCGATCAAGTCGGGAACAAGCGTCGAGGATGACAGAAGGAGGGCTAAAACACGGGTTGATACCGTCGCGAATACAGACCCGTGGCTATTTCTCCGAATCCCAGAGAGGCGCGTTCAGGTTGACTTTTCCGATTGAGGTTGACGGCGTAATGGCCTCGAACCTGTTCCATGGCGATTTCGTACGGGATGGTGCTCTGGTAAAAGTCACCCGGTGCATGGGCCCCGACGGATAAAATTTCAATGGCTTCGGGCATCGCATATGCCGGATCGGAAAAAATGTACACGTCGGCCACGGCAAATTCACCCAAGGCGTTCCCCGGCGTGGTCACAGGGACCTGCGAGGCAAGAGATCCATTCATTCGTGACCGTCTCAGGTGATTGAGTAACGCCACGATTTGGCTGTCGGTGGTTTGTTGCGGAACCAGCAGGCTCAGGGCATTCATTTCCTGAACGTGAGCGGTGACTTTTATCGAAGGCACCGGTGCCGATTCGGCTTCCTTCAGCAAGAGGGCCAGGTGTTCCGACCGATCTTCATTCCCTTGTGGAGGATGAATGTCCTTGGACTTTGGGATAATCGCCTGGATAAACAGCCACAGCCCGATAATCACGCCAAAGATGACGATCGCCGGATGCAGGCCGACGCGCTTGCCTTGTTTCTGGGGGTCCGGGTCATTCATGATCCTGATCCCGGGTATCGAGTGTCACGGACGTTTGAGGCGATTCCAGTGTTTCCTGATCTTTGGCGGCTTCCCATAACGCATCCCATTCCAGAGCCGTCATCTCTCGAAGGTCTTTCCCCTCCTGCGCCCCGTGACGTTCCATGTGCCGGAACCGGGCGATGAAACGGTTATTGGCCTTGCGAAGGGCTTCCTCCGGATTGATCCGTAAAGACCTCGCCACGTTCACGAGGGTGAATAACACGTCCCCCAACTCGTGTTCAACGGCGGCGTTCGGCTCCCGTGCGGCAGGTTCGGAGGCGGGGAGGCTGGAGGCTGCCGCTCGCAGTTCTTCCAGTTCTTCATCCAGCTTTTCCAACACCTGTTTTGGATTCTCCCAGTCAAACCCCACGCGTGATGCTCGTTTTTGAATTTGATGGGCCCGCAACAAGGAGGGAAGCGAGGCCGGAATCCCCGCTAAAATCGAGTCGGATTGCTGTTCGGCAGGACGCTCGGCGCGTTTGATCGCTTCCCATTGAGTGAGGACTTGCTCGGAATTGAGCTTTGGAGTCTCATCGGACGTGGCCGTGAAGACATGGGGGTGCCGACGGATCAGCTTCTGCTTCAAATCGGTCATCACGTCTTCAATACGGAACGTTTGCTCTTCCGACTTGATCTGGGCATGAAGCAAAATCTGGAGCAGGAGATCCCCAAGTTCTTCGCGCAGGTGCCGGGGATCTTGCGTATCGAGAGCTTCCAGGACTTCATACGCTTCTTCCAATAAGAACGGCTTGAGTGACTCGTGGGTTTGCTTGACGTCCCAAGGGCATCCCTCGGGAGACCGAAGCCGGGCCACCACTTCGACGAGATCGCGAAAAGCTTGAGACATCTCATTCTCCATTCTTGCGCCTCATGTTTACGAGTTCGCTAGAATAACCGGTTTGCTCGATGGCTTCAATCGACATCTTCGGCCGTACCCCCTCCTGTCCGTTCCGGCGCCTTCGGGCGTGGCTGTGCCCCGGTCCCGAAGTCTATTCCGGGGCGAGGACTGTCTGAGCGAAGCGAGTTCCGCAGCCCAAGCAACCGGGACTGGGGCAAAGGCACCCTCCTGGGGCCACGCCCGGGCGTCAATGGTTTTGGGTCCTTTTGCCGAAACAAAAAGACCTCGTCGTGCGGGGGCGACACCCCGCATGAAACCTGCCTCCCGACTTCTTGCCTTGCGAGGCCCTTGGGATTGTGCTACGTTTATTTGGCTACGTGAGTGCATACCATGGGTGACATTCCAGAATCAGGGTTTGTGGTTCGCGATAAACGCGGTCAGTCGAGAGAGGAACCGCCTCCCGAGTCCCTCGACACGGCGGCTCCTTCTCCGGCCACGACTCCCCCCCCATCAGACTCAACGCCTTCTCACGAAGGGCCGCCGCTCTCCTTTTCGACGTTTATTCTTTCGTTGGGCACATCGGCGCTGATGCTTATGGGAGAGCAATTGTCGCCGGAGAATCCCGTTCTTCCGGTCAACTTGCCGCAGGCCAAGGAAATCATCGACATTCTTCGTATATTGGAAGAAAAGACCAAGGGTAATCTGACCGAAGAAGAGACGAACGTGATGCGTGACATGTTGTATACGTTGCAGATGAAGTACGTTGAGTTGGCTTCGGGTTCCCCTTAGTTTGATTTTCGTTGTTCCCGCCTTTTCTTTCCCGTACACTTGGGCATTGACCGGGCTCTTTCAATCCGTGAGATTCCTGCCGGCCATGAGAAACAGAAGGCGAGAAGCCCCTTCTACCTTCGTTCATGCATCGATCACTCATGCGACCTCCCTTTGGAGATAGCCTTCCGGTCCCGTTATGGCGACTTCCAAATCGACCCCGCGGTACTTTCCTCCCTCGAAATTAAAGGGACGGCTGATCCTCGATGGCGAGCCGGGCTCCAAAGCCCGAAGTCTTCATTTGAAACCGATCTTGATTGTCCTGTTCCTCCTGATTCCCTGTTTGCTCTTGACGATGTACTACGCACAATATGGCGGATTCAGAGGAAGGCCGGCAGACTCGGTTCTACCAACCCCCAGTTATGCGTTGGTTCTCTTCCTCGTCTATCTGGACGTCGTCGGTCTGGTCGTCCTGACCCTCCTGTTGTCCCGTAATATCATCAAAGCGTACTTCGAACGACGTCACCGGCTGTGGGGGTCGGAGTTTCGCACCAAATTGATCGCCGCCTTCATCGGGTTTTCATTGATCCCAACCGTGTTGTTGGCGGTGATGGCCAGTGGAGTGATCAATGAGGTGATGAAAGTCTGGTTTAATAAGCAGATCGAAGAAGTCCTGAAAGATTCCGAAGAATTATCCAGAATGTATCATGAAGGACATTTGGCTTTGGCCGCGCAGAGTGCGAGGGCCATCAGCAGGGAAATCTATCGGGAAGATTTCCTGCGGCCGGACCATCGCGCGTTCCTGACGGCTGCCATGGCCCGGAAACGCGAGGAATTCAACGTCACGGGTGTGGATGTCTTTTCGTCCAAATTGGAATTGCTCGTCCGTATGACCGCCCCGGAGGCCAACGACAGGATGTTTCAGTTGCCGGTGGGGCAACTCGTGCGTCAGGTTTTGGATTCACAGGATGAGGTGACTTCCGTGCAAGTCGCCCAAACCGGGCGATTGATCCGTGCTGCGGTGCCGGTCGCCTCCAACACCGAACCCGGAGGGATTGACGGAGTGGTGGTCGTCAATACCTACATCTCGGAAGCGATCTTGGCGAAAATGCAGGGGATTGCCAAACAATATACCGATTTCCGGCAGATGAAGGCGATGGAAAATCCCATTAGGGCCGGAGCGTATTTATTCGTTGCGGTCGTGACGGTCTTGTTGTTGTTCAGCGCCACGTGGTTTGGATTTTATGTGGCGAGAGGCATTACCGTGCCCATTCAGAAATTGGCTGAAGGAACCAAAGCTGTCGCCCGGGGGGACCTCAACGTGAGAATTAAGGTCAATGCCACCGATGAAATCGGGACAGCGATCGACTCGTTTAATCGCATGACCGAAGATTTGTCAAACAGCAAGGTCGAACTTGAAGAAGCCAACCAATCGCTCAAGCAATCGAACCTCGAAGCCGATCGCCGGCGGGCGTATACGGAAGCCGTCGTGGATACGATTGCTTCAGGCGTGATGTCCATTGATACGCTGCACACGATTACCACGTTCAACCATTCGGCCGAGCGAATCTTGGGCGTCAGGGGTGACGCCGTCCGGAGGCGCTTGGCGTTTGACGTCTTCAAAGCGCATCAATTCCCGTTGTTCCAGGAAGCCTACGACCGAATTTTGCGCGATGGCCAGGATAGTCTGACTCTCGAAGGTCAAATGGAGGCGCAAGGGAAGCTCCTCACCATGGGGCTGAATCTTTCCCGCATGACGGACAAGGCCGGCAAGGATTTGGGGTTTGTGTTTGTCTTCGAGGATCGAACTGAATTGATCAAGGCGCAGAAGACGGCCGCTTGGCAGGAAGTGGCACAACGGGTTGCGCATGAAATCAAGAATCCTCTGACGCCCATTCAACTGGCGGCCCAGCGGTTACGAAAAAAGTATTTTGAAGGGTCTGCCGATTTCAAAGCGATCTTTGATCAATCGACCAACGTCATTGTGAACGAAGTGGGCAGTTTAAAGCGAATGGTCGATGAATTTTCGAAATTTGCCAGAATGCCCGCTCCGCACATGGCCAAAGAATCGTTGCACGAGATCATTGAAAAAGTGAGTGCCCTGTATCGGGGAGGTCACCACGACGTCGAGTTTATTCCGGCGTTCGATTTTTCGGTCCCGGATATCAATCTCGACCGGGAGCAGATGCGGCGCGTCTTCGTCAATTTGTTTGACAATGCCATTCAGGCCATGAAGCAGAAAGGGCGGGTTTGGGTTGCCACGCAAATGGATTGGAATCAGAAACGGGTCCGAGTCACGGTGGCCGACGAAGGACCGGGCATTCCTCAAGAAGATCAGGAACAATTATTTGTCCCGTATTTTTCACGAAAACGAACGGGAACCGGACTTGGGCTGGCGATTGTCCGTCGAATCGTGACGGATCACAATGGGACCATCGAAGCGTCCAATCGTGATCCCCAAGGGGCTTTGTTTATTATCGAACTTCCCGTCACCTGATTTCCGAAGAGGGTGTATGGGCAACTGATCGTGGGCGACGGGTTCGCCAAGGATCTTTGTGGAGTCCGGGTTTGCAATCCGGCGTAACTTGGAGGAAGAAGCATGTCCGGCAACATCTGCATCGTCGATGATGAACCTTCCATCTTGAATACCTTGAGTAGTATTTTGGAGGACGAGGGGTATCAAGTCGCGATCGCGAAAACCGGTGGGGAGGCGCTGAAAGTCATTCAAATGGAGCCCCCGGACGTCGTGATCCTCGATATTTGGATGCCGGAAATCGATGGCTTGGAGGTGTTAAAGCGCGTGCGCGAACAATTTCCGAACACGATGGTCATTATGATGTCCGGGCATGGGTCCGTGGAAACCGCGGTGAAGGCTACGAAACTGGGGGCCTATGACTATCTGGAGAAACCGTTGGATCTTGAAAAAGTCACCATCCTGGTGCGCAATGCCCTGCACCAACGCAAGCTGGAAGAAGAAAATATCAACCTCCGCGTCAAGGTCGAACGGCATTCGCAACTTGTCGGGGCCTCCTCCGTGATGGAGCGGCTTCGACAGCAAATTGCGGCTGCTGCGCCGACTCACAGTCGCGTCTTGATTTCCGGGGAAAACGGCACGGGGAAAGAACTGGTGGCCCGGGCCATCCATCTTCAAAGTCCTCGCCATAATCGTCCATTTATCGAAGTCAATTGTGCGGCGATCCCCGAGACGCTGATTGAAACGGAACTCTTCGGGCATGAACGTGGGGCATTTACGGGAGCTGTTTCTCAGAAACGCGGGAAATTCGATTTTGCGGACGGCGGGACCCTGTTCCTCGACGAAATCGGGGATATGAGCCTGGCCACACAAGCGAAAGTGCTTCGCGTCCTGGAAGAGCAACAGTTCACGAGGGTAGGTGGAGGAAAACTGATCAAGGTCAACGTTCGCGTTCTTGCGGCATCCAACAAGGAGTTTCGTCACGAAATCGAAAAGGGGAATTTTCGCGAGGACTTGTTTTATCGATTAAACGTGTTGCCGATAGAAATACCGCCGCTACGGGCACGACGCGAGGATATTCCGGCCCTCACCAAGCATTTTTTGAAGATTCATGCCGAAGAGCAGGGGGTGAAATTGAAAGAAATCACTCCGGAGGCGTTGGATGCCCTGGCGCGCCATGAGTGGCCGGGCAACATTCGGGAGCTTCGCAACCAAGTCGAGCGCCTGATGATCATGGTGCCCAAAAGCACCATCGAGGTGGACGACGTCTTGCCGTTTATGCCGAGAGGATTCAAACGGGTCAATCCCATGGACGTCTATGATTCCTTAAAGGACGCCCGGCATGCGTTTGAACGCGAGTATATTGCAATCCGTTTGAGAGAGAACGGCGGGAACGTTTCGAAGACCGCCGATGACCTGAAGATCGAACGAAGTCACTTGCACCGCAGAATCAAGGATCTGAACGTGGAATTTCGTTCGGAAAACTAATCGCGAGCTTTCCTGATGCCGACGTTTCCGTCTCTCACCATCGAACGTGTCGTTGCGGGTGGATGGGGATTATCCCGTTCGGACTCCATGGTGACGTTCGTCCGCGGCGGATTGCCGGACGAGGTGGTGACGGTGGCCCTCGGCGATCGGCATCGCCATTACCAGTTCGCCACCATCGATGAGATTCTTGTCACGTCACCGCATCGTATCCCAGCTCCGTGTTCCGTCTATGATGAATGTGGGGGCTGCCAATTTCAGCATGCTCACTATGAGGCACAATTGCAGTACAAGCAGCGTGTACTGAAAGAATCGTTTTCGCGTATTGGTCACATCGAACAGGTGACATTCAACGACCCTGTCCCTTCTCCTTTCCCTTATGAATACCGGCGGAGAGTTCGCTTCAGGGTATTTCAACAGCATGGGACGTTTCACCTCGGATTCGTCCGGGAACGATCGCATCATCCGGTCAAGGGAGTGGGCTGCCTGTTGGTTTCCAAGCCCATGAAAGGCGTGATCGAAGACATCGAGGGACGATTGGCCGGCCAGCGTCGGTTGCCCGCGTTTCTCTCACACGTGGAAATTCGATCTTCGGACGCGTTCGGCACGCATCAGATTCTGTGCACGGTGTCCCGTGCTTCGCCAAATCAGGCACGAGAACTCTTGGACTTATTTGCGGAGATTCCTGCCGTGATTGGGTGTGTCCTGACTTCCTCCTCCGCGACGACGTCTCAAAGAAGGTTTGTGCGGCGGGTCGTCCGGGGAGAACCGCATCTGTTTGAACGATTTCAGGATATGGTCATTCGAGTCAGCGATCGATCGTTCATGCAGGCGAATTGGCCGGTGTATGCGATGGTGTTTCAAACGCTGGCCGATTGGCTGAACGTCGAGGATCGACAAATGCGCGTACTTGAGCTCTATGCCGGGGTCGGATGCATGGGGTTGGGATTGGCAAAAAACGGAGCACTGGTCACGGAAGTCGAGGAGAATCCTTATGCCGCAGCCGATGCCAAGAAATCGGCATCTCAAAATCATATCGGACGATATCGTATGCGGACGGCCAAGGTTGAGGACTTTTTGGAGACGGTGGCCCCCGACGAATACGACGTGATTGTCATGGATCCCCCGCGGACGGGACTGAGCCGGCGTTGCATCGAATCCCTGGGACGTATCCGACCGCCACGCATGCTGTATCTTTCGTGTGACGCCTCATCCCTGGCTCGTGACCTCAACCGGCTTTGCGCGACACAGTACCACATCCGGCTGGTACAGGCGTTTGACATGTTCCCGCAGACCGCGCATATCGAGACCTTGGTGGAACTCGTCCGTGTCTAGCTCCGGCGTTCATATCCTTCCTCTCCTTTGTAAGGACGGACGAGAGGAGGTAGAGATGTTCGGGAGGACGCCATGAACCTGCTCCGGCTCGGCGTGCTTGTTTCAGGCAGAGGAACCAATCTTCAAGCCATCATTGATGCCATTGAAGCTGGTACGGTCAACGCTGAGATTGCGGTCGTGATCAGTAACAAACCAGGTGTCCCGGCACTGGAGCGTGCGACACGCCATCACGTGGCAGCAATTTTTCTTGATCCGAAGTCAGTGGCTGATGCGCCGGATCCCCGGCAAGCCTATGACAAAAAACTGTTAGAGACGTTGCGGCACCACCGGGTCCAGTTGGTCGTATTGGCGGGATATATGAAAATCGTCACCTCGGTTCTCATTGATGCCTACGAATCGCGAATCTTGAACATTCATCCTTCACTGCTTCCCAGTTTTCCGGGCTTAAATGCTCAACAACAGGCATTGGAACATGGAGTAAAAGTTGCCGGTTGTACGGTCCATTTTGTGACCGAAGGTATGGATACGGGTCCCATTATCCTGCAACAAGCCGTGCCCGTGGAAGAAGGTGATACCGCAGGGACCTTGTCCGAACGAATCTTGAAGGAAGAGCATGACCTGTTACCCAAGGCCATCAGGCTATTTGCCGCGGGTCGTCTGACGGTTGAAGGCCGGACAGTCCATATACGCGATCCGTGATTTGATTGCAGGACGCCAGCCCTTTTGATAGAGTGCCGGACGTGGGGGGCTAGCTCAGTTGGGAGAGCACAACGTTCGCAACGTTGGGGTCGGGGGTTCAAGTCCCCTGCCCTCCACCAAACCTTGTCTTTGAGAGGGGAATTCCCGGTGCCGCCGTCACGACAGCCAAGGAGGGTTTGAGAAGGAGAGAGATTTTTTTTGCGATAATCCTTAATAATTATTCTAAACATTATTAATAATATGAGACTTTCCAAGAAAAGCGAATACGGGTTGCGGGCCCTGATTGAATTGACCAAGGCGTACAATCAATCTGCGTTGCGACGATCCGACATTGCAGAAACCCAACAAATTCCCGTGGGTTTTTTGGAAACCATTCTGTTGGAATTGAAACGGGCCGGCATTCTGGGGAGCCGTCCCGGTGTTCAGGGTGGTTACCGGTTGATTAAACCCCCGGAAGACGTGTCACTCGGACAGGTGATTCGTATTCTGGACGGTCCCCTGGCACCAATCCCCTGCGTGAGTCAGACCGCCTATCAAACGTGTCAGGATTGTCCGTATGCCGAAACCCGGGAATGTCCCATTCAAAGCGTCATGTTTGACGTCAGGACCGCCGTTGCCAACGTGTTGGACCGGTATACGTTGAGAGCGTTTTACGACCGGGGTCGGAATCGTCGCTTTCGGAAATCTCCGAAACGTCAAAAGGGCCAGGCCCTCGGCAGGACTCAATAAGGAGTGGTCTATGGATACTCATCTTCGGAGCGTGGTGAAAGGCATCAGTTGGAGGGTCTTGGCGACCATGGTGACCACCATCGTCGTTTTTCTGTATTCGGGTGAGTTGATGGCCGCGGCTATTGTCGGTGGTTTCGATGCTCTGGCGAAAATCTTCCTGTATTGGGGACATGAACGAATATGGCAATGGATCACGTGGGGCCGTATTCTGCCTACGGTCTTCTCCCCCTAGCATGAACCTGCCGGCAGCCGGTGTTTTCTCTTCCGTCATCTTTCATCGTGCTATCGTCCGATTTCTCCCAGGGGTTGCTCGGTCACGATAGAGGCTCCTCGTGGGTTGTCATCAAGCGTATTGCAGGTCAGAAGTTGGTCGAGTTCCGGCGTTGGCCGGGAGTCGGGTGTCATGACCAGCCCCCAATGGTAATTGTCGTAGCATTCGTTCTCCAGGATCAATGCCTGGGCTCCATGGAACAGGAGCATGCCGCTGAGCATATTGTGGCGGCAGATATTTTTGAGAAAATCCGGTCGTGTCCCGTCGTCTCGAACGGCCAAGCCGAAATGGTGATTCTCGAAACACACGTTCCCGGCCAGGTAAGGTTGCGCCCCGGCAAAACTGAAAATGCCCGATTCGCGATTCCGGCACACTTCATTGTCGATCAGGGACGGTCTGCAGTTCGGGCCATAAATGACAATTCCCGAGAGCAGGCCTTCGGTTGCCCGGCATTGCGCAATCGTGCAGGTGGAATCAAAAATATTGATCGCGGAGTGCTGGTCGCTTCCGACGTAACGGAACGTGATGCCTGAAATGCGCCCGCCGGGAATTTGTTGTAAATACAGGGGGCCGCTCCGGCGGCTGAAAATCTGGACGTGGTCCCGTCCGGCGCCGATGAGTTGAATGCGTTCCTGCGTGCCGAATAAACGGTCTTCATAGATTCCCGCACGAACAAAAACTTGGTCATTCGGGCCGGCATCCTTCAGGGCTGCGCTCGGGCGGGGATAACAGGCGGCATCTGCGTGGTCTACTATGAGGGTCCTGCCGCCCTCGGGATTCGGAGGGGGTTCGTTGAACACGGGAGCGTTCCGCAGAGACTCCGCAGGTGACAAGGGATCTTCAGACATGACGGTGAACTCTATAACACAGGCTGCTGGTAAGGTTCAGTAGATAATTTCGACAATTTTGTCTTGACTGTCAGGTAGAACTGATGTAAAAAAGAAAAACTGCCGGGACATCGGTGTCTTGGCGTGTATCCTTTATATTCAAAGGACGACGAAGTCCTCAACCACGTAGACAGGGGTTGAGGGCTTTTTTTTTGGTCGTGGAGGAGCATTGAAGAATACGACAACCTTTTCTTGTTTATGCACAAGGCGCACACCAGGGAGTGTACCGAATTGACTCCCCAGCAACGAATTTCGACGAAGGAGAACCTGCCATGGTCAAACGAATGATGACTCGAATGTTATTGGTTGTTTTCAGCATTGCGGTCGCGGGGTGGATTTCCGTACCACTGTTGAGTTCCGTGGCGCTTGCCGAAGACGACACATTGGCGAAGAAACTCGACCTTTCGCTGTACGGGTACGTGGAAACGTCGTATACGCAGAATTTCAACAATCCTTCCACCGGCGTGAACAACAACCGGAGTTTTGACGGCGAGTCGAATTCCTTCCGGCCCAACATGGCGCAACTCGTCCTGGAAAAAGCCGCGAGTCCGGGAGGTGCGTTAACCGACCAGGCGGGATTCCGCCTCAAGTTGAACTTCGGAGAAGACGCCAAGTTTACCGGTGGGACAGGGTCGGACGATTTCGACTTTCAGGAAGCCTACGTCCAATACATGCCGGCAAATAATCTCACGTTACAGGCCGGTCGCATGAACACGTTGATCGGGTATGAAGTGATCGAAAGTCCGCTCAACCCCAATTTCTCGCGTTCGTTCCTGTTCGGTATCGGGGAACCGTTCACCGTGACGGGGTTCCGTGCTTCGTTTGATTTCTCTGATTCCGCCTCGCTGGCCGTCAGCGCCATCAATTCCTTTACCGGGCTGCAAGCGGATGACAACAACAGCAAATCCATTGAAGCGCTGCTGTCTCTCGTGCCCATGGACAACCTGGGGGTTTCGATATTCGGATTTTGGGGACTGGAGGGCAACACACGAGGACAAGCAACTGCTGATCGCATGCAGGTCGGAGGGATCATCGACCTACAGGCCACCGATCAACTGGAACTTGTGTTGGAAGGCTATTACGGGAATCAGGCGGTACCTGGAGCTGCCAATGCCCGGTGGAACGGCGTGGCCGGCTACGCCATCTATGACTTCAACGACCAGTGGGGACTCCACGTTCGCGCGGAAGTTTTTGAAGATGCGGCTGGTGCATTTTCGTGCTTCGGGTCGGATTCACAGCCTGATCCTGATAATCCCGAATCTAGTGGTGATTATGGCGATCTAGGTAATGCCCATTTGTGTCCTCACTGGGTCTCGGGCGCACAAGATGCCGGAACTTTCAATCAGACATTGTGGGAAACCACGTGGACCCTGCAGTACAAGCCGGTTCCCAATCTCATCACCCGGCTGGAATTCCGCTACGACAAATCCGACAGGGAGACGTTCAGCGATGGCGACGGTGTGAGCGACAGCCAATCAACGTTGGCAGGTGAAATGATCTTCCTCTTTTAGGGAAATTTTCAAACGTTTATAAGGAGGGAGAAAATGGGAGACAAGAAAATGCTAATCATGAATATAAGTATATTAAGCTCAGCATTACTACTTCAATTCCTTGCCGGAACGGTCATGGCGGACGAGGGATCAACGGCCATCAGCGCGGGCGACACGGGATGGCTCCTGACGTCTTCCGCGCTGGTGCTCGCCATGATCATTCCGGGCCTGGCGCTCTTTTACGGCGGAATGGTGCGCGACAAGAACGTGTTGAGCACCATGATGTACAGTTTCATCTCCGTGTGCATGGTCAGCGTGGTCTGGGTGTTGTGGGGGTATACCATTGCCTTCGGCACGGACGTGGGCGGCATCGTGGGCAGTTTCGAGTTTCTGGGGTCGGCCGGCGTCGGTCCGGAAGCGTTCCCGGGAACGGCCGTCCCGCATCTCGCGTTCATGGTGTTTCAGCTCATGTTCGCGGCAATCACGGTGGCGTTGATCAGCGGGGCCATCGCGGAACGCATGAAGTTCATGGGGTACGTGCTGTTTGCGGTCCTGTGGGTCACCCTGATCTATGCGCCGCTGGCCCATTGGGTCTGGGGCGGCGGATGGCTGGGTGAATTGGGCGCCTTGGACTTTGCCGGCGGCACCGTCGTACACATCAGTTCGGGTGTGGCGGCTCTGGCCGCGGCGCTGGTCCTGGGAAAACGGCACGGCTTCGGATCCGAAAAGATGGCGCCTCATAACCTGCCTTTCACCGTGGTTGGGGCATCCTTGCTCTGGGTGGGCTGGTTCGGGTTCAACGCGGGGAGCGCCTTGGCGGCCGACGGGGTTGCCGCCGGCGCGTTTGTCGCCACCCAGGTGGCCACGTCCGCCGGGGTGTTGGGGTGGCTTGTGGTCGAATGGATGAAGAGCGGCAAACCCACGGTCCTGGGCGGGGCCAGCGGCGCCATTGCCGGTTTGGTGGCGATTACGCCCGCGGCGGGGTTTGTCGGTCCGATTGCCTCGATTCTGATCGGTTTCGGCGCCGGGGTGTTCTGTTATTTAGCCGTGGTATGGAAAGCCAAATTCGGCTATGATGATGCTCTCGACGTATTGGCCATTCACGGCATCGGAGGTACGTGGGGGGCGATCGCCACGGGACTCTTCGCCAGCGTGGGGGCAACCGGCTTGTTTTTCGGAAATCCGGGGCAAGTCCTCATCCAGGCAGTGGGTGTGGGAGCCACTTGGGTGTTTTCGTTTGTCGGAACCTTTATTATTTTGAAAGTGTTGGATATGGTGATGGGCCTTCGCGTCGGGAGGGACGAGGAAATCGTCGGACTTGATCTGAGCGAACATAGCGAACGAGCCTATACTTAGAGTTCGGATCGATTCTTGAGATTGAATGACGTCAGCCATGAACGACCTCCCGGCGGGTCGTTCATGCTTTTTCGACGACACTTTCAATTTTGAAAGGGGAGAAACCCATGAAACTTGTGACAGCCATAATCAAGCCCTTTAAACTCGATGAAGTGAAAGATGCCTTGACTGAAGCGGGCATTCAGGGAATGACGGTTTCCGAAGTCAAAGGATTTGGCCGGCAAAAAGGTCATAAGGAAACCTACCGCGGCACGGAGTACCAAATCGATTTCGTGCCGAAAGTCAAGATCGAACTCGCCGTTGCCGATAGTATGGAAGAAAAGGTCATGGAAACCCTGAGGACCGCCGCCAAAACAGGGAGTATCGGCGATGGGAAGATTTTTGTTTCAGATCTGAATAGTGTGATTCGCATTCGTACCGGAGAGACGGGTGAAGGCGCGCTGTAACCGGGCAACCATGCGAACACCGTGAAAACTCTGTCAGAGATCAGAGACCGCCGCGGGAATGGCTTGGGGCATTAACGCGAGAGCCTGCAACGTTCCGGCAACGGATTGTCTCTGACTGTTTGCGTATCCGGCTGACCGGATGCGCCGGTTCATCTAACCCTTAACCAGAGGTGGAACCGTGAAGCACTCGACCTTCTTATACATGTGGCTGTTGGTTGTGATTCTGAGCGTCTGTTGCGGGCTGGCAACCGTGTGGGCCCAGGACGGCCCCCCCAGCGCCATCGATACGGGTGATACGGCGTGGATTCTGGTGTCGTCCGCATTGGTCCTGTGTATGACCCTTCCCGGGTTAGCACTCTTTTACGGCGGGCTGGTTCGCACCAAGAACGTCCTCGGGACGCTGATGCATACCGCCGTCATCCTGTGCATGATCAGCATCGTGTGGGTCCTGCTCGGCTATACATTGGCCTTCGGCACGGACGTGGGCGGCGTGATCGGCAGCCTGGAATTTCTTTTCTCCATGGGCGTGGGACAGGACGCCTTTCCCGGCACCGGCATTCCCCATTTGACATTCATGGTGTTTCAACTCATGTTCGCCGCCATCACCGTGGCACTGATCACCGGCAGCTTCGCCGAACGGATGAAATTCACGGCGTTGCTGTTGTTTGCCGTCCTCTGGTCGGTCCTGATTTATTCCCCGCTGGCCCATTGGGTGTGGGGCGGAGGCTGGCTGGCGGA
This sequence comes from Nitrospira sp. bin75, assembly GCA_002238765.1. Classification (GTDB taxonomy): domain Bacteria; phylum Nitrospirota; class Nitrospiria; order Nitrospirales; family UBA8639; genus Bin75. Next base: position 20,169 of record MPMZ01000049.1, read on the forward strand.
GATGGGCGCGTTGGACTTTGCCGGCGGGGCCGTCGTGCATATCAGTTCAGGGTTTGCCGCCCTCGTCTGCGCGCTGGTATTGGGACAACGGAAAGGCTACGGGGTCGAGTCCATGGTGCCGCACAATCTTCCCATGACGGTCCTGGGGACGGGCCTGTTGTGGTTCGGGTGGTTTGGATTCAACGCGGGGAGCGCCCTGGGCGCCAACGGCGGCGCGGCATCGGCCTTTGTTGCCACGCATATTGCGGCGTGCGCCGGCGGGTGCAGTTGGATGGGCGCGGAATGGCTGCGGACCGGCAAACCGACCATGCTGGGCTTGGCGAGCGGCATCATCGCGGGCCTGGCGACCATTACCCCCGGAGCCGGGTTCGTGTCGCCTTTGGCGGCGTTGCTGATCGGCCTCGTGGCCGGCGTCGTTTGTTACGCCGCGGTTGTCCTGAAAATCAGACTCGGGTACGATGACTCGCTCGACGTGGTGGCTATTCACGGAGTCGGTGGCTTTACGGGGATCTTGGCCACCGGACTATTCGCGTCCGTCGGCGCCCAGGGTTTATTTTACGGGAACCCCGGCCAATTCGTGATTCAGTTCGTGCTGGCCGTTTCCACGCTCGTGTTTGTGTTGGTGGGCACCTTTGTGATTTTGAAAATCGTCGACCTGCTGGTCGGCCTTCGAGTGACGCCGGAGGAGGAAGAAGTCGGGCTCGATTTGAGCCAGCACAGCGAACGCGCCTATTCCTGAGCAATCGTTCGTGGCATCGTTATATAACCTATTTTGTGAAGAAGGAGGTACGGAATGACTCCGCGTGAGGTGTTGGATTTTGCCAAGAAGAACAAGGTGGAAATTGTCGATCTCAAATTTGTGGACCTGGTCGGGACGTGGCAGCATTTTTCCACCCCGACCTCAGAACTGACACTTGATTTATTCAAGGATGGCGCGGGATTCGACGGGTCGTCCATCCGCGGGTGGAAAGCGATTCAGAACAGCGACATGCTGGTCTTTCCCGACCCGAACACCGCCCGTCTGGATCCGTTTACGGAACTGCCTACTCTTAGCATGGTGTGTAACGTGCAGGACCCGCTCACGCGGGCGGTCTACGAGCGTGACCCGCGAGGCGTGGCGCAACGGGCGGAACAGTACCTGAAGAGCACCAAGATCGGCGACCTCTCCTATTGGGGGCCTGAAGCCGAGTTCTTTATTTTTGATCATGCCAGTTATGACCAAACCAGCAATTCGGGATATTATTTCATCGACTCCGAGGAGGGGATTTGGAATTCAGGCGAGGACGGGCACAATCTGGGATCGCGGCCCCGGCATAAGGAAGGCTATTTCCCCGTTCCTCCGACGGATACGCAACAGGATATCCGCTCCGAAATGATCAGGGAGATGGAAAAAGCCGGGATGCACGTTGAAAAACATCACCACGAAGTGGCCACGGCGGGACAGGCGGAAATCGATCTGCGTTTTGATACGTTGCTGAGCATGGCCGACAAAATGATGATGTACAAGTACATCGTGAAAAACGTGGCCCGGCGTCACAACAAGACCGCGACGTTTATGCCGAAACCGTTATTCCAGGACAACGGCACGGGTATGCATACCCACCAAAGTATCTGGAAGGACGGCAAGCCGACGTTCGCCGGCAAGGAATACGCGGGTGTGTCGAAAAATTGTCTGTATTACATCGGAGGCATCCTGAAACATGCTGCGGCCCTGGCGGCATTCACGAATCCCACGACCAATTCCTATAAACGGTTGACCCCGGGATTCGAAGCGCCCGTGCTGTTGGCGTATTCCAGCCGGAACCGGTCGGCCGGGATCCGGATTCCGATGTATTCTCCCAACCCGAAGGCGAAACGGATCGAAGTGCGATTTCCCGATCCCTCGGCGAATTGCTATTTGGCGTTCAGCGCGATGCTGATGGCCGGACTTGACGGCATTCAGAACAAAATTGACCCGGGCGAAGCCATGGATAAAAATCTCTACGATCTGGCGCCGGAAGAAGCCTCGAATATCCCGACCGTTCCCGGAAGTCTGGACGAAGCCCTCGATAACCTGGAAAACGACTATCAGTTCCTGTTGAAGGGCGGCGTCTTCAGTGAAGACCTGGTGGAAGCCTGGCTTAGCTACAAGCGGGAAAATGAAGCGGATGAGGTCCGCATCCGTCCTCATCCGCATGAATTCTTCTTGTACTACGATATTTAGCACGACAGATCGTAGCAATTCATCCGCATCAAGGGTAGGCGTGCTTCTGATTCAATTGAAGCACGCCAGCCCATTAGTCAAAATTTGAGGATGTTGTTTGATCGAGGATCAAACAACATCCTCTTCGTCAACCCCCTCGTTCTTGATTTTTCGTACTATTACACCATATAAGTCTAAATTGTGAGCCCTTTCTCAGGCCCTGTTTAGTTAAGTCTATAAGCCCCGTTTAAATGATGACATTTAGAACATTTAGAGGTGGCTCGGTTTCTTTGAACAGTTGGCAGGCTGTCGATAAGTGGCTCTCCGCTCTGGTTATGCCGCCGCCGGGATTGGCTTGGGCTGGTTGCCATAGGCTTGATCGGGCGTTTGCCCGCCAAG
>MPMZ01000050.1 GCA_002238765.1 Nitrospira sp. bin75
TGCGGAAGCGGTTTGGGATCGGGGAGGCGACGGACCATACCTTGGAGGAAGTGGGGCAGGATTTCGAGGTGACGCGGGAGCGGATCCGGCAGATCGAAGCCAAGGCCCTGCGCAAACTCCGCCACCCGAGTCAGAGTCGAAAACTGCGCAGCTTTGCCGAAGGGTTTTAAATTTCGGAAACGGTGTCAAGGGTCCTGCACGTGCGTGCAGGCCCCTTTTTTTTGTGAAGTCGAATGTCAGCACAGGCTCGTGAAGCTTGAGTCGATGCAGGACCGTGGGCTTTGGTGGTTCCTCGAACGCTTTACTTTCTGACAAGGGCAGGGGTACTCTTTTGAGGGTCATGCAAGTGAAACGTCTCGAAAACACGGTTGGCGCAGCCTGATGAACAGGACTGAACGAAGACGGCAAGCCAAGTTGACGGGCAAGTCTCAGGCAGCGTCAGGCACGGTGTTTGCCAAGAAACTGTTTGAGGAGGCGGTCAACCATCATCGGGGTGGGCGATTGTCCCAGGCCGAAACCTGTTATCAACAAGTCCTCACTCAGGACCCGGCCCATGCCGATGCCCTCCATTTGCTCGGGTTGGTTGCGTACCAGCAAGGCCGGTATGACCGGGCACTCGACTGTATCTCGAAGGCCATTCAACGCGACGCGACGAAGCCGCTCTATTTTTACAACCTGGGGCTCGTCCATCAAAACCTCAATCAATTACGCGAAGCTGAACGTGCCTACCGGCAAGCCCTCGCGCTCAAGAGCGACTACGTCGAAGCGTTGGGGAACCTGGGCAACGTCTTGCGGGAACAGGGAGAACTGGACGCTGCCTGTGCGGCCTATAAGCAGGTCTTGACGATCAAACCCGATCACCCGGAAGGCTACAACAACCTGGGCGTGGCCCTGAAGGAACAAGGCAAGAGAGACGAAGCAAAGGACGCGTACCAACGGGCGATTGCGCTCAACCCGGAAAATGCCGAGGCTCATTGTAATCTCGGTGCGATCCTGTTTGAGGATGAACGTCTTGACGAGGCGATCTCCCGGTTCGAACACGCCGTATCCCTCAAACCCCATTACGCGAAAGCCCATCATCATCTGGGATTGGCCCGGTTGTGGAAGCAGGATACGGAGGGCGCCCTGCACGAACTCCGCACGTCGGCCGATCTGCTACAAAACCATGGAAGGCCCGTGCAGGTTGAAACGCTTTATGCCTCCCGCATTAAGCACGATGCCGAGCAAATGCATTACCTGGCCGAACGCGGATGGGGGGGGCAGACCGATGGCCGGTATCAGGCAACCCTCACCGCGTTACGACAGAAGGCCTTACGATCAGGGGGGGCGAACCGGAGGGTCCGCCTCAGCCGGGAAGAGGCTCAGGCCCTTGCTCCGTCGGTGAATCGAATTTTGCATTATGCCGATAATCCTGCGTTGCCCCAGGGAGCGTTGAATCCGGAACTGGACGTGGAAGAGATTGAGCGACGTTATAACGCGAGCCGGCCTGAAATCATGTATATCGATGCGTTGTTGCGACCCGAAGTACTCACAGCCCTACGGCAATTCTGCCGGGAATCCACGATCTGGAAGAAGGATTATGAAGACGGATACATCGGAGCGTTTCTGGGCGAAGGCTTTTCCTCACCGTTATTGTTGCAAGTGGCCGAAGAATTACGCGCCACCTTTCCGGGGATCTTTCGCGAACACCGATTGCTCCAAGCCTGGGCGTTTAAGCAGGATAGCACGCGTCGTCCATTGAAAATCCATGCCGATGCGGCAGCCGTCAACGTGAACTTTTGGATCACGCCCGATGACGCGAATCTCGATCCTGCGAGCGGGGGCTTGATTGTTTGGGATAAGGAGGCTCCAACGGAGTGGGATTTCAAGGTGTACAATTCGACGGCGTTTCAGCCAAAAATTCGGGAGTTCCTGAAACAAAGCGGCGCGTCACCCGTGAAGGTCCCCTATCGAGCAAACCGGGCACTGGTCTTCAATTCCGACCTCTTTCATGAATCGGACACCTGTGCGTTTCGGGACGCATATGAATCCCGGCGCATCAATATCACCTTCCTGTACGGCCGGCGGCGCTGACTTTGTGACGAACAGCGTTCCGCAGAGATTCGTGAAGAGTCCTGAGAAGAGGGACAGAACAGAAAAGGGGAAGCCCGTTACAGGCTGACGAACCGATCGCAGCCTGTAATGATTTGGGAGAGGACCACTAAACCGCAGAACGTCACTTCCTGACCGTATCCTTCCGTGGACACCTTGTGCTGCTGGCACCCGTACGCACAGACGCTCAATTTGACGCCTGCCGAGGCCAGACTGAGGATCGCCGGGTTTTCCAGGTTTTTCACGCCCTCATCGATGAGATACAAGTAGACGCTCACGTGAGAGCGCAGGGCTTCACGGCTCAATCCGGCGACCACGTCCGCATTGGGATGAGAAGGCGGGGTCGACAGGAGCAGTCCCAGCTTTTTACCTGCCAAATCGTTCATGGGAACCATGTCCAAAGAAAACGTACGACCCCGACTATACTGTCGGGCAATGAGGCGGTCAAGAGAGTCGCAGGCATCGCGCAAGCCATTCTTTGAAGGTCTCTGAGTTAGCCCGGATTTCTCACCAGCCTCCTGCTACGGATGCCGATCCACTCGCTGTGCCGGGGCGTACTCCCGCAAGCCACTTCGACATAGTGTCAACTATGCCTACAGCGTCTTGCAGTCCGTGCGCCCCGGCACAGCGGCGTCTCGACGCCCTCGCGACGGAGCCTGGTGAGAAATCCGGGCTATGGGCGTTGCATGGATTGATGCCGTTGGCTAAACACGAGCAGGTAGACGCCGCAGTTCAGGAGCAGCACCAGAAGGCCGAGAACGACTTGGATCTGTCCGGTCAACGCTGCCGGATAAAGCAGAGGCAGAACGTAGTATTCAATGAAACCGGATTGATAGCCCTGGCCTCCACCTGTTTCCCGGAGCCAATGCTCCAGGGGCGTGAGCGGGCAGATCCAGCCGGTGAATTCAATCAGGGATCCCCAAGCCGCCGCAGGAAGGTGGAGCCACATCACCCACCGCCATTGCAGGATCAGCAGTCCTCCGAACAGGACAAAAAGAACGAAGAGGAAATGGAGAAGAACGAGAAAATCGGCCAGCCGGTGATAGAACAGCGTCGACACTCCCAGTCACCTGGTCCTACGGAGAGATGCGGGGGCCACGGGTTGAAAGAAGGGAAGGGCGGTCGGTCCGCGATTCAGGAGGACGACGGCGAGGCGGCTTGAGAGAACCTATTGGATCTCAATCGCCCCCCCTTGCAGATCGATGTCCGCGTCTTTCAGCTCCATCTTGTTCCCGACGTGCCACTGTTCGGCCGTCACCTCGGACACCGTCCCGCCCGGCAAGTAAAATTTGGCTTGCGGGATTTGGATGCCGGTTTCCCCATCTTTTTTGACGAAGAACACCACGCCTTTCAGCGTGTTATCAATTACCGTCACCGATTCGGGGTCGGCCCGGAGCTCGAAGCGGTCCTGGTCATTGGACGCCCATGCGTTGCGCTCCAGCTTGGCCACCTGCGACCCGGCAGGGTTGTAAAGCTGCATGCTCAAGAGGATAGCTCCGTCGTCAACCTTGTGTTCCACTTTGATCAGGTCTTGGTCCTGTGCCACAAAAGTGCCGTTCGTATTACGTAGTTGATTCGAACCGATTGAAATATCCATGGTTGTTCGGGTTCCGTTGTTTCAATGTGGGTGTGTATTCATCTTGGCCAGAAGCCCTTTCACCTCGATGGCAGTGATGAAGATACCGACTTGAAAAGCGAGGGTCAACCGGCAGTGGGACGGCAACCACCGGCCGGTGATCCTGCCCGTTCGTTTGATTTCCTCATGGCCCTGCGTTACACCTGTCACGTCAACGAACTTTTTCTCAGGCGAGGGGGAACGATGCAAGTTTCATTGATCGGCATGGGCGTAATGGGAACAGCCATGACCGAGCGGCTGATGACGCTCGGCCGTGACGTCGTGGTGTATAACCGAACGGAAGAAAAATGCACGGCCCTTCAACACCGGGGCGCCCTCAGGGCACGGTCTGCCGCAGAGGCGGTCGAGGCTTCGACGTGCACCATCCTCATGTTGGCCGATGCGCAGGCCATACGGGATGCCTTGTTCTCCTTGGAGAAGCCGGACTTTCAAAATCGGACGATTATTCAGATGGGGACGATCGCTCCGTCTGAAAGCATCGCGCTCGGTCGGGAAATTCGAACGGGCTTAGGAGATTATTTCGAGGCGCCGGTCCTCGGGAGCCTTGCCGAAGCGAAAGCCGGCCGCCTCCTCGTCATGGTCGGCGGAAAAGCCGAACACATAGACCGATGGCACGAGGTGTTGAAATGTTTTTGCGAAGAACCCTTGCTGGTGGGGCCGATTGGGCAGGCGGCTGCCTTGAAGCTGGCCTTGAATCAACTCATTGCGTCCCACATCACGGCCTTTTCTTTGAGCCTGGGCTTGATTCAGCGGTCGGGCGTCGAAGTCGAGACGTTCATGAACGTCCTGAAGCAGAGCGCCTTGATGGCGCCCATGTTCGAGAAAAAAATTCCGCGTCTGTTGACCCGTGACTACACAAGCCCCAACTTCTCGACCAGGCATCTTTTAAAGGACGTCGAGTTATGTCTGAACGCGTCACGCGACGCGAACCTGGCAACCCCGGTCCTCGCGGGCATTCGCGGGATCCTGGAAGAGACCGTCGGGCAAGGCCTGCAAGACGCCGATTATTCGTCGGTTTTCGAAGCCGTTGTTCCGAAGGACCCGTCGCCCCCGTTGTCGCCACACTCATCTGATTCGGGATGAAGAAAATACCGTACCCCGTCAACCTGCACCACGGGCATGATCAGCCCCTGTTCTCGGCCGTCGTGAGAAAAGGCATAGATGATGGATTCCCAGGGAAGCAGCGTGCCGGTGAAAAGGATTCTGATTCCCACCGGTTCTCCCTTCGCGCGGCTGCCTTGAAGCGTCTGAAGTCCGTCCGGTGAAGGCGCGGCCACCATTTCATGAGGCAGTCTCAGGGGTTTGAATCGGACAAGGCCCCAGGCCGTTTGAGTGAACTCCGGTCCCATGACCACGCTGAATCCTCGTTGGGCTTCATGGTATTCACCCAGGACGCCGGACCACCAAAACGCCACGCGCCGGCTCAAAAGTGGATGCCCCTCCCGTTCTGCATCACGTTGCCGGTTGAAGTCAAAGAGCTTGGTCCCGAGTTCTTCACCGGGCCGGTCGTGCAATTGATCCCAGTCCGGCGGCTGCTTGTCCAATTCGTTGAGAAACGATTCCTGATCCGCGGACGTGAGAAGGGCGCGAACGGATGCGTCGGTGAAAAGGGCGCGAGCTTGAGGGAGTTGCTCCAACGGTTGAATGCCCGATGGAGGGTCGGATCCGGCGATACAGTCAATGGAGAGGAACAGAGAAAAGACAATCGAAGGCAGAACGTAAGACACGATAGGGGAAAGCAACGTTCGGCGTTTCATGACGACGGCCATGGAATCCGGATTTCGTTCATGAACAGGTGGAAGTTTTTCATGCAGGCCGTGACGGAATCCCCCGCGTGTTGTCGAAGGACGGGAGAGGTTCGTGCCACCAGGGACTGCCCTTGGATCACGAGATAGACGATGGAATCACCGCCAAGGTTTTCGATCAGGTCAATGGTTCCGGCGACCGCCACGTGTCTCGACTCGGGAGGCTCAAAGGTCACGTCTTCAGGCCGGATCCCCAAGGTGGCGATCCCGGAGTCTGCGCCTACTAGGTCGTGAGCCTGAAACGGCACCCTGAGCGTCAACTCTCCCGCGCGGAATTCAAGCTCCCGTTGATGGAGGCGATAGGAGCCCTCGAACATATTCATCGGAGGGCTGCCGATGAACCCGGCGACAAAGGGGTTGCCGGGTTCATGATAAATCTGATCGGGCCGGCCGATCTGCTGAATCCTGCCGTGATTCATGACGGCAATGGTGTTCCCCAGCGTCATGGCTTCGGCTTGATCATGCGTCACGTAGACCATGGTAGTGCCCAAGCGCCGGTGCAATTTCTTCAATTCCACCCGCATTGAAGTCCGAAGGCGGGCATCCAAATTCGAAAGGGGTTCGTCAAAGAGAAACAATCTGGGCTTCCGGACGATGGCCCGACCCATGGCCACGCGTTGCTGTTGACCGCCTGAAAGTTCCCTGGGCTTCCGGTCAAGCAGGTCGTGAATTTCCAATAATGCGGCGGTTTCCGCAATGCGCGCTTGAATGACGGCCTTGGGTTTCCCGCGCATTTTCAAGCCGAAGGCCAGGTTTTCTCTGACCGTCAGGTGCGGGTAGAGGGCGTAGTGTTGAAAGACCATGGCGATGTCACGGTCAGAAGGAGGCAAGGCATCGACGCACCGTCCTCCGATGTGCACCGAGCCACGGGTTTGCGGTTCGAGCCCGGCGATAATGCGAAGCAACGTGGATTTGCCGCAACCCGACGGACCCAGCAAGACGACGAATTCACCGTCACCGGCTTCAAGTGACACGTCATGCAAGACCGGGGTCCGGCCGAACGTTTTCTCGATGTGTCGCAGCACAAGTCCGGCCATGCGTTACCCTTTCACCGCACCGGCCGACAGGCCGTTGATGATCCTGCGTTGAAACAGCAGGACGATGATGATTAACGGTAGCGTGGCGATCACGGAGGCGGCTGCTATTTCTCCCCACGGCATGGTGAATTCTCCTTGAAAGAGGGCAATGCCCACCGGAAGGGTTTGATGTTCGGGGTCGGTGAGAATCAGCAGAGCAAAGAAAAACTCGTTCCACGCATAGATAAACGTGAGGATGGTCGCGGTAAACAGCCCCGGCGCCGCGAGGGGCAACACGATTCTGTACAACGCTTGCCACGTCGTGCAGCCGTCGATCCGGGCGGCTTCTTCCAACTCGAAAGGCAGTTCGTGAAAAAACGTGGTCAGGACCCACACCGCAAGCGGAAGGGTCAGTGAGACATAGGGCAGGACCAGCCCCCAATGGGTATTCAACCCGCCGAGGCGTTCCAGGATTTGCCACACCGGTCCCGCAATGACGATATGCGGGAACATGGCCACACAGAGGAGCCCACCCAGGATCCACGCTTTTCCCGCCATTCGCAGCCGCGCCAGGGCATAGGCGGCCGGAGTCGCGACGACCAGGGCAATGACGGTGGTGGCACCGGCAACGATCACGCTGTTCCGGATGTAGTATAACAAACGATGCTCGCTGAGCGCCGACGTGTAAAAGCCGAGGCTGCCGTCAGGCCACCAGGTCGGAGGAATCGCTTCGACTTGGATTTGTGATTTGAACGAGGTCAGGACAAACCAAAGAAAAGGACACAGGCTGCCTAGTACGGCGAGGAGAACCCCGCCAATCAACGCCGGGCGTAACGGTTTCGTCATGCCGGCTCCCGTTGCAGGAGTTTGGACCCGACGGTACGGACGTAGAACAGGGAGAGAATGGCCAGCGCGACAAAAACCGTGACCGAGATCGTGGTCCCATAGCCCACGCGTCCTTCGGTGAAGAGGGTCTTATAGCCGTAAAATTGAATCACTTGCGTCGCGTCACCCGGGCCGCCTTGCGTCATGACAAAGACGAGGTCGAAGACCCGAAACGCATCGATGGTCCGAAACAACAGCGCCGTGAGGAGCGCGGGTTTCAGCAGGGGAAGGGTGATATGCCGGAACCGCTGCCATGCGGTCGCGCCATCGATACGAGCGGCATCGTAGGTCTCATCGGGGATGACTTGTAGCCCCGCCAAAATAAGGAGGCCGGCAAACGACGACGTTTTCCAGACGTCCGCCAGGACAATGGCGCCGAACGCCATCCACGGATCGGCCAGCCACGGGACGTAGGCGTCCACCTGATCGCCGAAGAGAATCGCGTTGACGGCGCCATATTGATCGTTCAACAGAAACCGCCACATCTGTGCAGCCACGACCGTGGGAATCGCCCAAGGAACCAGCACGGCCGCCCGGGTCCATCCTCGCCCTTTGAAGCGTTCGTGAATGACCAGCGCAATGCCCGTGCCCAAGAGCAGTTCCAGGAAGGTTGAGAGCAGGACGAAGCCCAGCGTGACGATGAACGCTTGATGGGCGACGGGGTCCCGGAACAGTTCCGCGTAATTGCCGAATCCGATAAAGGTCCGTTCCGAACCGGGGAGTTCCGAGTACAGGCTCAGCAAAAACGAATCCATTGCCGGATAGAGTGAAAAGACGGCAACGAACGTCAGTGCCGGAAAGACCATCAACCAGCCGGTGGTGCGATCCCGGGTCGATGGCGTCATCGCATCATTCTCTCGCATCACGAACCAAAGCCAAAAACCGATCAATTTTTCGATCGGCTTCTTGGGCTTCTTCCAGAATATTCGTCTCGGGAAAAGCCAACACGCGACTGAAATACCGCTGAAGGACGTGTGAAACGATCGGATACACGGGAGTACGGGGTCGTGGCCGGGCGGTTTGAAAAACCGGAAGGAAATCCTTGTACTGGGGATTGGCGCGGAGCACCTCCCGGTCGGCATACAGCGCAAGGCGTGAAGGAGCCAATGAAGCATGGATCGCAAAGTGTTTCTGCAACTCGGGACTGGTCATAAATTCGATGAAATCCCACGCCTCGTCGGGATGTGGCGAATAGGCGCTGATGCCGTAAAGCCATCCGCCCAAGGCAGACGTGCTCGTGCCCCCGGAGAAACGTGGCAGGGTGGTCACGCCGACCTTCCCCACGATCCGTGAATGCCGAGGGTCATTCGCCAATCCCCACGCATAGGGCCAATTGCGATGAAACACCGCTTTTCCCTGAACGAACACGGCGAGGGACTCGGGTTCCTGGTAGGTCAGCGCGGCCGGGGTCGCCAGTCGTGGAATAATCTGTTCCCGGACGAATTGCACCGCGTGCAAGGATTCGGGTGCCGTCAAATTCGAGCGCCTGCCGTCTTCAGACAGAAATGAGCCATTATGGCCGCCCACGAATTCCAGCATGTCGCACACCAGTCCTTCATACTGCTTGAACTGACCGCTGTAGCCCCTGAGGAATGGCTGCGCGATTTGTTCTCCTTTTAGAACCGCCTCCGCCTGTTGCACCAGTTCATTCCACGTCGAGGGCGGTCGAAATCCGTATTTCCCCAAGAGATCCTTGCGGTAATACAACATGCCGCTGTCGATACGCGAAGGTACTCCGTAAAGATGGTGCCGATAGACGCCCGAGGCGATCGTGGACGGCAAAAACTTCTCTCGTTCGCCGTGGGGAAAATACTCATCAAGGGGGAGAGCCCATCCCGCGGCGGCAAACTCCGCCGGCCAAATCACGTCCATAAAGAACAAGTCGAGCGAAACGTCCCGGTTCTTCAACTTCTGCGTCAGGAGATCGTGATAGGCCGTTGAGGAATGCGGCGCAATTTCCCGTTTGATGCGGACATTAGGGTAAGCCCGCTCAAACCGCTGAATGGCTTCATCCCAGGCTTGGGGATGATCCGCCTTCCACGTGACGAAATGAAGGGTGATCGGCGGTGAAACGGGACGCTCTTTTGTGGCGGGTACTTCCTGGCCATGGGTGAGAGGGAGGTGACCGGCGCACAGGATCGCTGCAATGAAAATCCCGGCTGCCCATGGCGAGAGGTGACGAAGCGGTGAGGACGCTGCAATGGAGAAGGATGCGTGAAGGCCGTTCACGTACAATCGAAAGAGTTCAGATCGGAACAACCTGAATGTTGTTGTTTTCAAAACGCTTCAGCTCGCGATCTTCTGAAATCAAGAAGTCGATGCCATGTTCTAGGCAGACTGCAACAATCTGGGCGTCAAATACAACGTTGCCGGTCGCCTGGCCTTGAGAAATCGCGTTATGAAAGCAAGACCAGTACCGATCACCCGGGAGCAAAAGTCTTACGGTCGGGCTTTGAAGTAACCCATCCAACGCCGCAAGAGCGTTTTGTATCGTGGTAGGAGGGGTAAACACGCGGTGGTGCGTCACGACGCGAAGGAACTCACCCAGGCAAAAAACGGGCAGTCCCCATGGCTTTGTCCCCTCCGCAAGGTTGCGAAGGAGTTGACCGGCTTCCGCGTGTTTCGCCATTTCCTTCCGATGAGCGTGAATGAGGACGTTGGTGTCAAGAGCTCTCATTCCCTGCCGTCCATGGCGTCATAGAGGGAAGTGCGATCGTCGGGGTTCACCCCCGGGAGGAGTCGTCCCTTTTGGGTGGGCCAGCGAAGTTTGTACTTGGAGCGTGTCTGGTTCGGTCGATGAAGGAATTCCTTCAAGGCATCCTGGATGACTTGCGTGACCGTCGTTCCTTCCGACGTGGCCCGGATTTTTGCCGCCTGGTACAGGCGATCGTCAAGGTTGAGAGTCGTACGCATGCAGAGAAGCATATAGCTCAAGCAGAAATCTGTCAATAAACGGCTGATTTAGCTTCGAATAAGGCTGGCCAAGGATTGTCAGTTATGGATAATATACGAAAAATGGCGTTTGAAACTTAGAAAGATTCAACGTGATATACGGTGACCTTGTTAGCCGTACACTTCATCTCTGCCCGGCGACTGCCTGTGCTCTGGCACACGCTGACCGATAATCCAGATGTGCGCCAGACAAGAGTAGGTGTTGATTGTGTTCAAACTTTCAGATCCGTTCAAAAAAGCAGTGAAAAAATCTAGCACCCTCGGCCGTACGATCTCGGAATCCGTGTTTGCCGCAAAGAATCAGGTCGTCGACTTTGGAGCAACGGCAACCGATGTGATTGCCAAAATTGCTGTGAGCGGAGCGAAGTGTGCATCGAAAACCGTTACGGTTCCAGTAAGAAAAATCTTCGATGTCTTGCGGAGGACAAGCCGCGTGAAGGGATCGGCTAAGGAAGTGGAAGGGTATATCATCGTCGAAGATATGCCCGATGCTATCAAACTTTGCTACTTGAACGTCCTCGTCTGGCTTATGTATTTCGATGACCGCCAGATTGATGAACGTGAAGTGTGTGAAATACAGGTGCTGATGACACAACTGCGATGCAATGCAGAATTGCGTCAGGCGGTACGAGCCAATATCAATTCTCCTGGAAGCTTGAATGCCGAAGCGCAGATCATGCAAATGTTGGCGCTGACGCCCTCTGGGACTCAACTGGCCTTGCGTTGCTCTCTGGTCAAAGATGCTATACGGCTGCACCGCGCTACGTCTGCGGGTAACGCACGTGAGCAAATGGGAATCCATCACTTGGCCGGGCTGCTCGACATTGATGATGAGAAAGTTGCGTTCATTGAGGAAGCCTGTACCCAGGACGAAAAGATTCTCATTGGCGAGATGTCGGATGATCAGATCACGGCGGCGGCAAAGGGTCTGGCAGCCAAAGCCTCTGCTGTTGGCGTTCCAGTAGCCGCTGTCTACTTAAGCGGCAGCGTTACCGGACTCAGCGCTGCGGGCATCACGTCTGGCCTCAGCGCACTAGGTTTGGGAGGTGTGCTGGGACTGTCCGCTATGGTCACTGGTATCGGCGTGGCCGTCATTGGCGGAATAGGGGTTTATAAGGGCCTTCAGTGGGCCATGGGAAGTTCCAAGCGGAACAGAGCGTCTCGTCGAGAGTTGATGCTTCACGAGGTGTTGCACATTCACCAGAAGGCTATAGCCAATCTTGCAGAGGATATCTCGTTTTTTGCTGGGCGGCTCGTGGTCCTAACAGTCAAGGTCGACAAAAATCAGGTCATTATTGACAAATTGTCTCGGGAAATAACCGTGTTCGTCGAGTCTCTCGCCCGACTTCGGCAGCGAGAAAGCGGTTTAGAACTCGACTTGGAGGCGGAGGCCCAACGACGGACAGTGTGACAAGATAAGCAAACGCACGCGAGAAGAAAGTGAACGGGCGGCTCTTGTCCAACGGTCACAACTGGACAGACTTCATCGCCACCACGGAAAACTGGAAGAGCATGCCCACGGCCTAGAGGAGGAAACGGCCAAGCAATCAGGCAAAATCTCACGCCTAGACACGCGGATGGATTCTTTGTTCGCAGAGGCCGGCCTTGAACGACCGGACTCAGAACAGACTGCTTCCGTGGAAATCACGGACCAACTACAACCTTCAGCCGCGGAAGTAGCGGGAATCCATAAACGATTGCCGGACCTATCACTTGGTCTTGCGGTGCCGGACATTGCGGACGACTGGAGCGCCTACATTCGAGCCGTCGATTCGTATGTTGCCGAGCATGGCATCGACGTGAACCGCGGTCCACTCGATCAACTCTTGCCGCCGGACCGGGTTGCAGAAATTTGCAGCCGGTTCGAAAAAGATTTTGGTGCCTCACCGTGGGATCGGTTGGACTATGGAGTCGTAACTCTGGCTGTTCTCACCGGTACGCTACTTGACTACTTCCTCGTCGCCACACCTGCCATACCGGGCAAGGATTTCAAGGGTGAGCCTCAACGCGGCAGTCCGGTGACAGCCTGGATGCGAGAACAGTCGAAACGACTGGCCCCTGGGAGCAAGGAGGGCAACTCTTTTCAAAGATGGATCGCTGAACAGACAACTGCGGCCGAGAAGCGGGCAAAGGTACCCTACGATTTAGTCAACAAGGACGGCCTATCATCGAAATTACATCGATTGATGTCCCTTGGACATAGCCCCGATCTTCTTGGTGTTGTGTTCGGGGTCAAGGATATAGTCTGCCGGACCTGTACGTTTGTCGACCAATTCGGTAGGTTTCAGGTAATCGACAGATCTAATTATGGCTACGGTGGTGGGACGGAGCCTGATCTATTGCAGGCACTCGTGAAAGTCATTGCTCACGGTTTTTCCGATGTGTTTACCGCAAAGGGCCTTCCCGCGCCGTTTCTGTCAGTCCTCCAATTGGTTAACGTGAACTCCGGTGTCACCCTGAGAAAAGGAGGTCCCTCGGTCTCCGTTACGCACTTGGTGAGGTACATGTACAGCAATGGATACGACTTACGCCACTTCATGACCATGGCGATCGTACCTTCCATTGCCGAGTTGATCATTCGGACCTATCATACCCTACGAACCTGTAGAAACGAGGCTGATCTCGGAAAGACTGGAATTCGGGGAAAATTCAAACTATCAAAGATGTTGGCCCTCACCCATGGACTTCTGGCATCCGGCAATATTGTCAAGATCGCGTTGTCCAACTGGAATCCGACGGCGTTCAATCTCGCGCAGTTCGGTACACTGGCAAAGCAAATGCTGTCTCTGTTGAAGCTGGCCGGTGAGCGAGATATTTTGATTCAGCAACAATTGGCCGACGGATGGAAAGAACTTCTCGCCGAGAACTCCAAGTATTGACCCGCCCTCTTTCTCTATGGAAGTGGCTCGTGAGCATATACGTCCCGTACTGCTCGCTACCGGGTTCGTCAGAGTTACCAAGAGAAAATATCAGACAAGGCGGGGCAGGCCACCCAAATGAGTGCTGAGCCTTGGAGTAATCCATTCAGATCGGGATGTGCAAAAGAATCTCAAGCAGCGATTTGAAAAGATAACGGTTTTGCCGGAAGAACCCAGGCTGGAACTACGGAAATCCGAATCCCTGAATCCCGGCAAATTGCAGCAACGGCCTGCCAGCGTTCATGCGCGGGAAGCCGCAACTGTCATCGATGAACGCTTGAAGGATCTCCCCCACGTCCATGCCCCGGACATGGGATGCGGTGCCGGACGCCCTGGAAAGTTTTCAAGCGAGACTCAAACGCGAATTTCACGAGACCGTTGAATGGGTCGATGAAAATACGTTGGTAGTCCTGTAAAGAGGGAACAGATTTACCCATCGGCCTCGACGTATCACAAACGGGGAGAAACCATGATTGCGCTCACACGCCGGCCTGCGTGTTCGCTGGTGAATTGTGAAGTCGGGTATGTTCCCCGCGAGGGGATAGACTTGCCCTCGGCGTTCCGACAACATGTCGCATATTGCCAGGCCCTGAGGCAAATGGGTGTGGACGTTGAAGTCCTTCCACCTGAAGAAGCGTTTCCCGATAGCGTCTTTATCGAGGACAACGCCATTATCCTGGATGAACTGGCGGTGGTGACGTCGATGGGGACGCCGTCCCGGCAGGGCGAACCTGCGTTACTATTTCCCGTTCTGGCTCGTCACCGTCGCCTCGTGACGATATCGCCGCCTGCAACGATTGAAGGGGGTGACGTGTTGCGCATGGGGAAACGCTTGTACGTCGGCGTCTCGACACGAACGAATCGCGCGGGCGTGGCGGCCCTCCGGGAGATTGCGGAACCTTTGGGGTACGAAGTGACGCCCATCGGAACGCGGGCGTGCCTCCATCTGAAGACGGCGTGCACGTCCCTTGATGATGAGACATTGTTGGTGAACCCGGTATGGCTCGATGTGGAGGCCCTGGGGTCGTGCCGGTTGTTACCCGTTCCGGCTGAAGAGCCGTTCGGAGCGAACGTCTTATGCGCACACGGGGAAGTGCTCGTCCAGGCATCCTGCCCCTTGACGTGCGCACTGATCGAAGCGCACGGGTATGGCGCCACGCGCGTTGATCTGGGCGAGTTTTCCAAGGCCGACGCGGGCCTCACGTGTCTGAGCCTGCTCATCCCTCCCCAATCACTCCCCCCTGTATAGACCGGGGACATGGTTTACACCTGTTCGGAGACATGGTGAACACTTTAAGCTGCAGGGCTTCACCCCAAAAGGAGGAGCGCCATGCCTTGGAAAGAGGTGTCGCCCATGTCTCAACGCCACGAATTCATGCTGTTAGCCCAACAGCCGGGGGTCTCCCTCCGCGCCCTCTGTCGCCAATTCGAGATCAGGCCCACCACCGCCTATAAATGGCTGGCCCGTTATGCGACGGACGGCCTCGCGGGCCTCGCCGATCACTCCCGCCGGCCGCACCAGATGCCCCAACTCACCCCCGCGGCTCTCGAGGCGGCCGTCCTTGAATTACGCACCCAAAACCCCACCTGGGGGGGCCGCAAACTGCACGCCCGGCTCCCGGCTCTGGGCTATCCCTCCGTCCCCGCGCCGAGCACCATCACCGCGATGCTGCGCCGCGCCGGGTGGCTCCCGCCCGCCGCCACCGCCCCCAAGCGGGCCTGGCGGCGTTTCGAACACGACACGCCCAATGCCCTGTGGCAAATGGATTTCAAAGGCCATTTCCCCGTCGCCGCCGGCCGGTGCCACCCCCTGACCGTGCTGGATGACTGCTCCCGCTTCGCCCTCTGCCTCCACGCCTGTCCCAATGAACAGGGCACGACCGTCCAAACCCACTTGACGCAGACCTTCCGGCGCTATGGCTTGCCTGCCCGCATCTTGACGGATAATGGCCCGCCCTGGGGCACCCCCACCCTCAGCCCCTTCACCCCCTTGACCGTGTGGCTCCTCCGCCTGGGCATTGCCCTCAGTCATGCCCGGCCGGCCCATCCCCAAACCTTGGGCAAAGACGAACGCTTCCATCGCACCCTCAAAACCGAACTGCTCCACCAGCGCACGTTTCGCGATCTGGCCCACTGCCAACAGGCGTTTGATCGCTGGCGCGACCACTATAACCTGGACCGCCCCCACGACGCCTTAGCCTTAACCGTCCCGGCCACCCGCTATACCCCCAGCCCCCGCCCGTTTCCCGAGGCCCTCCCGCCGATTGACTATGGCCCGGGCGCGCAGGTCCGGCGCGTGCAAGAGAAAGGCGAGATCTCCTTTCGCGGGCGCCGTTTCCACCTCACCAAAGCCTTACGCGGCTACCCGGTGGCCCTGCGGCCTACGCTCCAGGAGGGCCGGTGGCGCGTCTATTTTTGTCACCAGTATGTCAGCGAGCTTGATTTGCAGCAGCCCACAGAATAACTCACAATGTGTCCACCATGTCCCCGAACACCCGTCCACCATGTCTCCGGTCCATACACCCCCTTGAGGGGGAGTCGGGGAGCCAAGGGCGTAGCCCGCCGGCGAACCGGTGGGGGGTCAGCATAGCGCAACCTGGCATTCCCGCTTGCATCAAGCCTGCCTCGCTACCTACAATCCGGGCACGGCCCATGACGCATCCAGCAAAAACTTCTAAAAAGAACAAAAGGAGTCCCTCCCTGCCGGTTGCACTCGATCGGGGCACAAAGCGCCGTTTTCAAATTCGGTTGCTGAAATGGTACGACGAATATGGACGCGACCTGCCCTGGCGGCGGACTGCGGATCCGTACAGAATTCTTGTCTCGGAAGTGATGCTTCAGCAAACGCAGGTGGACCGGGTCATTCCCAAGTACCACGAGTTCCTGGAAAAGTATCCGACGCTCAAGGATTTGGCTCAGGCCGAACCGGACGACGTCCGCGAGACGTGGTACCCCCTCGGGTATAACGTGCGTCCCTACCGTCTCCACAACATCGCGTGTGAGGCCGTGGCCCATTACGGTGGAAAGATTCCACGGGATTCCGAACAATTGCAGGCCATGAAAGGCATTGGCCGGTACACCGCCGGAGCGGTTCGGGCCTTTGCCTTTCAAGAAGATGCTCCGATTCTCGATACGAACGTGATGCGGGTGCTGCACCGGGTCTTTGTGGGCAAGGGCGACCCGAAGACGCAAAAAACGAAACTCTGGGCCCTGTCAGAAGCCCTCATTCCCAAAGGCAAGGGCTATGACTTTAATCAGGCCCTCATGGATTTCGGCGCGGTGGTCTGTACCGCGCGAAATCCTTACTGCCTGTATTGTCCGATGCGGGAATTTTGCAAGGCGTATCCCGTGGACTCGAAATAGTTGTGCAGGAAATGACCGAGAAGAAGATTCTCCAGGTCGCCGCCGCCGTGATTGAACACCGGGGACGGTATTTGATCACGCGCCGGGAAGCCGGCGTGCATTTGGCAGGTTATTGGGAATTTCCCGGAGGCAAGCGCGAAGCGGATGAAACGTTCGAGACGTGTGCCCGCCGTGAGGTGTTCGAAGAAGTGGGCATTGAAATAACAACACCGAGGCCGTTGACGATTTCGCACTATGACTATCCGGACAAAAGCGTGGAATTGCACTTTTTCACGTGTTCCCTGTCCCGGGGTGAACCACAACCATTGGGTTGCGTGGATTTCCGCTGGGTCAGACCCGAGGAGTTGGCCGGGTATACATTTCCTCCCGCCGATGGGCCGGTCGTGACTCATCTGATGAACCTGGCCGTGAGCCGGGACGCTTAAGGAAGGGGCCTTATTCGGTTTGCAGCCCATGAAGGTCGTACTGGACATTGAAACCATTCAGGCCCCACGGGAAGAATGGGCGCGTGTGGTCGGGATCGATTCTGTCGCCCTTGAATCCTGCGAAGGGGGCGACAAGGGTGATTTATTCACTCATGCCGAGGCTCGTGAGCAAAGGAAGAAAGAAGATGAAAAGTATGAGCAGTCGGCGTTTGACGGAACGTTCAGCCGGATCGTGTGCATCGGGCTCCTGTTATTCTCCGACGCCATGGAGTACCGCGGGGCGGTGAGTTGGTATGGCACGCATGAGCAGGAACTCCTTCGCCGGTTCTGGGCTCGCCTGGGCGAACTGCGGCCCGCGCTGTTCATTACCCATAATGGCTTGGGCTTTGATCTCCCGTTTCTGAAAAAGCGTTCGATCATTCACCGTGTCAAACCGTCGATGGAGATCAGTTTGGCCAGATTCCGGACGGAGCCTGTCTACGACACGATGGCGATCTGGAGTAACTGGGACACGCGGGGATGGGTCAAACTGGACGTATTGGCCCGTGCGTTACAGGTCGAAACCAAATCCGGAAGCGGCAAGCAAGTGGCTGACATGTGGGCCCAGGGACGGAGACGGGAGATAGCCGAATATTGCCTGCGCGACACGTACGTCACCTATGCCTGTTACCAGCGCATGACGTTCCGCGCGCCGCTGGGCAGTGACGTGATCCTCAAGAATCCTGAACTGATCGAGGTGAATTAACCCGGCGCGCTCGCGACGGAGCTTGGTGAAAAACCCGGGTTAAGGGGCTTTCCGTCGTTTCTTCAAGCGTTCGATTTCTTGTTTCTGTCTGGACAATTCGCGTCGCAAGGATCGAATTTCCTCCAGGAGAGCCTCGGACGGGGGCGATTCCAACTTGATGATGGGGCGATCCGGAGGAATGATGAGCGGTGCAACAGGGCGCGGCGCGGCGTCGGAAGTCGAGGGTGTGTTGAGGCCGTCCTTTGACACCGGTTCTTCAAGCGTGGCGAGCAAGGCCATATCAATGGTGAGGTTCGTGGCTGTTCCCTCATCCCAGGACGTCTTGACGGCGCTCTTGGGCAAAAACGCCACGGTGGGCTTGGTGCCCCCCAAGGCATCGGAAGACCTGGGTTTGGTTTTGGAGCGAGGCCCTTGGCCCGACAAACCCGATAACGTCAGGGCCATGGACAGGTCGTTCTCCTTGAAGGACAGAATGCCGCTCAGGGACTGCGATGCCGGTTGTAAGGGGAGACGTATGAAGACCTGTTCTTCAGCCGTCACAGTCAGAAAGGCCTGCCGCAAATGAGGGGCCCAAAATGCGACTTGAGTCGAGGAAAGCAGGGGAGATGATTTTGCCCCGCTGTCCAGGAGTCGCTGAAGCCACCGGCCGGGTGACCGTCGATAGTGGATGCCGGTTAAAACCTTTTCAAAGGTTTCGACTGAGATGTCGGCAGGATGGGAGGGGCGGTACGACGCGTCCGAGACGGTTTTCAGCATGATGGAGCCGTTCGGGCCCTCGTAAACGGCAGTCTCGATTCGAGGGGGTCCCAAGCAGCCGCTGAGGAGCAATGTCCCCAGAAAGGCAACCGGCAAAATCCATAGACGGGTATTCATAGGCATAACGACCATCATCTTGCTACCATATCAAAAATTTGAGAAGGTTGAAATGCCCCCCCATCGTCACTCCCCCCTTGAGGGGGAGTCGGAGAGCCAAGGGTGTAGCCCGCCGGCGAACCGGTGGGGGGTAGCATACCTCGACGTTTCCGCTTGAGGGAAAAAACATGGAACTGAGTGCAAAAACGCTGTGGCCATTGTTTCCCTTGCTCTTGTTAGTGGTGGTCGTGTCTTTGACAGCGGCCTTGGTGGCGGTCGTGCGTCGGAAAATGGATCGGACCACCGTCCGGATTCAAGCCGGAGCCCTGACGTGTTATGGCTTGGCCGCAGTGACGGCGATTGCCAGTGAAGGTGGCGGAATGTCGTCTCACGTGCACCGGCCATTTTCGATTTTGACCCAAATCCTGATCGTGTGGGCCATCGCTCGAGGTTGGGGGAAACAACAGCGGTTTCTTGTGGCCTTGAACGTGACGGCGTGGGCCGCGATTCTGGGAGATACCGCTCTGCATTATCTCCTCGTGCGGTGACGCGCGCGCTCCTGTCATCCCCGACTTGATCGGGAATCCAGTGTTTTTGCTTTCTCTTTCGGTCGTAAAAACATGGGACGGCACGCAGGCCGTCCCCTACCGCAGGAACGACAGATTCGGTCCATTTTTGTATCAAGAGGTTACGGCTGCCTGAGTCCGCAGGCACGGGCGATTCCGTCGCGATATTGGAGCCACACGTTCAACCCTGCTTCCAATTTTTCCAGGATTATGGTTTTGGTGTCGGATTCGGCGGCTTCTTTGACGATCAGGTCATAGACAACGGATCGGTTGCAGGGTTCGATCATCTCTCTGGCTCGAACGAGGTCCAGGTGTTCCGGAGAGAGCCCGTGGTAGACCATGAGAGGATGTTTCCTCACAATATCTTCAACGTCCGCTTTGGATTTTGGCTCTTTCCGATTCATGGCCTCTTCCCGGTCGTGGATGGAGCCTTCCACGAATATGGTGAGGACCGCCGCGCCCACGATCCAGTCTTCCCGATCGCAGATTTCATCAAGCCACTCCCGATACGCATAACTTCTTGAGAGCAACTCGACGTCCCGAAATTCAGCCCGCTTGTACCCCAGGCCCATCATCATTTGAAGGAAGAGTTCCTGGTGTGGTTTGCCCAACGAAAGCCCCCCGGTTTCTTCTTCATAAATCGTCGTGGCCAAGTGACGGCGAATTTGCCACGGGGGATTTTTCCCGACGACCCTCGCAAGCAGGACGGCAAAATCCCGGAGATAGACCGCGTATTCCTGACGGAAGTGAACGTTCAGTTGCGCCTTGGTGACGGTGCTTCCGTTGAAGTGGGCTGTCGACCAATGCTGCTTACGGCCGAGAATGTCGAAAATTCTGTCGCGGAATTGTTCAGCCGAAAGCTTCCACATCATGGAGCGGGATAGAGGATTGATCTCTGAAGGAATGAAGGTGTAGTTTGAACGTTATCGGCACACGAGTGCAGGAGCCTGTGACGCTCCTATTTGCGTTCCCCGTTTTTGTCACCCTACAATGCCGTTTTCAACAGCATACCATACTTGAGGGAAAAACAACATGGCTTTTGATCCAGTCTCGCTGGCGGACCCTGACGAAATACTGACCTTTTTGTCCCACGTGGCCTTACGGGGGAAAGGGATGACGACCGAAAGCCTGATGGATTACGTCTTGGATGAAGGATTTACGGAGCCGACCTATCTGAGCGCCAAGGGAGAAGATTCGCAAGCATTTTTTCAAGGACAGCCGAATGCCTGGGCCGTCTATCAAATTCGTGAGTGGAAACGGGTACTCGTGGTCAGCGGAGGGGATGAGCGGGAGAGGCGGGTTCAGATTACGGAAACCCCTTAGGGGTCCCTGGGCAGAAGCGGGCGGAGCAGCAGCCGGAATGAGGCCGAGCGACGGGGGTTATTTCCATCCTCCCACCAGAACGCCTTCTTCAAAATACAGATAGCGGTGCTTGACGGATCCCGCGTCAATCCAATCTTCATAGACCCATTCTTCCCGGCGAACGCCACGGTCGGTATAGGTGACGTTCATTTGGTAGGGTGAGCCCCAGGCTTCAATGGCTTGCTCCCGCGTCATGCCCACGATCACGTCCTTGTCCTGGATGTGGCGCTCAAACGTCGGGTCCAGGATTCCCGGCAGAAATCCCCAGGCAAGCATGAAGACGGCAAAGGCGCCCAGTATGATAGAGAGGGTTATCCGGACGGGGCGACGGCAGGGGAAGGGAACCGGCGGCTCTTTTGACCCGTGGTTCTGAAGAGCCGAATCGTCGGGAGCCACTGAAGTGGAGAGAGATTCTGGAGGTTGCATGGGCCGCACATTCACTCTAGCAACCATGAACGAAAGCCGTCAATAGACGATGTTTATCGAGGTGGAAGAGAACCCCAACTGTGAGACGTCCGTCTTTCTCCGGTTTAAGGAGTTGGGCCCGGCTCAGCGTCTTCGACAGGTCAAGAGTTACGAACGCTCTTCGAGGGGGGAATGGTGCGACGTCGTGGGGTGGACCGATAATGAAGACCATCCGGAATGTCAAGCCATGGCGCAGCCCGTTGAGGAATCCGGGCGCGGGGCGGCGTACGTGGTGTTCGGCGGCACGTGGGGGGTGCGCTTCAAACAAGAGGGAGTCCGGGAGGACTGGAGCTTGGACAGTCCCAACCAGTGGGGTGAAGCCTACATGCTGTTAACGGACGCGCACGATCTTCGATTGGACGAAGGAGCCTGAGGGAAAAGCGGGAGAGCGGCTATTCGGCGTAGACCGGAACCGGAATGGATTTCTTGGGTTTGGGCGGTTCAGGGGGGCGTTGGGCAAATTCCGGGGAGTAGGGGTTCACCATGGGTTCATGGGTATGCCGTCCGATTTGATGAATCCGCGACAGGCTTTGAACGGTAAATTCCAACCGGTCGATAGACGAGTTGACGGTCAAATAGTTCGGAAGACCGTTCACGGAAAATAATTGATACGCCAGCGACCAATCCCCGTCCTCCTTATCCCATTGCTCGACCACGAGTTCCGCCTCCTTCGACGGAGGCCCCTTGAACAACAGGACCCACAGATTCGAGCGAAACGCCGGGTCCTTCGAGCCGATCGAAGGGTTGAATTCGCGGACTAACGCCGGAACGGCCTTCAAGGGGATACTGGGCGTGAATTCGACTTCAACCCGCTTGACGTGTAACGTGGGAAAATCCACGGCCTCGCGGAAATCCGGCTTATAGACGAACGAATAGCGGACCTGAACACCGTTGCGCGAGTAGGTGTACACGTCCTCGCCGTTCTGAGGAGACACGAGCTTGCTGAAATATTTTTTCCAGTCCTTGGGCGAATAATAGCTGAACACGCGAAGGGCGGACTTTCTCGAGCGGATGGCGTGAGGAATGCCCAGCTTGGCATGGACTTCCTCTTGCGTGAGCCCGAGAAACCCGTCCTCAAAAAAGGATTTGGCGTGAAGGGAAGCCGTCGGCGGAACAACCAGCAGGCCCGCGGTCAAGAGCACAAACAGGGAAATTCGCTGGGAATGACGGTGTTGCATGAATCGGCTCGATCAGACTCAATGAAATTCATCCTAACCCCGGAGTCAGGGTGAGTCAAGCAAGGGGGGCGGTCGAGGCATTTGTAACGCGACATACTAGATCAAAGCCTGGGTCATGCCTTTTGCCACCTTAGCAGCCTCTCTGCAACTGTAGATGCTGCATCTCATACGGCCTAGAGAGGCTGCTACTTCTTTTTCGGGCGTATCGTGCGCGTAGTGTTGGAGACTTCTGGAGAAACGGGTTGTTAATAGCAAATAGAACTGTCCGGTTTTGTAGCACATGAACTGTCCGGTTTTGATCCTTGCGCCTGGAAGGTCCCAACGGGCGCGGGCCGTGGCGGCGGACCCTACGCCGCAGCCTTGCGGGCCT
>MPMZ01000051.1 GCA_002238765.1 Nitrospira sp. bin75
CGGTGACGGTGCCGTGGCGAAGCCGGCCGGATCTCAGATCGGCGTGGTAGGGCGAGAGGCAGGCCGGGTAGGTGGTGGCGACGGCCTTGGCGAGGCCGGCGCCCATGACGCCGACGAGATTGACGGGATTGGTGAAGGTGGTCGAGAAATCAAGTGATGTCCGGACAAATTGCATCATGAGGAAAGCCTCCTTCTGTCAGTGAACGACCTGGCCCTTTACTCCTGGAGAGAGAGGGCCAGTAAGTGAACGAAGGCCTGCCGGCCGGACAGTCTGCTGAAATTAAAGACCGGAATGCGGTACTGGGCCGCGATGCGAAGCGCCATGCCAGTGCCTCCGGTGATGGCGCCGCCCTCGGTCCAGCAAACGACGGCGTCGACCGGACGATCGAGCGAGTCGCCGAGCAGTATGGAGACATTCCGTGCGTGGAGCTTCCGTACGGCCGGTGAGCAGCGGCTCCAGGCGGGGTGCATCTTGGAGGCGATGTCGATGCAGGCAGAGAGGGCGGCATGAGAGAGCGTGCGGCAGTCCGGTCCGTCATGGTCATGGTACCGAGGCCACGGCAGGTAAATGGTCTTCTGGCCTGTCGGGGCGCCGTTGGCGAACGCGGTGTCTGCGCCGGCCGCGCCGCCGCTCCGAAGGTGCCAACCCGTGCGAGCGAGCGAGCCGGCGAGCTTGGTCATTTCAGCGAGGACGGGCTCCGGAGTGGCGCGCGCGCCGATGCCGGCGTAGAAGAAGGTGTCCGCGTTGGCCCGGGCGTCGTTGAGAGTGACTGCGGATTGATGAGTGCGTTCCATCATTAAGGCTCCTTGCGATGTGTGTGAATGACTCGACCTCTCGTCAGATCAAGGAGGTCGTGAAATGAACGAGCAAGGAGACGGCCGACGTCGGGATTGCGTCCCGGCCGGATCCCGGATGGCACGGCGAATGCCTGGAGAAGAACGCAAGGAGGAAGCCGTGCAGATCCGGCCGGAGGGGGTAAGGCCCCAGCAACGCGACGCCGACAGATGGAATGCTAGGAATTGAGAGGTCGCCGGCACCGCATAGAGGAAAGAGGCGAAGAAGTGGAATGGTAGATGAGCCAGGGCGCCGGTGTTGGGTAAAGTTTCCAGCCTAACCCGCACAACCTAGTGGCGCCCCGGCAACGGCACGCCTATGGCGCGCCGACTTTTAAGAGCAGCCCCTCACCAAATGCTTTGGTGAAGAGTCCGTTTCCATAGTCAAGCCGTAACTGAGTGATGTGCTTGAATTGATAGTTTCGTACCGCGCTGTCTGTGGCAAGGCCGATGACGGCGAGGAAGGTGTCTCGTTCGTAGGGAGAGAAGCCGTCATGCTGGCCGTTCGGAAAGATGACGGCGATTCCGTAGCGGTCTGCATGATCATGTGGCGCCGCGCCGCGTTCGTAGACCTGGTAGACGATGCCGACGGTTCCTTCGGGATTATCAAGACACTCGCATTTGAGTTGAACGAGAGTGCCGATATTAAGGTGTGGGCTGTTGTTCTGCATTGAGTTCTCCTGTGTCATGTGAGCGATCTGGCCCTCCACACGGGGGAAGGGCCAAGGGAGCGATGGGTGTGCCGGCGTCGTGGTGTTCGGCGGTGATCGCCGAATGCCAATTCATCAAGGCGGCGGCGCTGGAGATTGTATGATGCAGGGCCTTTTCTTTGTTCCCGTCGACGTGGGCGCGTAAGGCTTTTCCTGAGAGGTAGCCGATGAGCCAAAACCAATCTTGCGGTTCTTTTTGGCGATCGGGAGGAGCGCCCCAGCGAAAGACCTGGTGCGCGGCTTCTCTCTGGACGGCTTCCAGAAACTTCTCGTAAAGGGGAGTATTGAGGATAGTGGTCAAGCGCCTTACTTCTTTTTGTAAGGCACGGATCTGCTCGTCCTTGGTGAGGGGTCCGGCCGGAACGGTTGCGGTGGTATTCATGGGCATTCTTCTATTGGAGAGTTTGGAGGATCTCCTTATTCGCATGTGAAGATTTGTGAGGGCTTCTCGCTGTTAAAAAATGTGCCTAAGACGCGGCCGCATGATGCACGTGGCCAAGTTCCTTCATGCCACAAAATTCGACGCCGAGCCACCGGAAGAGGAGATCAATGGGACCCTGGCAGCGTTTGATGGTCGGGTGGCCGGCCACCGTGCCGGCCGGCGTCCCTTGGGTGCCGACGAACATCTCGACATATGAATCTAGGGGAACGCCATGCTGAAGACCGAGGCTCACGGCGCGGGCCATGGAATCGAGGAACGCGCGTTCTTTCGAGCCGGTCTTATTGAGGATCGCAAAGATTTCAGCCGGCGCTCCTGATTCATAGAATCCCACGGTGAGGTGCATCGAGTGGCGGCCGCGGTGATCGACGATCGTGAGCTTATGGGTGACGTTCTCCCGCCGCGTGGGGAGCTCGCGCCTCGCAGTGGGTTCAGGTTGGTTGGTTGAGTCAGTGGTCATGGCTTCTCGTTTCTGTCGGTGAATGGCGCTGGTGCTCTCGTAACGGTCGGAGCACCAGGCCAGGAACGCAAGGAGAAGAGGGTGCCGGGCCCGTCCCGCGCCGGAGCGTGAGCAGTGGAGGGAAGCGGCCGTTGCGAACCGGATATTGCTCGACGGGAGTCATGCGCGATCAGTGGGGATCAGGTGTCCAAAGGTGATGGTTTCGAGTGCACCGCGACTCCGGACGACAGGCTCGTCATTGTGGGTGCCGAGATAGAATTTGAGGTTGCGGATTGTAAAGAGGCAGCGAACGCCGTGAAACGGGTCCTCCAGTCCGTGCATCGTTTCGGCCCATTTCCGCAGGGTGGGCCCGAGGAGCAAATAACAGTTGGTGATATCGCCGATCCATTCATCTTTCTCATTTTTTTTTGACCCCTGAAGGAGCCCGACGCGGATGGAGTAGTAGGTCTTGCCGTTGGTTTCGTGTTGCTGAATGGCGTTGATGAAGCCCGGACATCGGGTGAGGGAGTCATTGGGCCGGACGCGATTCTGGCCGCGCGGCCGACCGGCCGCCGGCGTGGGCTCTCCATTGTGACCGGAGGCGTCAGAAGCGGAGAGGGCGTCGTCCTGGTCCAGGATTTCCCCGAAATCGATTGGAGGAAAGTCATCTTCTTGAGGGTGACGGTTTGTCATGAGCGGATCTCCTTTGTGATGGGTACACGGCGGCGTGATGGATGAGTGGAATGAACATTCCGGATACTGCCCGGAACGCCCAGATCTGTGGCGACGCCCAAGGCTGCTTCGACCGAGGCAAAGCGACGCTGGTTCTGCCGAACGGCGTAGAGTGTGGAGGGTTGGTTGGGTGCGGCGCGTGTCGGCATCAGAGTTTCCCGGCGAGTCTTTGAGGTGGCGGTATGCGTCGGGATCGAGAGAGAAGCAGAGCTTCTTTCGCCCGACTTCGATGATCAAGTGCGTTTCGGTGTCGGTGGATTGGAGGCCGACGGCCGAGGCTCTTTGAACGATGGAGGCGGTCGTGGGTGTGTGTTGCGGGTGAGTTTGTTCCTGGTGGTGTTGAGGTTCGTCTGAGCCGGGATGTGGGGCACCAGGTTCATCGGCGGCCGTCAATTGTGTCACGGCGTGGCGTAAGGACGTGGGGACTTCATGATGGCGCCATTTGTCGAGTAAGGCGGTGGTCTCCTGCGGTTTCTCTTGAAAGGCTTTGGCAAGCGCGTACAGGACTTCGAGGTCCTGTATCTCTCCCTGCGCGGACAGTTCCTGGATGGCGTCGGGGGCTCGTAAGAGCGCCAGAAATTTCGAGAGGCGGGCTGTGCTCATGTGGAGGGCTTCGGCGGCGTCGTGTTGTTTTCGGCCGTGCTGTTTGCAGAGGGTGACGAAGCGATTGATCGCGTGGGCTTGTTCAATGGCCGCGATGCCCTCTCGCTGGGTATTTTCGGAGATCTGTAGGAGCACGATGGTCGCATCATCGAGGTCGTCGCCGCGAAGAACGGCGACGACGCTGTCGAGGGTGGGGGACTGCGCGATGGCGCGCCATCGCCGCTCGCCGAAGATGATGGGATATGTGCCGTCCGGATTGGGTCGGCCGACGAGGATGGGCTGTAACTGTCCATTGGTTTCGATGTCCTTTTGGAGCGTCAGGATCGAATCTGGATGAAAGGCTCGTCGGGGCTGCAGCGGGTCCGGTTCGAGTTGGTCCGGATGCAGCGTGAGCAACCGACCTTCCGCGGCCGCCTGGCCGGCATGCAAAATGGCGCCGGTCCCGCTTTCCTCGATGAGGGTTTGCGCGGAGAGGCTGCCGGCACCGGCGGCCTGCTTTTTCATACGAGACAAGAAGTTGTCAGCCATCGGTCACCCCTACCCGTGACAAGAATTCATGCGTGAGCGCTTCGTAGTTTTGGGCCACGCGGGATTGACGGTGGTATTCAGCGGCAGATTTGCGTAACGCATGGCTTTCCTGGACCTTGACGGATTTCACGATGGTCGTGTGAAAGAGATGCTCTTGATATGCGTCTCGAAGTCGGGTGAGGTAGTGTTCTTCGACCAGGATCCGGCGAGTCGACACCTGATTCGCGACGATCCCGAGGAACGTCAGGTTGTGGTTGAGGCGTCGCTTCACGTTGTTGGCCATCTTGAGTTGCTCGCTGAGGCCGGTCACGGAAAAGTCGTCCAGATGGGTGGGAATGAGCAGATAGTCGGCGGTGATGTGGGCGGCCGCCTGCAACGTGCCGCCGGACGGCAAACAGTCAATCATGATGAAGTCGTAGTGATCGCGGAAGGCCTGGACTTTTTCCCGGAATTCAAACACGACCTCATAGGGTTTCGAGCTGATCTCGAGCAGGTGCTTGGAACTGCCGATGAGATCGAGCCGATCCTGGATGGGGAGGGGCGTGGCAACCGCGCCTTCGATGAACAGGTGGCAGGCATTGGCCGGCCCCGGGCCGGCCGTGGCCGCGACTAGGTCGGGATGACGTTCGCCGGCCAGGGCGAGGGAAAGATTGCCCTGCGGATCGTTGTCGATCATCAGGATGCGATAGCCGCGCCGGGACAGCGTTTTCCCGAGATTGACGCTCATCGTGGTCTTCCCGACCCCTCCCTTCTGATTGGAGATGGCGACGATGCGAGCCATAAATCCTTTCCTCCTCAACCAGGGTTTCGGTTATTCATTCAGACCTTGGTGCCAATCATCATGGGCGAACCGGGTGGCCAGCGTCGCCATGCGTTCGGGAGCGACATTCTTGAAAGTGTCGCTATCAAGGAGCTCCCCGGCCCCGCGCTGCCAGTCTTCTTTCTCAACGGCATCCAGGAATTGGACGAATTCGCCGGTGTTCTCGTAGCCGTGCTGATAGGCCAATTCGGTGATCACACCCTTTCGGACTTCACTCAATGACTCCCATTTGTCGTCGCCGACCAGCGTTCTGGCGTCGTGTTCGGCTTGAGCCAGATCTTCCCTGAGCAATTGTTCGGCCTGTTCCCTCGTGATGGTGTCGGGAATGGGCGTGCCATCGGCAAAGCTCTCGCCGTTGGTCGCAAGGTTGTGGCCGTACCCGATGGCCATGCCGCCCTGATCAGGGTAGGGCTCAAGGCGCAATGCTTCGTGCCCCATGATGGAAGCCATGGTTTGCGTTTGGCCGGTGCCGGCTTCGTGGGGAGGGGTGAGCATGGGCGGCGATGCCTGATCGCCGATTCCCGCTCGGACCAAGGGAGGTTCTGGCTCGATGCCGGGGGATGAAAGGCCCTCGGCGATGGGGTCAGGCGACGCGAAGGGGGTGAGGGGCTCTCGTGAACTCCATGGTTCAGGAGAGGCCCGATCAGGGGCGATAGGCGCGGCCAGTCCGGTCGGATCGATGAGGACATCCGGGGATTCTTGCGCGGCAGCCCCGTGAAGCGCGGGGGTTTCCTGCTCGATGGCGCTGGATGACAAGCCTGCGGCGATGGAGGTTGACCCGGACAGTGACGTCTCGGGTGCCCGTGGCCCGGGGGCTTCCGGGTCGGGACGCTCAAGACCGTGGAACGTCGGGGGTTCGGGCGGTGGGGTGGACACGTCACCGGCCGGGCCGGCGCCTCCTGCGAGAGACGTGTCTTCGTGGCTGATCGCCGATTCGGGATCGAGGCCCGGTGAACCTCCGGCGTTTCCCGGAGAGGTGTCGTCGGGAGCCGCCGCGGGAGGGTCGTGCTCGATGGAAGGGCTGTCAGGGGAAAGCGCGAGGGCATCGGGATCTGCGACGGTTCCGGTTGCAGGACCGGGTTCATCGTCTGATGGAAATTCCCGGAGCCCTCCGGCCAAGGCCTCGTCCTGAGCGGGGCTGTCTTGAGAGAGAGCAGCCCCCTGAGCAGGAGCCGGATCTTCGTCCGGACCGGCCACGGCGCCTGGGTGCAGGGTGGAGGACTCCTGTTCAAGAGGGGCACGCTGGCCGGTGGCGAGTTCTCCGCCTCCGGGGCGCGAGGACGGCTCAGCGGCGACGGCCGCGCCTGGACTGTCGGAAGAGGCGCTATCCGGTACCGCGCTTTCGCTCGGCCAGAAACCCTGGTCTAGCGGTGGTGTCGAGGCGCCGCCGCCGACACCGTGGATCAGAGCCGAGTTTTCCTGGTCCATCCCCGGGGCTCCCCTGAGGCTGGGATGGACATTATCACTGCCGGTTCCGAATATTGCCCCGCCGTGGTCGCCACCATGACCGCCAAGCGCGGCAGCGGCTTCATCGGTTACGGTCCACGGGCCGGATACGACGGCTTCGGCGACGTCGAGGGTTTCCCGGCCTGCGGTCTGGACGGGATCCAGGACTCCCTCGTGGGTGACGACAGGTTGATC
This sequence comes from Nitrospira sp. bin75, assembly GCA_002238765.1. Lineage (GTDB taxonomy): Bacteria > Nitrospirota > Nitrospiria > Nitrospirales > UBA8639 > Bin75. Next base: position 6,747 of record MPMZ01000051.1, read on the forward strand.
GAGGCCCGCGTTTCTCTCGTCGTCATGGTGTTGCGCCTCGGCGGTAACGGCCGTTGTCGTGGTGTCTTTGACGGTCGCCTTGTCGCGGTCAATCTGATTCTCGACGGTGCCGGCATCCCACGCGGGATTGTGTATGGCGAATTCAGCAACGGCAGCGTGGTCCTCGTGTGCGTGCTCAGGGTCAATGTCTGGCCTCTCGAGCGTCTCGGCAGGGAGAAAATTCTCGGACAGTCGGCCGGTTTCCTGGCCGACGAGCGGCCAGGTGCCCTGTTGGCGCAACGTTTCGGTCATATGAAGCATGTCCTGGGTGGCGGCGTAGTCGCCGTTGCGAACGTCGATCAGGAGTTGGTCGAATGCCGCGGGCGTCATGGCGCGCTCATGGATGGCGTGATTCTTGATGGCATCGAGACCGGCGACGCTGAAATTCTCTTTGAAGGCGAGGGCCTGTTGGTGGCGCTCCTGGGCCGTGTCCATGTTCGTCTTGGAGGTGTCGTATTGTGTTTGGCGGCTTTGCTGGTCTGCCAAAGAATTGCCGATCGTCTGAGAGAATTGCCGGCCTTCCGTATCCGTGACGTTCTCGGAGTGTTCAACCGCATAGTTGGCGGTGGTACGCAAGGCGGCGCCGTATTCCTCGGTCATCATGAATTTATCCGCATAGGATTGAATGTCGGAGCGGCTTCGCATTTCTTCGGAGCCGACGTTGAGACTTCCCGCCGTCGCGACGCCGGCCGGCCCGAGGTTGACGCCGAGTTTCGTTTGCACGGCGCCGACGATGCCGGCCTTCTCGTCATTGCTGAGCCTGAGCGCGTGTTGCGTGGCCCATTCATCCACGGCGTGTCGGGTATCTTTGGTAAAGGTCTCGTGGACGGAGCCTTCCGTTTCCGCAATCTTTTGGCCGTGGGCGGTTTGCTCGCCGGTGGTATTGATGAGGGTGCCGACCGTCGTCCCCAATCTGGTGGTCGATGCACTCCAGGACTCCCGTGACTGTTCGACCTGAGTATGGGCTTGAGTCAGGTCCTGGGAGGTTTGAGCGGTCATTTCTCTGGCGAGCGAGACGCCAACCGGCGCGTGAGACTGGCGTTGATCCACGAAGGGTTCTCCTCCTCCGGCGACGAACATGCCGGAGCCGCTTCGCGTGACGGTGTCGGTTTGCACGTTATTGTCGGGAGAGAGCACACCCTGAGGGTTCGGGCCGAAGCCGCCGTGCTCGTTCGTTTGACGGAAGTGGACGCCGCCCATCTGGCCTTCCCCCCTGGTGAGTTGTTCGGCCGCGCCCGCGACGGAGGCGTCATAGCCTTGCATGATGCGTGAGGCGAACATCGCGGCGAGCGCCCCGGAGCGTGAGACGAGCATCCAGGAAATGATCGGCAGCGACGACACCAGGTAGCCCGAGGTGGCCACCATGTCACTGACGTACTCCGTGAGTTGCGTATTCGCCATGGCGTTGAACCCGCTGCCGTAGAGGCTGCTCAATTCCGTGAGGACGCCCTGCGAGTAATAGGAAATGAAGAAGTTGAGAATGGCATAGAGGGGCGGCCACAGATTGATCCAGAACAGCGCGGTGACGTAGGTAAAGGGGACGGCGGCCGGGAGGATCAGGGCCGTGAGCACGATGATGGGAAAGATGGCGTAAAGGAACGCTTCGATGAGGGCCCGCAGGAGCGGGAGTTTTTCCTCCGCGATGCGGCCCATGGTCTGATACGTGGTCCGTCGCTCGTTCTCGGCCCATTGCCGGGCGTACTGCGCGACGAAGGCGGAGTCTTGGAGACTTTGTGCCATGCGGAGCATCGAATTGCCCATGGTGTTGCTGAGCGCGGTTTGGAGGACGAGCGTCTGCGGGGTGATGGTGATGCCGGTGAGGTACTGGATGGCCGGGGGCAGATCGGTCTTGAATTTCGTCAAGGCCGCCGCGGCCGTCTCGGCATTGGCGATGAACCCCCGGATGCCCGTATTCATGATGTTATCGGTCAGCGCGGTGAGTTCGGGTTGCAGGGACCCGACGAACCCGCTGCGGCAGGGGAGGATGCGTTCGACGCCGGCCGTGGTGGTGTATTTGAAGCGCGCGGCGTGTACCGCGACGTTCGCGCCGAAGAACGCGATGAGGTCATTGGCTTCGAGCACGTCCTCCCACGAAAAGCGGCCGTGGCCCACCCCGTCCACGACCACGCAGGACGAGAAGAACTCGGTGAAATTGAGATAGATGCGTTCGTCGGAAATGACCATGGTCCGGGAGGCCTCGAGAACCTTGTGGCCGAAGAGGAGTCCGTTTTCCGTGTAGCGCATGGCGCCGGGGACCGTGAACACGGTCTCGAAGGCGCGGGAAAACCAGTCCCCGGTGTACGAGAAGAGGCCGGCCGTGGCGGCCAGGCCCAGCGGGACGTGGTTCACGACGGCTGAATTGGTGGGCAGGACGCGATCAGTGATGACGACGGTCGTTTTGGGGACGATCAGCGCGAGATTGAGGACCAGGGCCGCGGTGAACCAGCGCGCGCCGGTCATCACGTCATGGGTGATGGCCGAACGGGCGAGCATGGTGAGGAATCCGATAAAGAAGGCCGCCTGAATCGCGCCGAGATAGTGGGCGTTCCCGAAGATGGAAGCGACCGCGGTGAACACCATGCGGAGAAAGTCGCCGGAGCCGTAGGCGATGACTTCCCAGTTCATCTAGCGGCCCCACCGGGCGGCTTGCATGAAGCCCTTGCCCAAGCGCGTCATGATTTCCCGCTCATAGTCGCGGATCTGTTCAACCAATTGCTGATACTGGTGGGCCTTGATTTCCGTGTCCCGTTCCAGGGCGGCCACGCCCTTGATGACGTCGCGTAGCTGTTCGCCGAACTCTCGCATCTGGTCACTCCAGGAGATGCGGTTCGGCAGGTTCTCAAGCTGGAATTCTACCTGTTCCAGGACGTTGCCGATGGACCGGAGAATGATGTGGCGGGCGAAGAGTGCCGTGTACTCGCGGCTCAATTCGATCACGGTGGTGCCGCTGGCGGTGTCATTGGGATGATACGCGCTGGCGGCCGTGAGAAAGCGGTAGAGGGGCAAGCTGCTGGCGCCGATGAGGCCGACTTCCTGCGGGGTCAGGGCGGTGTCGCCCTGGATTTTGGCGACGATGTGTTCGACGAGGTCTTCGATCCGCTGGTGCATGCCGGCCCACGTCGGGACAATGGGTTGCAGGTCATTAAGGAGTTGCTGACAGCCGTCCGTGGCCGTGGTCCGGGTGGCGGGCGTGCACCGGTAGATCAACAGATCCTGCGCGGCATCGGAGCCGTGCATGAGCGCCGCATGGATGTTGTTGAAGCGCTCGGTCGGCCCCTGGTCGTTGAGGGCGGCGGTGACGTGGCTGACGGCCGTGGGGTCGTAGTCGTCCGGCCCGGCGTCCCGATAGATGATGGTCCCGGTGATATTCATCATGAGTTCGGCGAACTCGAGGTCGGCTCGAAAGAACGGGTTCTGCATCAGCACGAACCAGGTGAGATTGCCCTTGGTGAATTCGATCTGGTTGGGTCCCCCCGCGGCCGCTTCCGTCGATTTGATCCGGCCGCCGGTGGTGCAGTAGTGATTGGCGGTATTCCAGTCTTCGCCGGCCTGTTGCATGCGCTTGATCGTGCAGTTGGCTTCTTTTTTCCCGAACAGTTCGAGTGCCCCGCCCACGAGTTTCGTCGCCGCTTCGCACGAATCATTGCCGAGCGTGAGATACTCGTTCGCCCAGGACTGGATGTCCTCCATCACGCCGGACAATTGCGGGGAGACGATCTGAATCGCGAGCATGAAGGCGAGTGAGGCGGCATTCTGGCCGATGGCCCGCAAGGCGTCGACAAACTGATCGGCATTCATGACGGAAAAGCCGCCGGCGTAGAGATCGATCCCCCCGCATCCGGCCGAGAAGCGGGGCGTTTGGAGGCTGAGCAACCGGAACGGTTGGGTGATCGGCGCCCGGTACGAGAGGCCGCCGAAGGTGGCATAGCGGGCCGACTGCGTTTCATACACTCCGGGCCGCGTGGCATTGACGTAATTCTGGTTGCCGAACCAGTCGTCCAGCTTCGTGCCCACGCCGGCCCCGGCCGGACCCGGCGCGCAGACAAGGAGGGCGAGCGAGATGAGGAGGGAGCGTTTCATCGGTTCAGGAACGCGGGTTTCGTTGGCTCCTCAAGGATTGTGCGCGCGTTGCCCTCGCGTGCCGCAACCACGGCAACATCGTTCTTGTCGTTTTGCAGGTTTTGTGCGGCCCACAAGATCTTCTTCGCGAGGGTCGAGGCGTCGGTGAAGCCGTAGGAAACGGGGAGCAATCGATTCCGGACGGGATCGACGAGAAAGACGGTCGGGACGACGTCCACCTCCAGCTTCTGAGCCAACAAGGCGTTCGGTTTGGGATTGGGGAACTCCGGCACCCCTGGGCCGTCGAGTGACACAGGGAGCACGGAGAAGCCGTGTGTTCCGGCGAAGGTCTTCAGGATGGGGGCGAAGCGCTGACAGGAGGGACAGTCGCTTCGGAGAAAGAAGACCAAGCCGTACCGGTCCGCGAGCGCAGCGAGATCTTCGGTCTCCTGAACGAGGGCCCGCTGATTGTTCGCAGCGATGGCCTCTGCCCGGACCGGGGCGGTCAGGGTATAGTCGAACTCGGGCGTTTGCCAGATCATATGCTTAAAGCCGAGGGCGAAGCGTTGAGCTTGCTCCTGGATCGCCGAGGTCAGGCGGAGGTACTCAAGGTAATGCTCCGGAGAGGGATGCAGGACCGCGCGCGCCAGGGCATCCTGCCAGGCTTCACCTTGTCGTTTGAGGATTTCTCGGGGCATGAGCGGCGCCGGCACCGGAAGAGGCGGGACGTCCGGTGGTGCGTCCGGCGTCTCCTCTTCCGGTGGCGGTGGTATGGGTTGATACCAATGCCGCCCGCGGCCGGCCTCTTCGTAGTACGGGGGGAACTGCAAGGAGGAGCGGTCCCCCGGGGAAGAGACTGGCGGGTCCTGGTGCTGGCCGCGCCCGTCGGACGCGGGGAGCAGGAGCAACAAAGCGAGGAGTGGGACCACCATGAAGATCATTCGATCTCCTCGTGGCGTCGTTCCAATTTGTCCGTGATATCCGTCACGGCGTCAGCCAAGGCCGGCGTGGTGCCGGCATTCGCGGCGGCGATCATGTCGTCATAAAATTCGGACAAGTCCATTGCCTCGAAGTCGACAGCCGGCAGTTCGTCGAGAGTAAAGCCTGAGCAGTCGGGGCTTCCGGCCCCGCCCCACGATTTGCCGATCTGCGCGCGGCCCTGGACCACGACGATCCGCGCGAGTTTGGACGGAAACACGCAGTGGGACTTGTATCGACGGCAGTTGAGGCCCAGGAAGCCGCAACGCCTGTAACTGCCCACGTAATGGGTACGCTTCTCGCGCTGGGCGAGCGCGAGCTCGCGCTCGGAGAGGCGACATTGGACCATGCCCATCGAGAGTCCGATACCGGAATTCCGGCAGCAATTGAAGAATCCCAAGTTACTGATTTTGCACTTCTTGTTCTCCCCCGAGAACACCGCGACGTGGTGAGGATCGAAGGTGTCGGTCATTTCTTCGAGGACGGCCAGATGAGTGGCGGCCTTCTTGAATCCGGCGAGGGACGTGGGGTTGGTTTGGCCGATGTCGGACGTGCACTGGCCGTCCGGACAGATGAGTTGACTGCCGCAGACGGAGACGGAGGCGAGCGAGATCCGGACGGGAGCGCACCCGGCGTAGGTTTGCGTGAGCGCCGCCATGTTCGTTTCGGTGGTGCGTGTGTGCGTGAACAGCGGATCGGTATCGGGATCGACGGGAATGTGCGGGCGCGCGGTTCGCGAGCCGGTGATGTATTGGGCCGTGGGATCGGTTGCGGCGTGGGTTTGGGCTCGGCCTTGAAGAGTCGACCCGGCCGAGTAGTAGTGCTTTTCAGGAACATTCGTACCCGCGTAATTGGGCATGGTGTGGGGATCGAGATTCGCGGGGATGTCGCGGATGGCGACATTGCGCTGTCCGGCAAAGTCCTTGCCGTCCCGGACGGCGTCATCCATGTCGTTGGCGATTCCCGTGCCGGCGGCCAGGACAAAGAACAGGCAGAGCGAGGCGGTGATGGTCATGGGTTCCCTCCTTTGTGCGCAGCCAGCCAGTTCCGCGCCTTATGGCGTTCTTCGGGCGTGCCGACGCGCGCGACGAAATCAAGGAAGTAGGAGAGCGAGGCAGAGCCGGTCGCGCGGACGTGTCGAACGGGACGGCAGCCGTCCGGTGTGCAGGGGTCGAGACGCTCGAGGGGAAGGATGAACGTCGGCACGCGTGAGACGTTGAAGCGGGTAAAGGCCGTGGGGTCGATGCTGACGCCGGCGAAGCCCTCGTCCGCAAGGCCGTGGAGTTTCCCGATGGTCCGGTTCCAGTCATCATGAAGCAGCCCGCGCATGACGACGGCCGCGTTCATGCGGCGGGCTTCGTGCAGCAGGCCGCGAATCTGGCTGTCCGGCATGCCGAAACTGATGAGGATCAAGGGCCTGATCCGGTCATCGAGGGAAGAGGGCCGCGGCGCCCGTTCGGGCGCCACGGCGCGTCCGACAGCCCGGTCTAGAAACGGCAAGGCCTCGGTCAAGGCCGGAGGGAGGGAGAAGTCGGGACCGCGCCCCTGGCGTGTGATCGAACCCAGCGCGTCACGCTCCGCCCGTAAGCGGTCGGAGAGCGTCGCGTCTTCCGAGAGACGCCGCGCTTCCTCTAGGGCGCGGTCGGCGTGTTGTCGCTCCCGTTGCAAACTGGCCGGGTCGGGTTCGTGGTAGGCGGCTTGTGCGAAGACCTGCGGCGTCGGAATGATGAGCAGCACGAGCGTGCTCAGAAGGCGCAGCATGTGCGTTTCCTCCAGATCAGGTACGAGAAGTCCTCGCCCTTGTAGGGATACTCGCGGCCGGCGCCCCAGAGGATCGAGGGCGCGCCGAAGCCGTAGCCTCGGGCGGTTTGCGGGGTCGGAAACAGCATTTGTTGTTTGTACTGGCGCTTCCGGAGGATGGGCTGGGGCCGGGGGCCGCACATGGCGCCGCGCGTCGAGGTGTCCTGGGCGAGGAGTTGCCGGTGCATTTTGAACACGTGTTTGTGCACGATGGCGAGACTGGAATCGATCCCGCTGACGTGATTGGCATGATTGCCGGAGAGCGGGTACACGGACCCTTGCGCGCCGGAGCACCAGAACAGGTTGTCGAGGCCGAACGCATGGAGGCGGGCAGCGATGGTGTCGGCGATGCACGCGGCCTGAGCCACGCGGTTGCTGAACAGGATCGCCTCGGGATTCAGAATGAACGTCAATTGGTCGTCGTCCCACAGAGGATCGAGTTCGGAGAGATACACGAGATCGAAGGGCTCCGAGACGAAGCACATGGCCGACGTCAGGGCCATGCCGAGCCAGGAGAGCGCGGGGTATTGGAACCAGTGGACCTGATAGAAGGCCCCGCCTTGCTGGCCCCCGTCTCCTTCGTGATGGGTGCCGTGGGGCACGTTGATGTCCGCGAGAATGGTGCCGCCCAGGGTGGGCGAACAGAAGGGCGTGCGCACGACCTCCGCGACCCGGGCCGGCTCCCAGAAGGAGAAGCCGATGCCGATCCGGATGAACAACGGCGGCGGCGCGGGACAGGTGCAGAGGAGCGGGGGCGCGGCATCGCCGTTGCCTTGCTGTCCGAAGGCAATTTCCACAGGTCCGATGTGCATGGGGAACAGACACAGCCAGCAGATATCCGTCATGGGATTGGGGAACGTGCCGCCGCAGGGCGCCGCGTCAACGGGGCCAGCGACGGTCAGCGCGATGAGGAGGAGCGCGACGGCGCTAACGAAGCGGCAATTCTTCGACATAGAGGGATTCTTCCTTCTGCCGGACGATGGCCGGGACCGCCTGAATGTCAAAACGATGAACAAGGTAGCCGCGTTGATCGAAGTAGAGGCGCCCGCCGAGTTGCGCGGCAATGGCCGGATAGTCGCCCCGGACCAGGATACGTGTGTGGGTGCCCGGGTCCCGGCAGGAGTCCTGAAGCCAAGCCACTTGGTCGGGATCGTCTCCATCGGCGAAGCACAGCGTCTTGGTCAGCGGCTGGAAGACCAGGGGGTTCACGCGGGTGCCGACCGGGTAGAGAATCGTTCCTCCTCCGTCGGTGATGGCCTCGGTGGTGACGAATTCGAGGCTGACGGTGCGGGTGCGGGACGTCTGCGTGCGGGGAAGCCGGACGCCGGCCGGCCTCGCAAGGTAGCGCCGGGAGCGCTCGGCCAGTTGCCGGCGGTGCTCGTCGAGGAGTCCGCTGTGCATATGCTGCGCGAGACGCTCATGGATCACGTCGAGCAAGTCGCGCTCGAGAATCGCATAGGACGGGCCGATCACGCCCAAGTCGTGCGCGTGGCTAAAAGAGCCGATAAGCACGGCCGATGATGCGATCGCGAGGGACCAGGTCAATTTGCCCATAGCGGCTGTCAAAGCTGTCCACATGTTCACTCCATACGAAATAATTGTTCTGCGGGATGCGACCCCCGGCGCCGCGATCGAGCGCGATGCCGTGTTCGGAACGGAGTTTGGCGGAACCTAAAGATTGTCCGTTGATGGCGAACCGCCGGCCGTCCCAACGGACGACGTCGCCCGGGACGCCCTTGACGTATTTGATGAACCAGCCGTGTCGATAAAAGTCATTCGGCGGCGGTCGGAACGCCACCAGCTCGTGCTTGGCAGGCCGGTGATAGGTGATGACCATGTAGGCGTATCCCGGCAAACTGTCGGTCATATTGAAACCGATGATGAAGAAGAACGAGAGCGCCCACATCGCGGCGATGACGAAGAGGCCCGCGAAGATCCATCGGAGAACGCGCGCGGTATGTGCCGGGGTGAAGTTAGAGAGCATCGTCCACCTTCAAGCGTTGTTCAATGTAGCCGGTGTAATCTGGGACCCGGGAGAGCACGGCCGGCGCGACGAACAGCCGGATGTGTTCATCCTTCGCCAGCTTCGCGATCTCGGATTCGAGCGCCTTGGAGAACTGCGACGCCGCGTCCCGTTGCTCCTGCTTGGTGAGGTCCCGAGCGGCATAGGCTGTGACGTGCCGCTCGAGGATGTCCTGAATATTGACGACGCCGATCCGTTGCGTGACGGGCAGGCCGTAGACGGAGACACACGCGGCCAGGATACAGAGCGTGCCGAGAACCCCGCCGAGAAACGACACGCTCATGGTCTTGTAGATGGTGGAATTCATGTCACCTCTTGTGTTGTCGGCTGAGTTGCTGCACGGCGTCGATCAGCGGGACGCCGGACGCGAGGGCTTTTTGGATGAATTCGACTTCGTCGGCCTTCGTGGAGAAGAGCTTTTCCGTGACGGGATCGACGACGAAGCGGACCGGGACGAAGCCCTTGGGCGAGGCGATGACCAGTTCGGAATATTTCCCCTGCAAGGTTTCGAGGGAACGCAGGAGGTCGATGCTGCCGTTGTTCTTGTCGAGCAACCCCTTGTCTGCGGCGCCGGCGAGTTCTTCGGCTTTCTGCCGGAAGAACAGGGTGTAATCCGAATTCATGTACGCGGCCTTGGCGGTTTCCGACACGAAGTAATCGGACAGCCGTTGCGTGATGGTCATAAAGGAGCCGCCGTGCTTCCGGGCCACGCGAAAGCCTTCCTGGATGAAGTCGCCGGCCTGTCCCTTGGACAGGAGCCGCCAGGCTTCGTCGATGATGCACAGTTTGCGTTGCGATTTGTTCTTGGAGAGGTACATGACCTGGGTGATGCGCAGCATCAGGATCAGGAGGACCACGGACTGGAGGTCCGGCTTGGCGTTGAGCGCATCGAGTTCGAGCACCACGAACATGTTGTCGAGGTTCACGGTCGCCGGCCCCTCGAAATAGGTGCCGTACATCCCGGTCTTCGTGAAGGACTGCAGCATGACGGCGACCTCCTTGGCCTGGCGCTTCAAATCGGGATCGTCGTCATGCGTGCCTTCGAGCGCTTCGACGACGCGCGTGATCGTCGAGGCGCAGTGGTAGTGCTCCCAGGTGAGCAGGATGGCTTTTTCGAGCAGCCCCTTTTGCGCGGGCGTGAGGGGTGCGTCCGGCGACGCCATTTGCGCGATGAGCATTTTGATGAGCGGGAACTGTTCGGCAAAGTGCTTGGGATCGCGTTCGTTGATGAAGGAAAACGGATTGAGGCGAATGTCCAGCTCATCATCGCCGAAGTCGATGTACGTGCCGTGCAGCAGGTGACAGAGGTTCCGGTAACTGTGGCCCGCGTCGATGATGAACACGCGACCCCCGGAGCCGAGACAATTACAGACCCATTCCTGCGTGAGAAAGGACTTGCCGGACCCGGAGATGGCGCAACAGGCGATGTTGTAGTTGCCCTGGGTGTTGTCGAAAGGATCGAAATAGACCAACTGGCCGCGGCGGCCGGTGAAGAGCATCATCGGCGTTTCCGTCCCCTTCCATTCGGCGATCCAGGGCGCGATGTTCGTGCACGTCCAGGAGAGTCTCGTGTTGAAGTGGCCGAACGTCTTGAGGGCGCGCTTGGCTTCCCGGTTGACGCCCATGGGCAGCGCCCCGAGCAGGGCATGGACGGGAATGTACCGGCTGCGGGTCAGAATCCAGCCGAAGGAATTGTAGAGGCCCTTGAGGGCCTGCTCGCAATCCTGCTCGCGGCCCTGCGGGGTGAAGAGGATGATCTGGTAGTAGGCCTCGAGCAGTTTGTTGCCGTCCTCCACTTTGCCGCTGACGTAATCCCAGTCGCGTTTGCGGTCTTTCCATTGGGAGACGTATTTGGAGACGGGGGAGTCGACCATTTGCGTGGCCCGGAGCGTTTTCCGTTTGATGAGTCCCTTGATGTAGATTTGATCGGGAATGTTCACGGTGAGCGTGATGATGAAGGGACAGGGGAGCCGGAGAATGTTGTTGTTGGGGTCGCCGAGCAGTTTGGAGTTGTCGAATCCGGCCCAGTATTGGGGAAACTGTTTCACGTGAAACGGCAACATGGTGTAGGCGGCGTCCTGGTGCACGAAGCTGGCGGCACCGGCCTCGAACAGGGCGGCGGTGTCGCCGTCGACGATCTGCGCGTTGAGCAGATTCTCGGGATCGTACGTGAGCGTGGGACGCGGCGCATGGGTCGGATTCAGGATGCTGCTCATGATGTTCAGGAAGGGGTCCGGGCGCAGCGTCACGGACTCCATGCGCGCGGACCGTAAGGTGCCCTGGATCGCTTCGCGCGTCTTCAACAGGTAGCCGAGATCGTCCTCCGACAGGGTGCAGGTGCCGTTGATCGTGTAGGAAATGATGAGATGGAAATTGCGGACCAGAAAGGCCTGGTCGTCGAAGAGGGACTCCCACTTCCCTTTGAGCAGGTAGTCGAGCCGGTTCTTGGCCAGCAGGGTGAAGATTTCATGATTCGGGGTATCGGCGCTGTGGTTCTTGAGCGAGGCCCAGGGCCGCAAGAGCGGGTCGATGTTGTTGTCGGCGATCAGGGAAATCTGAATGAGCGCGTCGGCACGGTGCGCCTGGACAAAGAACTGGTTCAGGATCTTGAGTTCATTGACCCCGAGGCCGGTGGCGGGGTTCGTGTACAGCATGAAGCCGACCGTGTCGTGGTTGTAATAGAGTTCGTGGTCGGGATCGTAGGCCTCGTAGGGGAGCATGGAGGCGAGGGAGTAGCGTTCGGACAGCGCGGCAAACTCGGCGACCGTGGGCAGCGCCGTCCCGTTCTGCCACGCCAGGCCGGGCGGCACGTCGCTCAACAGCGCGGACTTGAGGCCGTCCGTGAGGCGCTGCTTCAAGGATTGCATGTGCTCGATCAGGCTTACCTGGGGAGCACCCATTGGGATTCCTCCAAGCGGATATACACGTACCCGCCGGCGTGAAGGTCGTGTGCCTTGTCCTGCCAAGGCGTGAACAGAATCCTGAGCAGGAGGGGTTTCGTCAGGAAGGGACCGTCGAATCCGGCGTCATGCACCAGCGGCTCCGTTCCGGGAGCGGCACCCGGGCCTGAGCCGGTCCGGGCCGCCGCGCGCGACGTTGAAGCAGCACGGTCTTGCGTCTGCTCGAAGGTGTCGGAGACGGACTGGCACACCGCGTCCGGCACGTCGCCGCACGTGTAGGTCGGGCTGCAGGCCGTGAAGGCCGAGAGCGCGATGACGAGGAGCCCCGCGCGCGTCATGGCCGCTCCTCCTCCTCACGCGTGTTGTGCAGGATCGGCTGGGTCAACGGGGTGCCGTCGATCAGAATGGCCTCGCCGGCGCGGTTCGCAGCGACCTCGATGATCGGGTACAGTTCATTCGCCCGCTGCAGGTAGTAATCGGCGACTTTCTCCAACGCATTCGACACCCCCGCGCCTGCGCCCGATTGCAAGACCTGGTTCGGGTTGACGGTGGCCACGGCGCCGAGGGGGCTCGTCGCGACTTGTTGGGACTGCTGTTGGAGCGTCCTGCCGAAGCCCGAGGCGAGGCCGGACAAGAGCGACCGCGCGATGAGCGTGCCCTGTTTCGAGACCAGGCGTCCCCTGAGCCCGGCTTTCCCGTCCTCCCCGGCCACGTAGCCGTTGAGGTCCGTTTCGATAATGTCGCCGTTGAGCAGGACACAGGAGAGTTTCGTCAGGAGGATATGGGCGCGTTCACTGGAAATGCTGCCGTGCGCGGCCGCGACGATGTGGCAACTGGAGACGTTGGAACGGAAGAAATTCGGGAGGGTGCCATCGTTCATCACGCGGAGGAGCACGGGGATGGGGTTGGACACCCCCTCGCCCCCGGTGGGCGCGTCCACGCCGGAGAGCAGACGGACGGCGGCGAAGCTGCCCGCCGGGAGGTAGTCCGTGACGTTCTTCGGCTTCTCCTTCTCGCCGGGTCCGGTGTCGGGTTGGACGTCGACGACCTGGATGGCGCCGGCCTGCCCGTGCGGGGAGGGTGGCGAGACCGGGCTGCCTGGTCGGTCCCGGGACGGTGCGGGCAGCGGCGGCGCCGGAATCGGAGGGGTGACCGGGCCGGGAGCCGGGGGCGTGAACAGGTCGAGTGGGCTCGGAGTGTCCGCGACCGGCTCGGGAGGACGAGCGTCGGGCTCCCCGGAGGAGGAGGGGGCGCGCGTGGCGACGTCGATGCCGAGCGCCGTCAGGCGCTTCCGAATGGTGCGCATCGCGCTCGAGATGTCACGGATTTGTTGACTCTGTTCGGCGAGTTGTTCCTCGGACTTGGCCATCCAGTTTTCCTTGTCGGAGACGACGTTCTTCGTCCGAAAGTCTTTCGTCACTTCCCTCGCTTTCTCGCGTTGTCGTTCCAGGACGGACGGTTGGTCTTTATTGGGATCACTCACCCACAGGCCGAAGACGAGCAACCCGATGAGCGTCGCGGCCGTGCCGACGGCCAAGATGAGCTGTTTCCGTTTGGTGAGAGTGGCGTGCTGGAGTTTCATGGGTGTGCCTCAGTGTCGCTGACGACGTAAAGAACCGTGGTGTCGCCGCTCGGCAGAGTGAACCCGCGGAGCGCCACGGCGCGGACGTTCGGGACCAAGCGAATGAATTCCTGTTCGTGCAGGGTGAGCGGGTGCGCCGACACGTTCCGGATCTGAAAGACCCGTCCGGTGAAGTGAAAGCCGGTGTACGTGTTCGTGAGGAGGATCTCGGTTTCTTTCCACAGCGGGACCGGGGTCTCGTGCCGTTCCATCGTGAAGCCCGTGGTCTCCCGGTTCAGCGCCATGGCGAGCATGAGGCGTTTAATGTCATCGAGAGAGGTACCCGGGCGTTGGCGCGTCGTGGCGGGACGTGGCGCGCGCCGTTGGGGGGTGAGCAGGATCGTTTCGGACGGCACGTCGCGTTGTTGCGCGATGATCGTGTACGTCCCGCCGGTGGAATCGCGGACGAAAAAACTCAGGGAGGCCGGCGCCCCGGGGGCCGGCACGATGAAAATGTCGCCCTGGGCCGCGTCCGGTTGGACCTGCAAATGGCCCGCGGGGGCCCAGACTCGTTCCAATCGTTCAGCCCCCGCGACGGAGACGCGCGTCAGTTCCCGGGAGGACATGACGGCGGTGACGGTTTGCCCGTCGCGGACGGTGAAGCTCTGGACCGCGCCGGCTCCGCCGGGGAAGAGCAACAGGCTCAGCAGCCAGCAGAGGGCGCGACGCGTCACGAGAAGTTCCTTTCGTCGTCGTCGGCCGGCTCGATCGGGCGGAATTCATTGTCCGGGCCTTTCTCCAATTCATGGAACGTGACGAGGTAGAACGTGCCGTTCCGGTACGTGAATTGCAGCTCGTAATACTTCTGTTTCCTGGAGATGATTTCCTTGCCGATCAGGCCGACGAGTTCCCCGGTGATCGTGGCATTCATGTTGGCGATGTGGATGCCCATGGGGTAAAAGACCGAGCCGATGAGATTGCGTTGAATGCGCTCGGCCCGGGCGTGAAGCTGGGCCTTCAAGTCGGCGTAGACCGTGGGATCGACGTGGTGCAACACGGAGTCGTATTGAGCCGTGACGTTGTCGATATGATAGGTCAGGAGGAGTTGGCTGAAGTATTTCGCCATCTGCTCGATGTAGGTGGGGCTCACGGTCTCGCCGTGAATCGAGAACGGCCTCTCGATATCCGGCGGCACCACGATGGTCTTTTGCGAGAGATCGATGGTGAACATGAATACCACCAGGATGAGATTCGACACCAACAAGACCCCGGCCGCGATCATCCAGACGGCGGTCTTGTAATTGGCGCTGACCAGGCTCGACAGATATTTCTCCTTGTTCACCGTCCGAGATACTCCCGCGCATACGAGGGCAAATAGGGGGACAGCCAATACGAGGAGGGGGTGTACCAGTACAGGATGCGGGGCAAGAGGCCTCTCCCGCCCTCCTCTTTCAGGTACGCATAGAAGCGGCCAAAGACGGCCGCGGCGACGATCCCCCGGATCATGTTGTCCATGAGCGCGCCGCCCAAGACCCAGACGATCGCAAAATAGGCCCGGTCGGCCTCCCACATGAACATCAGTTGCGGGGCGTCCAGCGTCCGCGACACCCAATAATCGTGCAGGTGGTGTGGCTCCATGGGTGCTAGACGGTCGCGGTATTGAAGAGGTTATTGATGAGCGTGGGGCCGACGGTGCCGAAGATGGCGAGGACGACCCCCATCAGGGCGGGGATGGGTTTGCCGGTGGCGGCCCCGATGCCGAGGCCCATGAGTCCCCCGATGATGGCGATGGCGCGACCGAGATAGCCGGTCGCGGCCTCATAAAAGAAGTCGTAGAGGTCTTTGAAGTCGGTCCCGGTAACGGCCGCCAGCGCCGTCGTGGGAATCACGACCACACACACCACAAGCAGGAAGAGTCGAACGTGAA
>MPMZ01000052.1 GCA_002238765.1 Nitrospira sp. bin75
GAAGCGGCGGACACCGTGATCGCCTTACACGAGCCCACGTGGAAGAATGGCGGAAAGTCTGCGCAGCTCTGGCGGGCCACCTTGCGTACCTATGCGTTCCCGTTTATCGGACAGAAGCCGGTCGCCGAGATCACACCGGCGGACGTGATGACGATGCTCGATCCCATTTGGACGACCAAACCGGAAACCGCGAAGCGGGTCAAGCACCGGGTGGGCCGGGTGATGAAGTGGGCCAAGGCGCAGGGACTCCGGTCCGACGACCCGACGGAGGGCCTCAGAGCTGCCCTCCCCAACACGGCCCCCCTCAAAAAGCGGTTCAAAAGCATTCCCCATCAGGAGGTCGCTCAGGCCCTCACCACGGTGCAGGCCTCGGGCGCCCACCGCTCCACCCGATGGTGCTTTGAGTTTCAAGTCCTCACCGCGACCCGTTCCGGCGAGGTGCGGCTGGCGACCTGGGAGGAAATCGACCTCCGCAAACGAACCTGGATCATTCCGGCCACCCGAACCAAAACCGGCAAAGAGCATCGGGTGCCCTTGTCCGCCCGGGCCCTGGCGCTCCTGCACGATGCCAAGAAGTCCAGTGGCGGCAGTCCCCTCCTCTTTCCCTCGGCCCGCGGCATGCCGCTCTCCGATGCGACCATTTCCAAAGTCGTCCGAGAGAACGGGATCAATGGCGTGCCCCATGCCATTGCCCGGGCATGTTTCCGGTCGTGGTGTGCGGACTCCAACATCTCACGAGAAGTGGCCGAAGCCTGTCTCGCCCATGTCGTCAAGGGCGTAGAGGCGTCCTATCAACGCTCCGATCTGTTCGAGCGCCGGCGGTCGGTGATGCAACAGTGGTCCGACTACGTCACGGATGACCCACGTGCCGACGTGATCCCGCTGCACGGGTGATGGACACGGACCTGCACCTCTTCCTTCCCAGTTTAGACACGCCTGCTTCACGCCACCCAGGCCTATGCCAACACGGTCACGCGGGCCTTCTCGTGGCCGGGCAAGCCGACCGATAATGCCTACATTGAGTCGTTCAACGGGAGCTTGCGGGAGGAGTGAGTGAACGTGCACGGGTTCCAGGATTTGACTGATGCACGAGCGAAGCTGCAGGCTTGGCAACAGGCGTACAATGAGGAACGACCTCACCAGTTGCTTAAGAACCTAACGCCATAGTAGTGCAAGGCACAGCCACATCAACAGGGGTTAGAGCATTGCTGCCCATGTGGACTAAGAATCGGGGTTCCCTCAATCCAGCCACTCCCTTACTTTGGTATGGCCCTGAATCAGGGAAAGGTGAGGCGCACATAACATGGTGAAAAAAAGACCGTCAACTGAGAGCGATTTTGAGGCAGAAATTCACAGAGCGCTCCAGCTAGCGTTTCCTTGGTTGCCTGATGGCTCAATACAGCATCAGACAACATTTTCTATTAAGTTCGGCAAGAAGGAGATACCAATCGACAATGGCAGTGGATGGGATAACGCATATGCTCGTGCTGATATTTTGCTCAAGAGGAATGAGCAACATCTTGCCATTCTCGAACTGAAACGGCCTGGAGTCCCCATTAATAGTGATGACGAAGAGCAGGGATTATCTTATGCACGTATCCTTCATCCTAATGCACCCCTTGTTGTTGTCACTAACGGCACTGATTGTAGGTTACTGGAAACGCATACTGGAAAGGAATGGCTCCCAGATAACCCTTCCGAACAGACCTTTGCCGATCTGGTTATGTCAGCAGCAGTTGCAGCAAAAAAAGACCTTAAGTTTGCGATCTCAACGTTAATGGGATCGAATTCGCAAATCTGGACTCAAGCAATTAAGCAAACCTCTGAACAAAATATCGAGGAATTGTCTGGTGATTGGCCAGAATCTCTATTGCCATTTGTATCAGGTTTCCTCATTCCGAGGAAGGCCACGCAGACTGTATTGCAGAAATTACGCGAAGGTGAGCGGTTGCTTTTGGTTGAAGGACCGCCCCTTGTTGGGAAGAGCAACGTCCTACGTGAGTTGTTCATGGAGACTCGGGATGCAAATGAACTAGTAACGCTTATAGTTCAGGCGGATACAGGAAAAGGATTGCTCAAACAGTTAGCGCACACCTTGTCCCAAGCGTTGACTTGGGCAGTTGACAAAAATGATGTGCGTTCATGGCTGTTGCACTTATCAAATGCCGATGGCCCCACGCTTGTTCTTGCCGTCGATGGTATAAGTTTAGGTCGAGACAAACTTATCTATGACATTAATGATTTGTCGTCACCAGCATTTGGATCTTCGCTCCAGATGGTGGTCGCGCTCGACGATTCTGTCGCCGACCGTCTTGTACACAATTCGACAGGACGAAATTTGTCAGCTATAGGTCGTCGCGCGAGTCGCGTAACTGTTCCTCCGCTTGAAGATGAAGAGTTTGGCAATGCTTTAAGTGTTCTACGGAATCACCGTGTAGAAATCATGAACGGTGGGGAGTGTTCACCGGAATTAAGACTTCCTTGGATCTTGCGCGCAATCATGTCTGAGATTACAACGGGTTCGCAACATGCTGATACAAAGCTTGCTGCCCTGATACCTCCATTTCTCGGCATGAGACTGATAGCCCACGCACGGAAACATCTGGGCGATGACGAACTCAGGAGGCAACTTCGTGCCGTGGCGGAGGCTGTTATCGAGGACGTCCAAAACTGGAGTCGGCCGTCATCGCTAATTTTGCAGTCAGTAGTCGCTTTCGTGCTTCGCCGTAGTACTCTTGAACGAAGGCTCAAAGGTGCTGAAATAGACAAACTGATCCAGCTTGGATATTTGCGGCCTCGTTGGCATGAATCGAGAACCTATATCCTTGTAGTTCGTGTTCCCGAACTGGTGGCAAGTGAAGCAGCGGATGTTCTTGCTGTCGAACTACTAACGCGATGCCAAGGCGACACTGCTAAAGCCTCGCAGTGGTTATCAAAAACCGCGAGTAACATTCCGTTAGGTGACGTAATAGCAGCGCAAGCTTTGTTTGATGCTGTGACGCAGAATGAAAACCTACCCTTCAGCTTAATCATGCACTTGCTTCGTTCTTCACCACAGCAACATTCTATGAAGCCTGGAACCAAGGTGGCCATGCTCGGTCCTGATAAAAGTGCTATAAATTTCACTTTTCAGAACGAGGGAGTAATTGAAGTCGAAACTCACGGTCACCGTCATATGTTGACTCTAAAATCGAACGATGAAGACCAATTTACATACTCAAATCTAGACAGTTGGCTCATTTTATCTCATCTAGCGGGGCTGTGTTTAGCAATGGAAGATGAAAAGGGGATGCTGATACTCGTCAGTTCGAAGATTTTATTGAAAGTAGGAGCATGTCCAATTGTGCTGCGTCGGCCAAACACCGAAGAACTTCGGTGTGAGTTGCCAACGCATGAATTGCCAAACCACGGGTCAGTAATTTGTCACGAGGCGGGAATCCTAGAGCCGATTACCTTATCAATTTTTTATTTTCTTCATATGGCAGTCGAAAATGCGGAAGAATGGATTGACGAGTCCGTTCGCCAAGAATCCTTCCCACTGTTGATACGGATTGCTATAGCATTGAAAGAGCTTTCGAGATCGGCACAGGAAGAACGAGCCAAGGTCGCTCAGCGAATGCTTGACGAAGTAGTTAGTCCAGCATTGATGGAATTCGGTCTGATGCACTGAAACTGCAAGCGTGTCTAGAAGGCCAAAACCGACAATGGGCAAACTCTGTTCAGCAGAAAATATAATTCCTGCTTGAAAGACCTCTCTGCCAATTGGCCTCTGCTTTTCAAAAGCATCTAAGGCTTCTCCATCATGCGCCTCCGGCTTCAATCCACTAAGAACCGTCGAAACTAAATTTAAATGCCTGTGCTGATCGACATTACAAAGATAGTACAGTTCTCTGAAGGCATTTACATTAAACGGTAAACCCATGCCGTCACTACGTCTTCAGACTCTCCGTCAAGATTTTTCCGCCGAATTCTCTTTTGTGCAACGCGCTGTCTTCCGCAAACTCTCTCCACGTCAGTGCCTAGCGTTCGGAGTTCCTTATCCGTCCTTTCAATTTCTGTACTGATCGCTTCACGATAGATTGCCATTGATCCTTCCTTTTTCTTCAAGTCCTCACTCGCCGAGGGAAGGCCAGCACAGACTTTCCAGCCAAAATTGTCATTGTCTTAGCCGCAGGCAGATTTCCCACTGAACCGCTGTTTCTGACAAGCGGCGGTAGTCTATCTGATGAAGGTATATTCGCTGGAGTTATCGGGCCTCACCTTCAGTCATCCTTGCCGTCAAGTCACTCTAGACCCCGCCTTGTGATCAGTTCCTCCAAGCGGCCGAAACACTGATCGTTCACCAAGGTATGATCTCTTTGTTTTATGTCTTGCAAACACTGGCTGAGTTCCTCTGGCAGCCACTGCGCCCCATTGCCCACAATTGCACCAAGAAATGTCAAAGCATCTGTCGGGAAACTTTTGCAGAATCCTGCTTCGCACAGGCGGCCTATCAGAAAATCAGGATATTCCACTGGTATTAGCCAATGGCGTAATGTATCCAAGGCTTCGGGAAAGGCTTCTCCGGCTGCCAAGCAAAGTCGTCCGAGTTCCTCGGCTATCGTGGGGGTTACTAAATCGCTGTCCTGAGGCCAGATGCCAAGAAAAAATGGACGCACGCGATTTTGCCAATATTCACTCCGCTGATCCCCAGCCCCTTCGAGCGCACGAGTCAGCGCCGCGGCTACCCCCGCCAGCCCTGACGGTGGCAAGCTTTTCGTCGTTTCTGCCAACTCTTCGGTCGTGAACGTGTCGGCTGGACCCAGTGCTATAAAAGTCAGAAAAGCTGCATACTGCTCGGCGTGCTCGCGGCCAAGATTTTCATAATGCGTCGCCGTCTTCAACATAGATTCTTTCATAACCGATAGAAGCGGCCGGTATATGCTCGGCGACCAGAGAAAGCCTGCCCAGGCGGAACGAGCCTCAATTTCTGAACGTTGCCAGTCAAAGAGCGGCACAAGATAATCCGTCGCCCAAATACGATCAACGCGATACAGCGACACAACGTGTGCTGCTAGCAAAACACGTCCATGACGAAATTTTTCTATGTCCGTATTGCATAGTTCTGTAAAGATCGATTTGAGCGTTTCCGGCAAGCTTTGGCCATCTCTGGGAGAACTCCGATACCACTTTCGCAGCAACGCTTCCGTCACCAGTCCAACAGTATGATTCATGGCTCCCCTGAGAAGGTCATCCATGAGGAAATCGTCGGGTATTTCTTGGTCCGGATGATCCATCTCAAGAATGCGACGACAAAGGTTGAAGAAAAATACCTCTTGGCCTTCGAAAGTCTTGGCGATAGCCTGAAGCCACCAAGCGAGAGCATTGGCTAGCGAATGAATGAAGGGATCAGGCGCATCCTTCAGAACGGGTGTCATGTAAGGCCATGACCGATTGATGAGTTCACCCTCTGACCAAGCCCGAAGCGCTTCTTGCCAACGGCCCTCCGGCCATTCGTTTTGTCTAGCCAACGCGCGCAAAGCCTCAGCAGCGGACGGAAAATCATTTCGGCAGCGCTCCAGCCAGTCGTCTCTCTTCCAGAAGTTAGCAGGATCGGGGTGCGCCCTGAGCCATTCAACCAGTTCGCAGTGCTCCTGTGGCGTGGGGGAAAATTCGCGCAGATCTGTTGCAACGCCTGATTCTAGCCAGACCGAAAATTCGCCCCTTTCGTTTTCGGCCAACCTCCAGCGCGGGTATTGCTGTGTCAGGGCTTCCAACTTAGTTTTCGAAGCTTGGCTTAGCACTGTTCCTGTTTCTTGCATTATCGCTAGTCGCAACCATATATCCCGGTCGACTATCTGTATCCATCTAACGTGTTCCAAGTCGTTCAGGAACATTTCGCGTGGCGGCCCTTCCAAAATGGCATGTTCTAGTCTGGCCATCTCAGCTGCATCCAATTTCGGCGCTAAATGCACCAAGAGACGAAGAGACTCACGTTGGGTTTCCGGTGACCACAGCCACCAACCGTCTTCCGCCAACAACCAATCCAGTGCCTGCTCCCGTGAAATCACATCGGGTTGTGCAGCCGCAAACAAAGCCAACCGCTTGAAAACGGGATAACCGATTTGCCACCAGCCTCCGGCTGTATGTCGAGCTTGAGCATGATCAGTTCGCGCAGTTGCCACCCATGCATCACGCGTCAATTTGATCAGAGCGGTCCAATCACGGAAATTTCTATTTTGGTCGTGGTCTCTGATCGATGGCTGATGCATATAGGATCGATCACTTTTTGCATCCGCTTCTCCGAGTTCCCATACCAAATCAAGTGCATCGCGGAGGAGTATGGTGAAATCTAGTAACAGATCGGGTAGTTTTTCCTGCCACCCCTCCTGCCTCGCTGCCCTAGCCAGCAACGCTTCATGGACATGATTGCTGGAGAGGACAAGCTCCCAGTCGACAAGATCTCTGATGCGCGTGGGCTCGGATGAGTCAGGCATATTTTCTTCCCAACGAAAGGGCTCTCGTAGGGTCAAGCACGGGGCCAAGCTTTCTCGCAATTCCATACGCAAAGACGGCGTTATGCCATCCCGCGCTATGCGGTCAAACCAATGTGTTTCATAGATTCTGGAACGATGCATAGGCGATCGTATCCTCCCAGCCAAGAGAAGTCGCCATAAGGTGCGCATCAATTGGCCCGGAATGGCCTTGGGTGCATTTTCCCGAATACGGTCAAGGTCTTCCTGGCGCTTGGCATCAAGTTCTTTGATTCGGCTACGAATGAGCTGTGCAAATTGTTCATGCAACTGGTCACCACGTTCAACGAGCCAAATAATCAGGTTGGGGTCGTCAAGATGCCGTGTGAGCCAATGAGCCAGGTGACCCATTACGCTGTCCCAATCGCTTCCACGCGCACCTGTATCGACAATGCCCATCCAGCGTGAAAGCTTATAGGGTGCGGGGCGGATTAATACGCTGAAACGAAGCTTCTTATCCTCGGTGCTGTTTGCAACAACACCGAAGCGAGACAAGTCACGATGTTCAAACTGATATTCCGCAAACGGCCCCAACCATCCTAACGGAGGGACCGGATTCATATCCGCAAAGTGCTTTGCTGCCAAGTCATCTGTCAGGGACCATAGCACCCGCCCCACGGCAAAGTCGGAGCGCGACGGAGTCAATGGTGGCGTACTTGCGTGTTGGGCAATAATCATCTTTTTGCCTTGCACGCCGTCACGATAGGTATTAGCCCATTCTTTGAGGGTACGATGAAGCGCGGAATGGTTGTTTGTATTCGCAGGAACCTCGTACGTTAACGGCCTAATCCCTTTTGCCTTCCATTCCGTTGACGTTTTCTCTTCTTCGCCAGCTGTAAAGTTTGCGAAAGCATAGGCTTGTGACTTCTTCTCTCCTAGCAACTCGTCAACAGCAATTGCATCCATCATATAACGAAGGACAGGATCATTCACGCCGTAACCGACAAAACAGACGATATAGTTTTGGAGTAGTGCGCTGACAAACCGAGCCGCCCAACGTTCAGTCAAGTATGCCAGACCGAAGTCACCACTACTGAGCACTAGACGGTCCAAAGCACTTTCGTTCCCTTCAGCCGGCAACAATCCATGTAGGTACACGACCCCATTCCAACGACTTAATTTGGGAATGGGAAGATACGGGGCCTCAAAGCTAGCAATATCAAGCTGTTCGTGGACTATAACGTGCTGAAAAATTCGGTCGAAATTGGTCGTGACGATACGGAATATTCCTTTTCGATCTTTTGCGAGTTGCAGGAGTGCCTGGTGCGTTGTCGTTACATCTTCTCCGTCCAACGTAGGATTGAGAATAGTCCACAATTGCTTCCTGATCTTTAGACGGTGGCCCGGGTACGTCGTTCGAGTTGATGAATCGTCGCGTCATATAGCTTCTTCTCATAAGCCTCTTTCTCTGCAGGATTTTTTTCTATGCCCAACCGTTCATAGATCCTGTCAACCAGTCCTCGAAAAGGTGGCAAACCTGCTGGAATAGAAATGCCAGCGCCACAGAAGAACACGACACGTCCTTCTTCGTGCGCCTGTAACAGATGTTCAGGAATATTTGGACCATCAGTGACAAAGGCAGGCATCAGACTGACCCATCTCTATTCATAAATCGTGGCTGAAACAGACGACCGGTCTTTAGTTGCCTCAGTGACATTGTCCCAGTTTGGGTGCAGATAGTTCAGGCCCAAGTGGAGAGCAAAGAATTTCTATTATTATATCGGTCGTAGTCTCCGTGCAAAAGTCGGCTACTCCCAGTGCGATCCTCTGTTGCCTCCCAGCGACCATTTACTTGGTGATACACATAGTCACTACACTGAAGACTGTGCAGGAAGTGCCATGAGATGGCGGGCTACAACGACGCCGGAGCGATGATCAGTTTCGACCAGCCGAAGCGGGTAAACTCGCCAGCAAAGTTTTTCCGCTCGCTGCCGGACGTCTTGCTCTCGGCATCTAGGTTGTCCATAAATTTATAGATGAGTCAATCTGGCGGAAGCCGTGTTTCTATGTCATGGGGGGATTCGATGGTATTAGGCGGGAGGCGAAAAAAGTCGTCTATTTTAATAAAGAAGTCGGTTCAATTCTAGGCCGCTTCAAGAATAAAACCGGATTGCCATATTCTCCTACGTGGTCGAGTTCTAGATGTTTGATGTCTTCCAATTGTCCGAGTTTGCTCGTCCATGTTCCATCCTCAAGCTGCCGCGCCGCATGTGTTGGACTGCCATCCTGACCAGCGAAAATGGCCACTTTTTCCACTTCCACCTCAAAGGCAGCATCTTGACACACTTCAAATCCCAGTTTTTGGAAAGCTTTCGCGTATGCCTCCACTGTATATCGTCTAGAAACCTCTTCGGGCCAATAGTACTGACCAAGGGAATCTGGTTCCCACCAACGGGAATGATCTCCTGCGGCCCACGCGATACAGTTATAATCCGGTTGCGCTGGACTGGTAATCTTATATGCCGTACCACGGAGACGTGGAAACAAGTCTTCTAGATTCACCAGCGCAAGCCTTTTCTGCGTGCCCAGTTCAGCCAATCTTGGGTCATCTCGGCGACAACACCCTGATGATCGGAGTGCACGGGATCTTCTTTAACAATCGCCCTAAGTGCCCAAAACCAATGTCCCGGCCTGACTTCAAGTTCTCTGAGGAGTAACGGCAGCACTTGCGGCCCCATGCCTACGATCTGCTGGTATGCAGGATGCATCACGATCTCCCTGATTGATGAAAGATGGGCGCATTCCTCACGTACAATCTCTGCAAGATGGCGGAACTGTTCTGACAAGGCATCTGACCGGGCTATGACCTCTGCCTCCGTTATGGAAGTGAAATCACATCCGATTATCAGAAGATCCCAGATCGGCTGGCCTAATTGCCTTGCTTCCTCGGACACGTACATGTCGTCCAGATACGGATCTTGTAACGACACCATGCTGGTCGTCATTGGACCTCCGTTTCAAGCAGAACGCGGAGTCGATCGGTAATGCTGTCCTCAAAAGCCATCACCACGTTGTTGTGAGCCTGTCGAAGCTGCTTTTTCAATTCAATCTCGTCTGTAAGCACATCGAGTGTGGCGATATCGTAGAGATCCAGCATGAATACTTGCTTTTCTTTTATTGGCTTGGCGAGGGGAGCGGTGCCGAACGTTATCAACACCCTATGCTCTTCGTTATGTTCTTGTTCGGCTTGGGGGATCTCCACTCGCACCAGAAAGGAGCCATGAATATTTCCCAGGGACTTGGGAAGTTGCGGATAAATCGTAAAGTAGTCTTCCATCGCAATCTGCGCCCCTGGAATCTCTATTCGATTGATGTACCGTAGTCCAATCCGATCGACTTTTTGGGGCAGGGCCACTTCACTATATGCTGCAAATCCTTGGTACACTACCGGCTCCCACTCCGCAAAATGAGGATATGGACGCAATTGGTTAACCACGAGCAGGTTCTTTGCCACTTGTATCATGAGGTTGCCTTGCTCAGAGACGAATTGCATACGCGGCGGCGGCCTCTGCACGCCGGCTGAAGCAGTACCTGAGCTTAGAACGATCTGAGCTTCTTGGATTTCCTGTTGCTGTTTCTTAGGAAACTCATTCTTGACTCTTTCGTAGAAGGCTCCGGGAATGGTGTCGTCCCATATCGAATCGGCAAAATAGATCTCGCACAGGGCTTCAATAACTGGCGGGTTCCGGTAACTTCTTTCCGGTATTGTCCTGTGTGGACCATCATGGTAAGGATGACTCGGTGGTATCTCCATGCTCAAAACTTCACACCCTATCAAAAAGGCTCGGCAACTGAATCTTCGGATAGAAAACTACGGTCACTTGATAGCTTGTTAGCGTGACCTCTATCTAAGAAAGCCGATGCCGCCCCATCCAAGAAACTTTTCAGGGCTCAACGTATCGTATCCCCTGGACCTCGTCAAGCTTCACGGCTCAATCCTCATGTGCCTTTCAGGTGGCGAGATGGTCTACGGATTGTCGCGTTCGAAGTCCCAGAAGAAGTGCCGGTTGCCGTTTGACAGGATGACGAAGCGGCACTTCTATGCCTTCGCGCATTTACGGATCTGTTCCTTGCCGGCCAGCGGGGTCTTCTTTCGGTCGGTGTCGAGCGGCGTGTTCGTGAAGGCCGTGAAGTAGGCGCGGCAGGACCCGCACCAATATGTCCCGACCTTCTTCTGCGGCGTGATTTTCTCGGCTTTCCCGCATTTGGCACAGACAGGGGACCCGCCCCAGCGCACGGCTTCAAAGTAGCGGACAGCCGACGCGACCGTGGGATCCAAGGCCGTGAGTTGAAAGAGGCTGAGGGTGATCGCTTTGGGGGTGCTCATCGTTGACGCACTGGAAGAATGGTCGCCTTCCCAATGGCCAGAGACGTGCTGCCGATTCGTTGGATGGTGCCTCGGGCCACAACCTCAACGCGATCTGGTATGCTGGCGACGGCCCGTTCATGCGTGACCTCAACATACACATAGACTACTCGTTTCGGGAAGTCATAGTTGGTGTCCCATTCAACCACCACCAGGAAATCAGCCGCCAGACTGCTGGGTCGCCTGTCAAAATTGGACGACGTCGGCCCCGACGGCATTCTCCTCACGTTGATAAATTGGCCTTGGACCTGAAGGGACAAGCCCACTTGAGACTGTGCGATAGCGTTCGCGTCGGTCGTCCCTGCTGCTACCAAGTCCATTAATTCCAGCGCCGTCAATGAGGTCGAGGAGACCAAGGCCTCTCTCGGGCGTGGTGGGATCGGTCGGGGCGGGCGCCTGAGAGCGACTGATCAGCCCATACAGGACCAGGCTCACGAGGACGCCCATGGCCACCGAGATCGTGATAGTGGGCCACCGCTGCACGCCCCAGTAGGTGAGGGCAAAGAGGGAGATCCCCACGAAGATGGGAGCGAACCACGTCGCCGCGGTCATGGGCGCCACCCCCAGCCATGCCAGCACCGCCACGACCAAGGAGGCAAATGTCAGAGCGATGCCCAATCCTTGCAACCACGTAATCTCCATAGGTACTCCAGGCTCCCAGCGTTTGCAACGAGAGCCACCCATTCTACAATGCCGAACGGTCCACCCATCAAGTTATCTGTATAAGTCCCCTTTTTTCCCGTCTACCGTCAACCAGAGTGATGCAAATCCAACCCAACCAAGTATAATTGACCGGCTTTATCCACCTAGTACGAAAGGAGGTGTATCGTGCATATCCTCGGATTGATTCTGCTCGTGGCCCTGGTTGGCACGCACACTTGGGCCGCCGACAAGGTGTGGACGATTGACGACCACATTGCGGCCATTGAAGAGATGCTGACCGTCGCCAAAGACGTGCGGGACATGACCTTGGCGAATTCGCGCTATACCGACCACGAACGGGAACTCGCAGCTACCACCTTTGCCAAGGATATTACCGATCTTGAATCATGGTTGTCGTTAGCCCTGGCCGCGAAGCAGGGCGACAATGAGGCCGCGATGAAAATGTACGAAATGGAACAGCAACGCTTCCGAATCCTGTTCGTCAGTGCGGAATATCTTGGATTGGATCGGGCCGCGTATCGAGATTACGTGGACCAACGGGAGGCGCGGGTCACGATGTTTCACCACCTCCTGCAGCGCCCACCTTTCGGGGTGGGTGAAGATTGAAGCTTTGGAGAGTAGACCTTGTCCAAAATGGAAGTAACCTGATTTTCTGACTGACAAAAGAGGGCTTGCGATGAGTTCAATCACTTGGAAAGGAAACAGGCTAATTCAACATGTGGGAGAGCACGATGAAGAATTGGGATATGTACAATGTGACGAAAACTCGGAAAAGTGCTTTTTATGGTTGAAGGACACTTGTGGCGTGCTGGGGTTGAACGGCGGAGACATACGGGGAGACGAATTTCCTTCGATGAATGCCGCCAAACAGAAGGCCGCGTCATCGCCGTCCGCGTTCATTCTTCACTACCTATGGATGAGGAACGTTGTCAAACGGGAAACCATACGAGCCTTGGATGACCATTGGGATGAAATCTCGCCGAATTTACCTCATGACACCAGTAAGGATGATTTGCGTCATAAGATCCTTAGATACCTAGAACAATTACCAATCGACGAAATTAAAGCTTGGGCTGAAAAACTTAAAGACGTTTATGAGATCGTGAGTACGATAATCACGTTGGCCAATAGTTCGATGGGTGGATAGCGGATGATTTTACTCGTGTCTAGATAGGTATGTTTTCCATTCAGGCTTTCACCTTCGGGAGGGTTTCTGAATCCTTCACGGGTTCCGGAGAAATTTCCTCTGGTTCCGGGGTCGCTGGTTCATCAATCATGTCAAGATAGCCCTTGAAACACGGCCATATGAATTGATACCCCAAGACGCCTAACGTATTGGTTTCTTCCTGGCGGCATTTTTCAATGAGTCCGGCGTACTGGTCTTTATCCTCTCGCTTCACTTCGTAGATCATCAAGGCGGAAAAACCGGTGATATTTTCCGTGACGCATTGCGTGGCGTATTCCTTGAGGGTGTGCATTTCGGTTTCGATACTCGCGTTTAAATTCTTCTCCACTCGGAATTGGTTGGTTGCGGTACTGCACATATCCGCGATGGCTTCCATGGTTTGTACACATTCAACAATCTCGACAATTTCCAAGTGATCGTCAACCGGCTTCAAGGTGACCCGGCAATGCCTGGCCCGCTTCTTGCCTTGCCGTGCTTTGGCCTTGGCGTTAGCGATAGCGGTGTCGCGGGCGGCAAATATTTCATCACTCAGAGCACTGGCTTTTGCAGAGGCGGCCTTATATTTATCCCATGCGGCTTTTCTCTTGGCTTCCCATTTATCCTCTATGGCCTTGACCTTGGCGCTTGAATAAAAAATGGTATCGGACATGTATTTGAGCACAGCTTCGTCACGTGCACGCGGAATGGCCATATGCCATTTATCAAATGCGGCCTCCGCGTTTTCACGCACGGCCTCATATTCTGGCCATGCACGGGTGCTGTCTGCTTGAGCCTCAAGAGCGGCCAAGGGCACAATCAGGGATTCGTCAATCGCCTCTTGAAGGCTTTGCGCATACCCTATCGACGGCATGCATCCCAACACCACCAGACACAAGAAAACGGTTCTCGGCTTCATGGGTTTCATGGTACGGCCCTTTGTTGTTGTTTGGTGAAGAAACCTGTAAACGGTAGTCTATCTCTCCGTCCCTGATTGAAGCTGGCCCCACTCCCTGCCGCGAACTTACCTGCTTACCTGTGCAACGCACGAACGGCGTGTTCCGGGTCGGCGTCCAGGATTCTCAGCAAGGTCTTGGCGGGGCCGGTTGGGTGTCGTCGTCCTTGTTCCCAGTTTTCCAGTGTCCGCTTGCTGACACCGATCAACATGGCAAAGCCGTTCTGGCTCAGGCCGACCTTTTCACGGATCAACTTGACTTCCGGCTCCGGGAACTTCGTGACTCTGGCAGCGGCTTTTTTACCTCGGACAATGTCGTCCATTTCCTGCACACTGGCCAGCAACTCGTTGAACAGTTCATTTTTCATCTGACCACCTCTCGACTATCGATTTCAGCGCTTTCTTTTGCTCTGCCGTCAAGTCTTCTTGCTGACTTTTCGAGTACACGTACAGCATGTACAGTTGTTCGTCTTCCGTCATCCAGTAGTAAATCACCCTGACACCCCCGCTTTTACCATGGCCCTCCTGCTTCCAGCGAACTTTCCTCAGCCCTCCGGTGCCTTGAACGATGTCGCCCATACCTGGGCGATTCACCAAAGTTTCTTGAAGTGCCCTGTATTCATCATCACTCAACAGTTCTTTGATACGCCGGGTAAAAAGACGGGTTTCAATAATGACCATAACGGCTATAATACGCCAATGGCGTATATTGTCAAATTCAGCCTGCTTGGAGAATAGCGGAGTCAGGGCTTTTGGCAGGGGTCATTGACGCGGATTCCCATCTTTGTAGCCGGGCGAAGAGGTTGCGGTTGCCGCCCGTGATGGAGACCGGCGAGCAGACCGAGGGGTGGCAACGCTGCCCGGATGAGCGGGGCGAGGAGATTCAGGATTGGGGACGGTCCTCGCTCAGTCAAACGTTTCGGTGAGCCAGATTGGCACGCCCCCAAATTAGGTCCCCGGCGAGAAAGAGGAAATGGCGACAATGAAGAGACCCCGATTATTGGAGGCGACGATCTAGGTCGTCCTCTCCGCCCTGTCCCCCGGCGCAGACTCGCTTCTCCAAGCGAGTCAGGTCAGCAGATCAGCCCCAGCGGATCGGCGGCCGGTGCGGTTCCCGTGCATCGACAGAGCCGACGGGAGGCCGAGCCCCAGCGACGCCACACGGGTTGGGCTGCTGCGCTGTCGCGGCACACGGGCGTGAGCCGTGACCAACCCTTGGAAGCCAGCCGCGTGCAGCGGCGGGGGGGGGGGCGCAGGCGCAGCCCCTCCGGGGGGTGGGGGCCGCGGGCAGAGCCTCTCGGGGGGTGGGTCGCGGCTGCGACCCCTCGCACAAGCCGGGATAGCGTAGCGGGGTGAATGGCCCAGGTCCGCCGCGTTCAGCGGGGGGCGTGGAGCCAGAGGGGAGACCCCTGGGCGGGGCCTGGCGCTCCCAGACCCCGCCGGTGAATTGGCCAAAAAGCGTTGTCCAAACGCGCAGTTGGCCCAGAGGCGCAGCCTCCGCCGGGGGCCGGTGCTCCCGGCACCCGGCCAGGACCGGACACGGGCCGGTCCCGCAACCGGCGACGGCGTGTCGCCGGTCAATCGACCGCCTCATTCACCGGTGAAACCACCCCTGACACGTGACAGGGGCAGATTCAGGGGTGAATACAGGGGTAGATGAGGCGAGCCCCGGCCCCGGGGCGCGAACCAGGACGGGGCAACGAGCCGGGCGAGTGAACCGGCCCCGTCCTGGCGCCCCGCAAGGCGCCCGTGGCGGGCTGGGGTGGGAGAGGGTGGATTCACCTGTCACGTCACCGGTGAATCCACCCGGTACGACGGTCCGGGGTCGAGGACGGAGTCGCCACAGAGCGGCGGAGGGCGAGACACGGAACGGGGTGCAGGGTCACGCCGGGCGCGGGGCTTCAGGGACGATGGCGGCCAGTCACCACGGGATCGGAGTGGCCCCTCCTCAGTGACGCCGGCGCCCGCCGAGCAGCGGGACGGCCCTCCCCGGGCAGGAGGTGACACGCGGGGCGCAGAGAGTGTGCCCCATGACGTGGACGACCGTGCCTGGACTTCCCGCGGGGATCCCACAGCGACCGGTCACGGCTTGAGAGGTCTGTCGTCATGGAGTCGGGGGAATGCGGTCTCGCCGGCCCCACGCGCGACGACGAGCTCGTCGCTCCCTTGACCTTCTGCCTCGATCCTCGCTGGACGGCTCCCCCTACCGCTCGTCATGCACGCAATATGCACAAAAGCACCCACGCTTTTCTTACCCTATTCCTAAATTTATCTTTATACAATACCTTTCCGTTAGATTAGTGTTAGGGACTGATCCATTGAAGTTGATGGATGTTGCGTGTTCCCCCGCGCCGCGGGGGCGTAGAAAGTTTTTCGATTGGCGGCGAGTCCGATCAGACCACCATCGGCGGAAGCTTGGTGCTAAAAACTGCAGACGACTGACTGGCAAGACCGGACGGATGGAGTGGTGTGCGAGACGGGAACGCAGGTTCCGTGGCGGTGCGGAGACGGAGGGCAGGATGTCCCACGTCGCGAAAGCCTCTCTTGACGCCGGGAAGGCGCAGGCCACCACGCCCCTGGCCGAGGTCTGGAAGTACTTGGATATGGCGCAGGGTGCCGGACGATCAGCACGGCAATTCACGCCTCGCCACCAAATTGAGTATTTACCCTAATACGATCATGATGATACCCATGGACCTGAACCGCCCTCCTGGTGGCGCTTTCGGAAGACGCATCGTTTTGGGCTTGGTGCTTGTTCTCGGAGGCTGCACCACAGGCACCCCAGTGGCGGAGAAGCGGGCAGAAGAGCCGTGCATCCGGGTCCATGTCGGCGATTGCCTCGCGCCGGAGAAGTTCGCGGAGTCGGCGGCGGAACTGGCCGAGGCGTACCGGGACGAGGACGAATTCCAGAACCGGTGGGAACTGGGGCACATCAAGGCGGCGCTGGCCTACGGCAACCTGCGGCTGCTGCAAGGCCCGGCTGCCGAGCCCGGGGCCGGAGTGACCATCGGGTTCCTGGACTCCGGCATCGTTACGGACCACCCGGCATTCGCCGGGAAGACCGTGACCCAAGACTTCGTGGAGGAACCCACCGCCGACACTTCGCCGGTCCACGGCACCGCCGTGGCAAGTGTGGCCGCGGGTGCCCGCTCCCCGGCGCCCGGCGCGGTCCGCGGCGTGGCTTGGGGAGCGGATATCGCCATGTTCACAATGAACGAGAGGTCTGGCCCTCCCCTGTACGCTCCCCTATCGCTGGAGGAAATGGTGGCCGTTGACTCCGAAATGGCGGACGGGATCGAGCATGCGTTGGCCTGGCGCGACGGCGACCGCAAGGTGGACATCCTCAACCTGAGCATTGGCTACCCGGGCCTCATCGACTTCTACGGCGAACACGTGCTGCGCGACAACATGAGCCGGTCCATCGCGGCCATGGTGCAAGCGGACGCCGAGGAAAAGGCCATTTTCGTGTGGGCCGCGGGCAACGCCCACGGGTTGCCATGCGATCCGGCGGCTGTGGACAGATGTCGCCATGGACGTTTCAACGCGGTTTCGCCCGAGGTGCTGGCCGGCTTGGCCGCGCACATCGAGGAACTCCGTGGCCACTCCATCGCCGTGGCGGCGTTGAGCCCGTCCGACGGGCGGCTCGCCCTGTTTTCCAATCGCTGCGGCATCGCCGCGGACTTCTGCATCGCGGCGCCTGGAGAGAGAGTTCGGATCGCCGGTGGGGGGATCGCCTACCTGGACCGCAGCACGGGGGAACCGGAGGTGGTCTACACGGTCGTTGAAGGCGATGGGACCTCGTACGCCGCGCCCATGGTGTCGGGAGGGCTGGCGATCATGAAGCAGCTCTTCCGTGACCAGTTGTCGAACACGGAACTGGTGAGGCGGCTGTTCGAGACGGCGGACAAGAGCGGCTTCTACGCGGACTCGACCCTGTACGGACAAGGGGCCATGGATCTCGGGGCTGCGACCTCGCCGGTGGGCGTGCTGGCGGTCGTGCCCGGCACCCAGGTGGACGGCCTTGGCATCGACCTGCGTACGACCGGGATGCGGCTGGGTTCGGCATTCGGGGACGGGCTCCGGCGCTCGTTCGCCGGCCGGGAACTGGTGGCCTTCGACCGGATGGGCGCTCCGTTCTGGTACCGTCTCGACGGGTTCGCCTCGGCCGCGTCTGGGCCGGCGACGACGGGGCGCCTGCAGGACTTCCTGGGGACGGATTCGCGGGGCACCCCGACACAAGGCATCGACTTGATGGGCGGCTCGTTCCAGTCAGGCCGGGGCTCCGTGCCATGGCAACTGGGCGTGGCCGCGAGGACCTTGGGAGCCCGGGTCAGCCATCTGGCACTGGCCGAACGCACCTTGACCCTGACCATGGCTCCCCGGGCCAACCTGTCCGTCGCCGCCTTCACCACGGAGGGGGGGGTCGGGCAGAGGCCGGTCACGGGCGCGACGCTGGCTTGGCGGCCGAGCGGTTTCCCGCTGGGCCTGCGCGCCGGCTGGATCGGGGAACGGAGCACCCTGCTGGGCGGGACGGCCCGAGGCGCCTTCGGCGGCCTGGCGGCCGGAACCGCGTTTGTGGGGATTGAAGCCGAGGTGGTACTCGAGGGCTGGCGCCTGGGGGTCACTGCGGAGAGTGGGACCGTCAACCCGGCGGCCTCCGGGGGTGTGATCGACGACCTTTCGACCATGACCACCAGCACGTTCACATTGCAGGCGAGTCGCCGGTTCGCCGATGCTGGCTTCTTGCGCCTGTCCATTTCGCAACCTCTGCGCGTCGAGCAAGGACACGCCGCGCTCATGGTGCCCGTGGGCCGGACCAAGGCCGGGGAGGTGGTCCACATGCCCGTGACGGCCGGAATGGCCCCGAGCGGCCGGCAGCTTGACGTGGCGGTGCACTGGTATCAGCCCTTGGCCATGGGCGAGTGGCGCCTGGGCGCCGCGGCCACGCACCAGCCGGGGCACCGCGCCACCGCGGGTCCCGCATTGACCCTGCTCTCGGGCTGGCGCTGGACGTTCTAAGCGTTCGGGTCGTGTCGCGCGGACTAGGATAGGGGGGATGCGCGTACCAAAGACAAACCCCTTCCCGGCACCTTCGGGCGTGGCTACGCCCCGGTCCCGACTTCTCTGTGGGGGCGAGGACTGTCTCACCGAAGCGAGTTCCGCAAGCCTAAGCAATGGGACTTATAGACTTCATGAGTAGGAGAGGGACTCTTCTGTTCTTCAAGATCCAGTCCAGAACTTCACGCCACGGGGCTGGCGGCCCGCAGCCAACAAGACCGGCGGGCTGTCGGTTTTCGGTTCCGACAGATTTGTGGCCTGCGCGGCGCCTGTGCTGTCGGCGCACTTCCAGACAGCGTCTGCAACCAGCCCAGACCTGTCCCGCGTCTGGCCCACCGAAGCGCGGGAGCACCTGTCGGGCTTGGACGAATGGGTCGAATGGGACGGTCCCCAAGGGTCAGGGGTCGCGGAAACGGATGTTTCGTGCTACCCCGGCCGGGTCGGTGCTGACGACCGATCCGGCGGCGACTACGGCGTACATGAGCGAACAGAATACGGAAAGGACCGTTCGCCTCTCCCTCTTGACCATGGAATTGCCATGGAGAAATGGATCGCGGTCGGAGCGATGATGGCACGAACGGCATATTGGGCTGCGGTGGTCGTTCTGGCGGCCGGGTGCTGCGGCAAGGGGGCGGCCGTCCAAACTGCAAGCGACTGGGAGACCCCGGAGTACCAACGGCAAGGAGGACTCGCTCTCATCAAGGCTTCCTCGATGTATGCGAGAGGCGGGACAGGGAAGGGCGTCACGGTCGGCTTGCTCGACACCGGGGCGACGCCCGGCCACCCGGATCTGGCCGGGACATACGTGGTCATCGACAGCTTCGAGGGGGTCGATCCAATGGATACCAATCCTGAATTTCATGGCCACGGCACGCACGTTGCCGGAATCATGGCCGCGCGCAAGGACGATTCCGGGATGCATGGCGTCGCCTATGAAGCCAGGCTCGCGTCCTATGCCTTGGAGTTCGACGAGAACGACGACGTGGTCGACTTCGAGCTGGGGAAGGCCACCGACGAGTTGACAACGTTCGGGGTACGGATCGTGAACAATAGCTGGGGGAAGGTGGACGTCAACAACCACCACATCTCGATCACGATCACGGACGTGAATCGCCAAGAGATGGACGCCTACTTCCCTCACGGCCTCCCTGCCTATCGACGTTATGTCGACGCCGGCGGTGTGCAGGTGTGGGGAGTCGGGAACAGTAGGTTGCCTGAAGTGAGCTTTCACGCCGGGCTGCCTCACCTTGTACCCGAGTTGGAGAGAGGCTGGCTGGCCGTGATTTCGGTCGGTCTGGATGGGGACTTGGCCGACTACTCGCAGCAATGCGGGGTCGCCGCCGCGTGGTGCATCGCAGCCCCAGGAGGAGACAGGTTAGGAGAAAGAAGGGACGCCGGCATCTACTCCACAGTGCCCGGTGGCTACGACCGCTCCGAAGGAACCTCCTTCGCCGCTCCGCAGGTGAGCGGCGCCTTGGCCGCCTTGAAGAGCATGTTCCCGAACCTGGGATTCCAGGACGTCCGGGACCGGATCCTCTTCACGGCGGATAGAACCGGCATCTATGCCGCCCCTTCCATCTATGGGCAGGGGCTGCTCGACTTGGATGCGGCCTCACGACCGATTGGCGGCACCCTGTTCTCGCTCGGCCAGTTTGACGATGGTCCTGTCGCCACCACGCAAGGCGCCAGGCTATCATTGTCGGCCGGGGCGGTGTCCAGGTACTTGGCGGGCGAAGAGATCCTCGTGCTCGACCGCTATCAGCGCGCCCCCTTCCGGGTCCCGATCAGCCGCTACGCCGGGGCCCGCGGGGGCGGTCTGTCGATGCGAGACCTTGAGCTTATCGTCCCCAGTCGCCTCTCCGCGGACGACGGCGAAGCCTCGGGGCTGGCGTTCGCCGGGCAGGACTTCCAGGTCAGCGGCACGTCGAATGGCCCGTGGCGCCTGAGCGTCGGCCACGGATCCGGGCTCGTGGAAGGGTTTGCCGGGCTGGCTGGCAGTTCGCTTCCCCACGGCAATTTCCGCATGGCCCGGAACGCGGTCGGCATGGCCCTCGGATTCACCTCGGCGGCGGGAGCATTCCATGCGAGTGCGGTCACGAATCTCGAAGACGCGGGTGGCGCCGGCCGGGGAATTATGGGGTGGCATCCGCGCTCCGTCTGGAGGGCCTCGTTCGTCGGCCCGCAGGCGCGCTACGCGCTCGGCGCCGCGTTTGCCTCCGGGCTGAAGCGACCCGCCGGCCTGAAGGGGACCGGCGCCTTTGCACTGTCCGGCGACAGCGTCGATCTCGGCGTGCGGCGTACGCTCTTCGCCAGCGACGCGGTACGGGTCGGCCTGGAGAATCGGATCACCTATCTGGCGCCGAACGAGGGGCCGCTGATCGCCTTGCACCAGGCCCTCCTGGCAACCGCGGGACTCGACCTCTCGATCAGCCTGACCCGCCACGTGACGTTGAAGACCAGCGTGTCGCTGGAGCGTCCGCTTGACTCGGGCGAAGCGCGGATTCGTGCCGCGCGAAGCGTCGACGCAAAGGGTCGAATCGACTATGACGACATCGTGATCGACCAGGGCGCCCTCCTCGCATTCGACCGGGTAGGGGTCAGCCTGCGCTATGGCCGCGGCCCGGACGCGATGTATGGCGCAGGAGTGATGGCCCTTCGGGACGGTTTCGGCAGGATGCAGGCCATCGCCGGCGCACGCGCGGCACTCCGCTTCTGACCCATCCCTTGGCGGAGACGCCCGTCTCTGAAAACAGCGTCAGGAACTGTGGATTCATGAAGAGGTGAAGTCAGTAGAATGCTGAAGACGCGGATTGTCAGGCCACCGATGGGAGGAAAAGTATGACAGATGAGACCAATCCCGTGCATTGGTTCGATAGTCCAGTGAATGATTTGGAGAGAGCCAACCAATTCTACGAAACCGTGTTCGGACTGCAACTCAGTCTCAACGAGAGGGGCCCCAGGCAGATGGCTTGGTTTCCCAGGGGCCGAG
>MPMZ01000053.1 GCA_002238765.1 Nitrospira sp. bin75
GGCAGTGCCTTCCGGCTCAATCTGGGGGCGACGGACGCGGACGCCCCGGCGCCCCGCCTGACCGCCTGGGGCCGGTTTGCCGGCACCACGTTTGACGGGCGCGCTGGAGAGCTGGCCCTGGACGGCGACGTGTTCACCGGCACCGTGGGGGTGGATGGCACCTGGGACCGGCTGCTGGCCGGGGTGGCCGTGGCCCACAGCCGGGGGACCGGCGGGTTCACCACGCCCGGCCTGGCCGCTCGCGGCACGGGCAACCTGGAGCAGACCCTGACCAGTCTGCATCCCTACCTGCGCTATGCCGTCACCGACCGCTTGGATGTCTGGGGCCTGGTGGGCTACGGCTGGGGCGAACTGGATCTGGAGCTGGCCAACGGCGTCACGGTAGAGACGGACACCACGCTGGTCATGGGGGCCTTCGGGGGCCGGGGGATTCTACTGGCCCCGGCGGACACCGGGGGCGTGCAACTGGCCACCCGCACGGACGCCATGCTGACGCGCACCTCGTCGGACGCGGTGGTGAATTCCGCGGCCACGGACGCCGACGCGCACCGGCTGCGGGTGGTGCTGGAAGGTTCCCGGGCGGTCACCTGGGCCGACGGGCGGAGCCTGACGCCCACGCTGGAACTGGGCGTCCGGCATGACTGGGGGGACGCGGAGACCGGCTTCGGCCTGGAACTGGGTGGCCGGGTGCAGTACGCAGACCCGGCCCTGGGCTTGACCATCGAGGGCACGGTGCGGGGCCTGCTGGCGCATGAAGACGAGCATTATCAGGAATGGGGCGCGAGCGGCACCGTGCGCCTGGCCCCGGGGTCGAATGGCCAGGGCCTGTCCTTGACGCTGGCCCCCACCTGGGGCGTCACGGCGAGTGGCGTGGACGGCCTCTGGGCCCGGCAGACCACGCAGGGCTTGGCCCCGCAGGGAACCCAAGCCACCCCCGCGGGCCAATTGGCGGCGGACGTGGGCTACGGCTTTGCCGCCTTCGACACCGGCCTGCTCACCCCCTATGCGGGCACGGTGCTGGCGGCTGGCGCGGACCGGACCCATCGCCTTGGCGCCCCGGGTGCGGGCAGGGGGCGGGCGGTGGGCGCGGCCCGGCCCTACCGCCGGGGCGCGGGGGGGGCGAGCGTGACGGGCCTGGCACTGACCCTGGAAGGCCGGCGGCAGGAGCCCGCCGGGCGCCAGCCGGTGAACCAGAGCCTCCGGCTCCAAGCCGCCTGGGGCTTCTGAGCGGCGGACGTGCGCGCGCCCCGCCTCCTGGGGGGGCGCATGTCGGGCGGGCCGGCTTACACAGACCTTAAGACCGAAGAGGAGAAAACCATGACCAAGTGGGGGTGCCTTGTTGCAATAGCGTTGCTCGTGGCTGGCTGCGGCGGAGGCGGAGGTGGCGGCCCGGTGGCGCCGGGCTTACCGCCGCCGGTCGATGAGCCCGGCCTCTCCCCCCTGCTCAGCGATCTCTTGCTCAGCGATCTCCTGTTCAGCGGGTCGGGCTACACCGACGAGCGAGTGAACGTTGAGTGCGCGGCTGATCGGTCTTCGTGCAGGTACACCTTCCGGGGCATCAGCCGGTCGTTCTCCCCGGACCCGAACCCCGCGGGCACCGTCGACCCCACCAATCTGGGAGACTGGGCCCACATGGCCCCGGTCGTGGTCAAGGTGGCCGCCGAGGGGCTGGAGGGCCGGATGGCCCTGATCAGTGGCACGTCCGCCACCAGTCTCCCGGTGGCCTTGGGCTCAGCGACGTGGGAAGGCTCGATGGTCGCCCTCGACTCCAACCACGAGCTGGTGCGCGGCGGGGCCACGCTCACGATCGCCGATCTCGCGACGCCGGCCGTCGATGTCGCACTCACGCCCGACGGGCACGACGCCATGATCTGGGACGCCCTGCCCGTCACCCGCGGCCGGTTCTCGGCCCGCGCCGGCGCGGGCAACTACCTCAGGGGCGCATTCTATGGCCCGGAGGCGCAGGAGGCCGGCGGCGTCTTCGAGCGAAACCAACTCCTCGGGGCCTTCGGCGCCACGCGGTAGCCGGCCACCTTGTCGGGTTTCTTTTTCTGGTCATGGTGCCGGCTCGCCATACGAGCGCGGGCGCGACTCGACGTAGGCGCGAATGTCACGGTCGCGCCAGCGCACGGCCCGCTCCGAGACTTTCACCGGCACCGGAAAGGTGCCGTTGCGCATTTTTCGGTACAGGGTGCTCCGGCTGAGCCCGGTGCGTCGCTCGACCTCACGGCGGGTCAGCAGCACGTCTGGATCGGTCAACATGGGCGTCACCTCCTTTGTGATGCGCGGAGGGTGCCACACTAGGCGGGGGCTGTCGTCCTGATGATTTCCCAGGTTTGCTCAGGGCCATCGTGTCCCTTCCTCCGCCGCGCCTGAGCCGCTCGTGCGGCTCGGCGCACGTTGGTGCCAACAGCGGAGGATCCTGGGTCAAAGTGACATCCGGTCTTGTCGGTCGCCTGGTGTTGATTATTTTTGTTTCGGTACGGTACAAACTACGCGCAGTTTTTTTCTGCGTGATTCGGTGACACCGTGTGGGAAAAACGGCAGACAAACCTCTAAAACCAGCATGAATACAGGGCGTCGCAAACGCCTCACCCGCCCAGGCGCTCGCCTCGCGATGCGCCCGGTCGTCCTTCTCGAAATAGCCCACGCCCTGCGCCAGCGAAGCGATCTTGCCGATGGACGCTACCATTGTGGCAATCTGCCGCCGGAGGCGCAACGTCGGGGTTCGTGCCGGTCCATACCGGCCAGATATGCGCTCCCAAGGCACGGAACAGAGGTCGAACGGACGGTCTCATCCTCCTGTCACCGCATGGTGACGATTGTCCCGGTCCACTCCCGCAACCAGGCGCGCCATGCCGGAAGGCAGGTTTGACAAGGGTAGGCCTTTGGCCTACGGTATCGCGATGGAGTTCGAATGGGACGAGGCCAAGAGCAGTGCCTGTTTCAAGCGTCGCGGTTTCGACTTTGCCTATGCCGTCCGAGCCTTCCTCGATCCGCACCGGATCGTTGCGCAGGATCGGCGACGGGACTATGGCGAGGACCGCTACCGGCTGCTCGGCACGGTCGACGGGTGCGCATATGTCGTCGTCTACACGGTGCGGGGTTCGGCCGTTCGCATCATTTCGGCCCGCAAGGCCAATGGCAAGGAGGTCGCAGACTATGAGCACAACGCGCGTCAGGATTGATTTCGACGATCCGTCCACTCTGCCCGAGGGGCAGATCGACCCCGCCAGGGTGGACGCCACTACCGAGGCAGAGATTGCGGCGCAGGAGCGGGAGGACGAGGAAGTGGCCATGCAGGATATGGCGCGATACGCGCGCCGGGTCCGGCGGCGGCTGGGGCTTTCCCAGACCGAGTTGGCGCGGCGCATCGACGTGCCGCACGAGACGATCCGCAACTGGGAGCAGGGGAAGCGCTGCCCGACCGGCGCGGCGCGAGCCCTGTTGCGGGTGCTCGACAAGGCACCGGAGACCGCGTTGCGCGTTCTCACCTGAAAGGCGGCGGGGCAACGTGGCAGAAGAAACCCCCGAACGGCTGCTGAACGCACTTCGGGTCTTGATGTATCGGAAGTAAGGACTTGATAGGTCTCAAGGCGTGTCCTTCACACTCGTAGCCAAGTTCAACATATCACTTCATGTACCGCTCCTGCTAAAGCGAGTGGACGATGATCCACTTCTTTATGAGGTGCAGCTTGACGGTTACGATGTTTCTCTACACTTGATCCCCAAAAGTGATTTGCGCCTCAAGGCAAAAAACAACAAATATTGGACGGTGGCGTATACTGCCGTGGAGATTTTCGTATCGAAAGAGGACATCGAGCCACCCCCGATTGACCGATATCCAGGTGGAACGATTGGCTACGAAACGCAACGTCCGTATTTCGAGGAACGACTACCACAGTAGCACACCGTATCATGAATGCACTCATCCAGTACTTCAAATACCGGCTTTGGCAGCCGATGCTGGATGAATTTCCGTACGACATTGATTCGTTGAACGACCCGGAATGGACCGATCGAGACGGCCTCGAAGTGGGTAAAGGGACTGGTCTGGTCACCTCGGAGCGAACACCGGGCATGCGTGTGGAGTTGGGTATGGTACTGTTTCAAAAGAAACACGACAAAGCGCTTACTCGAGCCCTCCTCTCGCCCATTTAACCTCGACTGGAGGAAGAACTTCTATACGACGCACAGGTATCCATTATAAGAGAGAATGATCGGCGTGCTGTACTTGAGATGGTTTTGACCGTGGAGGTGATGGTCAAAAGGAAATTCTTTGGAGGTGATGTCGCGGTTGGCGTAGCATTCGAGCACTTGGAAGACCAAGGCAAGATGAATATCCGAGTAGTCGATCTTCTCCATTCAACCGCAAAGGCAGTCTATGGAGAGAGCTTTCGGGAGACCAACCCCGACGAATATGAACTACTGGATCACCTGTTTCGGGCTTGCAACAAGGTGACACATCGTGGAAAGGCCGTCTTCCGAGACGACAAGGGTGCTTTTCATGTAGTCGATGACGCGATGCTCCGCCGCTGGTGGGATGCGGTGACCAAACTTCGATCTTGGCTCCGGGGCAAGCGCTATAAGCCCTAACCTACGCTGCACCGAACTACGTCCGCGCTACACCTGCTCCCGTCCAATGGGCAAAGCCGTTATCGGCTCGTTGGACTCTCGTGAATGCAGCGCGGTGCTACCCTCGGGAGCCTGGAGGACTATCACTGATGACCAGCGGCGGCATCAAGATGGGGATGACTCCCCCGCATCCCGGAGCCTTCATCCGGATCGAGGCCCTTGAGGAGTTGGGGTTGAGCGTTGCGGCGGCGCGGATTCTCGTCGTGCGCCGCGCTCCACGGCGACCTCGGCCCCATCATCGAATGGGCCGGGAGCCGGACCGGAAACGCGAAGATCGACATCCCCTCGCCGGGAACGTCGATCTGGTTGGTTGCGGGGGAGGGATTTGAACCCTCGACCTTTGGGTTATGCACGCCACTACAGCTTTCGCTGCCTGGTGATTCCAGTTTGTGGTCCGGACTTTCTCTTCATCCTCGGGCCGGCTTCGCCGCCGTTAGGATGCCTGCCATCAAGTCTCTACACCTTCTTAAAGAGCCTGCCGGCTCTGTAAGCTTGGCTCGGGATTACCCCGCTACCGGCTTCCCCGAATTTGACAGGTGATCGTACAGAAGTTTCTCTCTGCACAGCCCATTCATTGTCAGGAGGGGTTGCTCACTTTCGTATGCAACCAGCGGATCACTCCTGCAGCATTGAGCCCAACGAGCTACCAGACTGCTCCACCCCGCAGAGGCATGGTAGCGAAGCGTCACGAACAAAGTCAAATCACCCATGCCGTGCGCTGACGGCTTCACAGGATCGGGGGCAGTTGTGCTATGGTGCGGGCACCATGCTCCTAGCCGGAATCTTCGGAAGCATCCTGTTTGTGCTGCTGATTATCGGGGACTGGTATCAGTTCACCAGCCTCCGGCCCTTTGCCGCGCAATACGGGTTCGGCATTGCCAGCCGGCGTGACCGTCTCGACACCCTCACCCGTCAAGCCCTGCTTCGGCAATTCGGCAAACACGATACGATTGCCCTGCCCCACGGCGTGGCCCGCTGGTTCGGCGCGCAAGAGGTGATTTCGCTCAGGCCTACTTACCAATTGTTCTCCATGCGCTTCCGCACGGCGTGGCCGTTGAAAGGCACCGTCACGGTCCAGACCGCCGGGGACGGCGTGGAACTGCAGCTCACCAAACGCATACCTTGGTCGTCGGGTCTGCTCACCCTGATCTGGTTGGGGCTTGTGGCAATCGGCACCGTGGTCTTCCTGGTCACCTTTGGCATCGACGGGGGATTCGGTTCGGCTAGCGGCTGGGCCCTGGCCCTGGGCATAGCGGGACTCGGCGTGCTGGTCCTGCTCTTCGGGTTGATCCTGGTGTCCCTGGCCTACCGGCTTGAAGATTCCCGATTGATGCAGGTATATCAAGAACTTCAGGATGTGTGGCTCAATCAAAGCGCATCAGTCTCGAACCCATTGTGAAGAAACAACAAACAAAAAAAGGGAGGATTCCGATGAAAGGATGGAATCGCACGATCACATGGACGATGTCCGCAGTGCTGTTTCTGGCGACCATGCCGGCATTTGCCGAGAAGATCACTCCGGCCACGGACAAGAACTCGGCCGTGCCGGCGGTGCCGCGCGCGATTCCGGACCTGATCCCGTATCACAAATTCGATCCGCCGACCAGCACACTGTTCGACATCGACAAGTTGACCATTTCCGGGGATCTGCGAGTCCGTCCGGAATTCCGCACGAACTGGAAATTCGGCAGGCCCTATTACCTGGACGGGGCCATCATCGACGAGAAGAGCAATTCGTTCTTCGTACAGCAATGGGTGCGGTTGGGCTTCAACTATTCGATCTCACCGGACGTGACCTTCTTTTTCCAACCCCAATACTCCAAGAACTGGGGAGTCAACAATACGGTCGACGCCAACGGGACCGGCGGGACCCTCTTCGCCCGGCAGGCCTTCATGCTGGTCCGGAACTTCCTGGTGCCGAACTT
This sequence comes from Nitrospira sp. bin75, assembly GCA_002238765.1. GTDB lineage: Bacteria > Nitrospirota > Nitrospiria > Nitrospirales > UBA8639 > Bin75. The sequence goes on from MPMZ01000053.1 coordinate 6,561, forward strand.
GACCGTGAAAGCCGGGCGGCAACTCGTCGTGTGGGGCAACCACCGCATGTTCGGGCATTTCGACTGGAACAACGTGGGCTGGTCTCATGACGGCCTCACCGCGGAACTCAAACTGAGCAACACCGCCACCCTGGAGGTGGGCTGGTTGCGGACGGAGGAGAGAAACTGTGCGGGTCCGTCAACAGGCAACTGTATTGGCGGCACGCAGGTTCCTGGAGTCAACGCAACCTCTGATGCCGACATTGTCTTCGCCCGGGCGCCCATGAACGTCGGAGGCCTGGTCCTGGAGCCCACTTACATCTGGCACAACGGCGGCACGAACGAAGGATTCCGAATCGAGGATGCGCGTCCGGCCAACCAGTCCCGGCATACGGTCGGCGGCCGGGCATTCAAGAAGGGAAAGGTGGGGAGCGCGGTCATGGACGCCACGATCGAGGGGTACTACCAGTTCGGCGAGATCGGAGGGTGGGAGGACCCCAGAGGCCGGCACATGGATATCTCGGCCCATGCCTTTCATATCGACGCGGGCGTGACCCTACCGGTGGCCATGCAGCCCCGTCTGGGCGCCGAATTCAATACTGCGTCCGGGCAGAAGAACTCGAACACATGCCGGGCGCTTCAAGACCTGAACGACCCTGGGGATGCCGCTCAATGCCCAAGCACATGGTCCGGGTTCGATCAATTGTACCCGACCAATCATATCCACTTCGGGTACATGGACCTCATGTCCTGGAAGAATATGAAGCATATTTCCTTCGGGCTCCAACTGCGGCCTACCAAGGACAGCCACTTCGAACTGACCGGACACAAGTTCTATCTCAACGAACTCACGGACCACTGGTATTTTGCCAACCAGGGGTACGCGGCCTTTCAGGATACGTTACATGGCAACGATACCAACGACCTGGGGAGTGAAGTGGACGTGGTGTATACTCATTTCTTCACGGCCGGCAACCACGTCGCGTGGCAGACCGGGGCCGGGGTCTTCATGCCGGGGGAGTTCATCGATAGAAATGCCGTGGTCGGCGGGGATGCCGTGACCCAAACCTGGGGCTACACCCAACTCTGGGTTAATTTTTAAAAAACCTATTCCATAGCGGCGTCTCTTTATGGCGCCGCTATGGATGTCTTGAGGAGGTCTTGGGGTTTATTGAGGAGGGTGTCGGCGCGGAATTTTGGGATGACGTAGACCCAGTCCGCGACCCGCTTGTTCAGGGTTTCGATTTCGGCTTTGACTTCGGGTTCGGGTTTGATCTTGGCTTGCTCGGGTTTAGCCGAGACTTCCTTCTCCTGAGTCTCTTGTTCCGTTTGCTCGCCGGCTTGGGGTTGTGATTCTTCTTCCGGTTCGGGTTCTGTTTCGGGCTCCGGTTTCCAGATCAACTCGGCATTGAAGGCTGCCGAGATCTTCACGTAATCCTTCTCGTCTTTTCGAAGCAATTTCACCGTTCCTTCGAGGCCGTCGAAGGTTTCGAACACGGCGGTCACGACAGGTTGGTCCTTGAACGGGATTTCGCTCACCGGTTTGACGTCATCCAACGAGAGGGAAGTGACCGTGGACACGATGTTGTTCACGGTAAATTGCGACTGTATTTCCAGGCCTTCCGGCAGGTCGGCCACTTGATAGTCGAGCGCCTCCGGCGTGGCTTTCTCCACGATCAGCCGGGTCTTGTCCGGGTGGGTCACGGTCAGACGCCGCACCCGTTTCGTGTCGATCTGCACGAGTTCCTTGTCCAGCCACGTCCCCGGGTTCTTCTTCACCGTGAGCCGGCCTTCGGCCAGCCAGGTCTGCGGATCTCCGGACTTGCGGATAAAGATTTCTTTGTACCCGCTTTTGCCCTTGGCCGGCAGATCGTTGCCGATGATGACCTCGGCTAGGGTGTTGCCCGTGGCATCCTTGAAGGTCACGCCCGTGGACAAGGAGCCCTCCGCCTCCACGTCTTGCACGCCCAGCTTGTCATAGAGCTCCGGTTTTCGGGTTTTCGGTTCGAGCGTTTTCAGTTCCGCGAGGCCGATGAGCGTTTCCCGCACTTTCCCCAGATCTGCCGGGTACTCGTGTTTTTCTTTCACGCGCCATGAATCGTCTTTCCGGTGAACCGTGATCGTTCCGCTTTGCGTCGCTATGCTCATTTCAGCCACGTCGTTGATGGTCGCCTTCAAGAGCGGAAAGATGGGTTGTCCGGTTGGCGGGGGCGCAGGTTCTTGTTGTTGGGCCACGAACACCGCCACGATGACCAGGACGGCGGCGATGACGGCCAAGCTACTGAGGGTTTTGAGCATCTTGGTCATGGAATGACTCTGGGTTTCGTTCGGTCAGTTGCGGCGGCGCATGGTATAGGCGCTGAACACGACACCGCCGATGGCGATCGCCAAGGGCATGAGCCCGATATTCAGAAACTTCACGACGTTTTCGAGTGTTTCGATATTTTTCTGCAATTCGTGTTGCACGTTTCTCAGTTCTTTTCTGGTGGCCACCAACTCTTGCCGGAACCCCTCCAGCGCGGCTTCCTGTTCGGCACTCAGGATGACCGTGGTTTGGTCTTCCTTGCGGCTCTGCAGGTCCTGGATTTTCCGTTCGGTGTCTTTCAAGCGTTGTTGCAGGGCTTGTTCTTTTTGGCGGAACCGGACTTCGGCTTCCTGTTGAATGGCCCTGACCAACGTGAAAGGGCGAGTGAAACTTCCCCGGTTCCTGACACTGATCAGGTCATGACTGCCGGTCAGGTTATCCAGGGCATTGGTCACGAAGTCGTTGTTCGCGGAGGTGGGGATCCCGATCCGCTGTCCCAGGAAGTTTTGGACTTGTACCCAGAACCGGTCCTGCAGCATGTCGGTGTCCGCCACCACGATGACGTTGATGGGCTCAGCGGATTCGGCTAGGTGCGGATGTTGTTCGGTTGCCTTGCCGGCGCCGGCGGTCTCCGGTTTGCCCGCTTCCCCGGCTTCCGGCCTGCCGTCGGGGAAGGCGGTGTTCACCTTGCCGGTCAGGCGTGCGGCCAACACAAGGGTTTCCTCTCCCGGCCGGTAGTCCCGCAGGAGGCCTTCGACATCGGGCATGAATTGCAGGCGGGCGGCATCGATTTGCATGGCCTGGTCATCGGTCTCCACAAGGGGGGTCCACTCGATCGCGCTGTCTTCCTTCTTGCGCAGGACTCCCGCCGAGGCCATGGTGAGGTTCGGGAGTTTGGCGGTCACGACGTCTTCGGCGTTGAGTTGCCGGGGCGTCAGGTCGATCCATACGGGGTAATCCGCCACCGCCATGCGGGATTGTTTTTGGAAGTTGACCCGTTTGGCCAAGGGGAGATCGCCTGCGACTTTTCCGTTAACCAACTCGATGCCCCAGGCGTCAAAGACCCGGCCAAGATCGGAATCGCGCGGCCCTTGCATGCCCATGGGGTTTTGAGGGTTGGGGGGCACGCGGTCGGCTTCGCTGTGGGGGTCCACAAAGACCACGGCGCGCCCGCCCCGCAGCACGAACTGGTCGATGGCGTACAGGGTCGGGTCGCTCAGCCGCTTGGGATGCACCACCATGAGCACGTCCACGTCTGCTGGGATGTCCGTGACGGCTTTGTCCAGGACCTTGACTTCCATCACGTCCCGGATGCTGTCCATGATCATCCAGGGGGGGCTTCCTTGTGCCTGCGGAAACGGCGTTTGCGGACCGCCGGCCACGGGGAGGGTGCTTAACAGGCCCACGATTTTCTGTTCTGGATTGGCCAACCGGTGCACCAGCTTGGTCAGATCATATTCGAGAAATTCTTCGCGACTTTGCTGAAAGAACGGTATGAGTTCCCGGCCGTCCGTGGCGTTGGTACCCACCAGTCCGAAATAGAATTGGACGTTGCCCCGGTCCAGCGGCACGCCCCGGAGTCCATGCCCGACGGCGCGGTCTTCTTCTTCCGAAAAGGGTTCCGGGTCGATGACGTGCAGGATCAGGTTGCCACCGGCGGCCTGCTCGTATTCCTGCAAGAGTTCCAGCACCCGGTTGGTGTAGCCCTGAATGCCGGGCAGTTCCACGGCCAGTTTCTTGGAGAGATAGAACCGCAGGGTCACCGGTTCATCGAGGCTCTGGAGAATCTTTCTACTACCCTCGGAGAGGGTATAGAGCCGTTGTTCCGTGAGATCGAAGCGGGCCGACCGAAGCGCCACGTGACTCAGGACGTTCACCGTGAAAAACAACACCACCGCGACGGCTAATCCGCTTCCCGTCAGGAGCCGGATATTCATGAGGTTCGATCCTTCATTCGGATTTCTTCCATTCCAGCACGAGTGCCGTGGCAAACAACCAAAAACCGATGAGCGAGAGGAAATACACCAGGTCGCGCACGTCGATGACCCCGCGGCCCAGGGCATTGAAGTGCGTCAGGAAACTGAACGAGCTGATGAGTTCCAAGACAAACTGCGGGCCCCATCCGCTGAACACGTCCAGCACCATGGGGTAACCGCTGAGCACGAACGCCAACCCGACCACCACGCTGATCACGAAGGCGATCACCTGGTTCCTGGTGAGGGCCGACACGCACGAGCCGATGGCCATAAAGCCGCCCGCCATGAAAAAGCTGCCGAGGTAGCTTGCCAGGATGACGCCGTTGTCCGGCTCTCCCAGGATGTTCACGGTGATCCACGTGGGAAAGGTCAGCGCGAGCGCAATGCCCGTGAAGCACCAGGCCGCCAGAAATTTGCCGACCACGGCTTCCCACAGGGTCACGGGCAGCGTGAACAGCAATTCGATGGTGCCTCCTCGCCGCTCCTCCGCCCAGAGCCGCATGGCCAGGGCCGGGATGAGCACCAGGTAGAGCCACGGGTGAAAGTCGAAAAAGGGGATGAGGTCCGCCTGGCCGCGGGCAAAGAAGTCGCCCAGATAGAAGGTAAAGGCGCCGGCAAGCATCAGGAAGATGATGAGAAACACCGCGGCGATCGGTGTGGCGAAGTACCCGATCAGTTCCCGTTTGAAGATGACGCCGATTCTGCCCATGAATTGCTGTGTTCCTTACGAGAGAGCCTGGGCGGGCATGGTCAACGAGCGAAACACTTCGTCCAAATGCCCACGGTTGACGGATAGCTCGACCACGTCCCAGTCCTGCCGGTGCACACACCGGCTGACCGCACTGATGATCGGTTGCCCGTCCGCCGGCAGGATCCGGTATTCGTGCTCCGCCAGGCCCTCGTCGATGACTTCGGCCCGCTTGACGCCGGGCACTCCTTCCAGCACCGCCTGCACGCCATCGGGGAGCGGCCCTCGCAATCGCAGGATCACCGCATTGTGCCGGCGGGACCGGGCCTCCAACTCGGCCGGCGTGCCGTCGGTGATCACTTTGCCCTTGGCGATGATCATGGCGCGCGTACACACCGCGTGGACTTCTTCCAACACGTGCGTGGACAAAATAATGGCTTTGTCCCTCGCCATGGTCTTGATGAGCCCGCGCACTTCATGTTTTTGGTTGGGATCGAGCCCGTCGGTGGGTTCGTCGAGAATCAACACGGCGGGATCGTGCACAATGGCCTGCGCCAGGCCCACCCGCCGTTTGAAGCCCTTGGAAAGGGTGTCGATGGCCTGACGAGCCACTCCCTCGAGATTCACTTTTTCCATGGTCTCCGCCACCCGGCGATCCAATTCCGCTCCACGAAAGCCGCGCATTTCGGCGATGAACGCCAGAAAACTCAGCGGTGTCATCTCTCCATAGGCCGGGGCCCCTTCGGGGAGGTACCCCAGATTCTTTTTAGCATCGAGCGGCCGCTCCTGCATGTCGAAGCCGTTGACCTTGACGGTGCCCCCGGTCGGGGTGAGAAACCCCGTAATCATTTTCATGGTCGTGGATTTCCCCGCGCCGTTCGGTCCCAAGAATCCCAGCACCTCTCCTTGGCCGACTGTAAACGACACGTCGTCCACCGCAATGATCGGCCCGAAGGTCTTCCGAAGCCGTTGCAGTTCAACCATCGATTCCATTGTCCTTTCCGTGCATGCTTCAGGTTTCTCCATCCTGTTTCATACTATGACCACGTGTGCCGGAGTCAAGAGGAATTGGGCGGATTTTTTGGAAGGTGAGCGGCGTTAAATTTTCGAGGAGCGCTCCGTATCCACGATGGTCACGGTGCCACGCATGATCGGATGCAGCGTGCAATGGTACGGATACGGACCGGGCGGCAGTCCCGCCAGTTCAAACACGCCATCGGGGCCGATGGACCCGGAATCGAAGGCGCACACGCCGGTTCCCCGGCATCCGTCATGGGTGATGGTGTGATGCGAGCCGGTGGGATTCTCCCATCGAATGGTGCTGCCGGCCGTCACGGTGGCCGCTACCGGGGCGAAATACGGAGACCAGGATTCCATTTGAATCCTGAACGTCGGCGACGCGGCCAAGACCCCTGAGGCCATCAGGATCACCAACCCTAACAGCACACCCGGTGCGGATCGTTTCATGATTTCATTTCGTTTCTGCATACTTCGGTTTTTGAACGTGACGTGACCGTGAAGCACGGCTGCCTCCATTGACAGTATACACCCCGGTTCAAGCGGCGTGCCAAGTATTCGCAACTTTTTGTCTGTTTCAAGCGGTTGTCGGGTTACGCGACGCCTGTCCTGCCTGTCCTGAGCGAAGTCGAAGGAAGCGAAGTCGAAGGGCTAACCCGACCTGCCCGCGGTTTTCAGTTGACGCAATTCATAGAAAGTGCCGCGCCAGACGATCCCGCCTCGCCAAAGGGCGAGAACCATCGAACGGCATTGGATGTATACCAACAGGCAAATCGTGAGGGGGAGCAACAGACCATGCCGGACTTTCATTCCGAAGGGCGCCATGACGACGCCGAAGGTGCCGACCATCATGACCACGGTCACGGCGTACCCGGCCTGGGGCCATCCGCCGGCCGCCCAGACCCCGATCCAGGGCCAGATGTGGATGAGCAGGGCGGCGAGTGTCGCTACGATCACCCACGAGATCCGGTATTCCATTCCCGCGAACATGTTTTTCATGAGGCCGTCGATGAGTTCCCCGACCGACCGGTACCATTCCACCGTGACCATCCCTCTGCCGTTCAGCACGTCCTGCGTGTAGCCGCGGTCTTTCACCAGCTTCCCGAATTTGAGATCGTCGTCCGGCCGCAGGGCCACCGGTTGATGACCGCCCATGGCACGATAGGCCGACGCGCGGATCAAATTGAACGCCCCGATGCCCATATAGCACCGGCTTCGCGGGTTTCGCGCTTTCCATGGTCTAAAGAGGATAAACATGAAGATCCCAAGGGTGGCGGAAATCGTTTTCAGGAAAACCCCCGGCATGGCGCCTTGCGGGATCAAGGTCAGGTGATCGAATAGGTGCGTCTGGACGTGGGCCATGGTCTTTCTGAGCGTGGACGGATCAAACACGATATCCGCGTCGGTGAACAGGATGAATTCACCCCTAGCGTGTTGCGCGCCCCTGTGTAACGCGTACGGCTTGCCGATCCAGCCGGCCGGCAGGCTGTCAATCGTCACCACGGTGAGGCGAGGGTCTTGCTCCGCCATTTTTTCAAGGATCACTCCCGTGCGGTCGGTCGACCGGTCATTGACCACGATAATCTCCAGGTCCGGATAGTCCAATGCCAGGACGGATTCCAGGGCCTGTTCCAGATTCCGTTCTTCGTTTCGGGCCGGGATCACGACCGAGACCGTCGGCAGCGGCTGATCGTCTTCGACCGGGATGGATGCCAGCACCGTCAACGCGTGTCTGTTGAGCATGAGCCAGATGCCGGCCGGCACCCAAAACCCCGCGGCCAGCATCGCCAGACTCAAGTGGATCGTGTATGCGTCCATGCTTTCCTTTACCGACAATGCTTGCTCAGATTAGTGTCGATTCCAAACGTCAATCCTTGCACTTAATGTCATAATGGTATATTTTCTATACCATTTTTACTTTTATGTTCAGAGGAGATGTGTGGAGGAGGTATTGATCTATGAAAGCCAAGAAATTTGATTCAGACTTTGATGCAGGCAAAGACATCTCTCACGTGTTGGATGTATCAAAAGCCCGCAGACCCCTGCAAGAACAGAAACGAGTCAACGTTGATTTTCCCGTTTGGATGATCGATGCCCTGGATAGGGAGGCCGGCCGATTCGGCGTGACGCGCCAATCCATCATTAAAGTCTGGCTGGCCGAGCGTCTTGAGCAATCAGCATCCAACAATCTGCGTTAAGGACGACCCACCGTCAAGCCGGAAAATCGCCTTCGGCCCAATGCTCTACAACACGACCTCAAGGATGGAAAAGTGGGATGCGACTCTTTGGATTGACATGTGGAAAATGTGTAAATAGGGTTATCACACGTCGAAAATAATTTAGTTGCGGAACGTCCCCGATTGACCTTCATCCGGTTCTCAAGGTGAGAGGAAAGCGTCATGCTCATTCAATCCATCAAATTGACCAACGTGCTCTCGTTCGGTCCCGACGCGCAGGAGTTGGAACTCAAACCGCTCAACGTGCTGATCGGTCCGAACGGCTCCGGCAAGTCGAATCTCATTGAAGTCATCGGACTGTTACAGGCTGCCCCCAAGGACCTGCTCACGCCGATTCGCGAAGGCGGAGGGGTCGGCAACTGGATCTGGCAGGGCGAGTCCGGATCGAACTTGGCCGAGATAGAAGTCCTCGTCTCGTACCAGAACAACCGGCTTCTCCGCTACATGCTGGTATTCCGGAAAGACGATCAACGTTTCCAGGTGAACAGCGAGCAGTTGGACCCCGTCCCCTCCGACGATGCGTTCTATCCGTATTTTGACACTGACGGAAAGATGGCGCATTTGTATGATCAGAGCTTACGCAAGGAAACTGGGGCCACCACAATGAAACCTGTGCGCATAAGCACCGACCAGTCGATCTTCGCCCAGGTCAAAGGCCCCATGTTTCCCGAACTCACGCACACAGGAGAGCAGTTCCAGCGCATGGGTCTTTTTCGAGAGTGGTCTTTCGGTAGGCACACTCCGCCGCGGCTACCCCAAGAAGCCGACCTTCCCAACAACTTTCTCATGGAAAGCGGCCAGAACCTCGGCTTGGTTCTGAATTGGCTGAAACGAGAGCCAAAGGCAGCGGACCGACTCTTGAGTGCGTTGCGCCGGCTCTACGCAAGTATCGTGGACTTTGACGTGCATATCGAGGGTGGCACGGTCCAAGTCTTTCTACGGGAAGGCGATATTACCGTGCCTGCCACTCGGCTGTCAGACGGCACGCTCCGCTACCTTTGCCTGCTTGCCATCCTCTGCCATCCTACACCGCCACCTCTCGTTTGCATCGAGGAACCGGAATTGGGCCTCCATCCCGACATTCTCCCTGGTCTCGCCGAGTTGCTGCGCGAAGCCTCTGAGCGATGTCAGTTGATTGTCACCACCCATTCGGACGTGATCGTCGACGCGCTAACCGATACACCGGAAAGCGTCGTCGTCTGCGAGAAGCAAACGGGACGGACGACTTTGAAACGTCTGGACAAGGATGCCCTTGCCCATTGGCTCGAACGTTATCGGCTCGGAGATCTGTGGACCTCCGGCGAGCTTGGAGGGAATCGCTGGTGAACGTGAAGGTCTACGTGGAAGGCGGCGGAGACAGAGGGGAGTTGAGAACAAAATGCCGTGAGGGTTTCAGCACCTTCTTCCGCAAGACTGAGTTGGCCGGACAGATGCCACGAGTCATTTCCTGTGGCGCCAGACAAAAAACCTATGACAAATTCCGTACAGCTTTGACTAACGCCACGAATGATGACTTTATCGCCCTGTTGGTCGATAGCGAGGGGCCGATGGTTACGGGCACATCATGGCTGCACCTGAAGAATCGTGACAACTGGGATAAACCTCCAGGCGCCACGGACGACAATGCCCATCTGATGGTTCAGTGCATGGAAGCCTGGTTTATGGCTGATAAGGTAGCATTAGCCGAGTTTTTCGGCACCGGCTTCAACGAGGGAGGTCTTCCGGCTCGGCCGGATATCGAAGGCATTTCGAAAGACGACATCAATAACGGCCTGCGCATGGCGACCTGCCAATGCAAACCAAAGGGTGAGTACCATAAAGGCCGACACTCGTTCGCTATTCTTGGCCATTTGAATCCCGAGAAAGTGTTTGAAGCCTCGCCATCCGCGCAACGGCTTGTCAACACGTTGCTGGACAAAGCATCTTCCGGATAGCTGGAACCTATGCCCAACCGAGACCAAATTACGTGAACGTTGAACGATGTCCTCGATCAACTGGGCATATATTTAAATTAAACGTGACTCCACGGTTAAAAGGCGCATGAACTGCTGATGCAGGCCTTGCTTCTTTCACTCAACGCGAGATCAGGTATTTCACGAGTTTTTCCCTGGTCGTCCTTACTTACCACCAATAGCGCGATGGCTTGGGCACTCTTGTCTATCATTCCCCACCGAAAGGTGCGGAGGTCGGTACAGGGCACTGGAAATCAGCCGGACCAAGGATTGAAGACCCGAATGTTGGTCTTGCGAAAGTCCTTCTCATTACGGGTACACAGCGTGAGGGCATGCACTTGTGCAGTAGCGGCAATAAAGAGATCCGGTTGGCTGAACGTCACTGCTTTTTCCCTGCCCCGCGCGACCATGCGGCGCCATTCCAGGATGACTTCCTCGTCCACGGGCAAAATACGTCCGGCAAACCATGGTCTCAGCCGGTGGGCCAGCCAGGCTTCGAGTTCCTCGCGGAGTACGGGGTCCGTTTGGCACTCGATCCCGAAACGGATCTCGGCGAGGGTGACGCTGCTGAGATAGAAGCTATCCGTTGCTTGCGCATCGGACCATGCCTTCACGCGGCGGTTGGGCCGGGGTTTGCGCAACTCGGACACGACATTGGTGTCGAGCAGCCATCCATTCACAACTCGACCTCACGGACCGGACTCCGCACGCCTTCATCGCCGAACTCCAAGCGGTTCAAAGGGGATTGAGACAACAGATCGTGCAGGCTGGCCGACGTCCCCCGCGCCCGAAGGCGTTCGAACTCGGACGCCTCGACGATCACGACCGTCTCCTTCCCGCGAACGGTCACACGTTGCGGCTGGCCGGATGCAGCCAGGCGGACCACGTTGCTGAACTTCGCTTTGGCCTCACCCAACTTCCAGCCGTGAACTAGCGTCGAATCGGTCTGTTTGGCTTGACGCGGCTTACTCATGAGGTTTCCTTCTTATGACTAACTTAGTCAAGATACACGGAAGGAAAAGCGTTTTCAAGCCTGCGACCCATATTCACGATGAGTCGGAGTTATTCAACGCGGGATGAGGTATTTCACGAGTTTTTCCATGGTGAGGCCCTGGACCACGATGGAGAACACCACGACGACGTAGGTCATGGCCAGGATGACGTCGCGCTCCGGGCCGGCCGGCAACGACAGGGCCAGGGCCACGCTGATGCCGCCCCGCAACCCGCCCCACGTCATCAGCCATACGGCCCCGGGCGTAAATGACCGCACGCGGCTCAGCACCGCGATGGGCACCCCGATCGCCAGCAGGCGGGACAGGAGAATGAGCGGGATCATCACCACACTCGCAAGGAGATAATCTTGGGTAAACGTGAGGACGAGGACTTCCAATCCGATCAACACGAACAGGACCGCATTCAGGATCTCGTCGATCAGTTCCCAAAACGTGTCCAGGTGTTCACGGGTTTTTTCCGACATGGCCAGCACGCGTCCCTGATTGCCCACCATCAAGCCCGCCACCACGACAGCGATCGGACCGGAGAGGTGCAACGCGCCCGCCAGGGCATAGCCGCCGGTGACGAGCGCCAGGGTGATGAGCACTTCTATCTGATACTGGTCGACACTTTTCAGGAGCCAATAGGCCAGGTAGCCCAGCCCCAGTCCGAAGACGATTCCGCCCACGGCTTCCTGCGCGAACAATCCCGCGACGTGACCCACGGTGGGCTCATGCGTCCCGGCCGCCACTTCGGCCAGGACCAGAAAGACCACGACCCCCACGCCGTCGTTAAAGAGCGATTCGCCCGTAATCTTGACCTCCAGGCTCTTGGGGGCGCCGGCATTTTTCAACAGGCTCAGGACCGCGATAGGGTCGGTCGGTGAGATGAGTGCCCCGAACACCAGACAGGTGAGCCAGGACAGCGGAATGCCGATCAGGGCCAGCACCCAATAGGTGAAGGTGCCCACGAGGAACGTGGATAGCAGGATGCCGATAGTGGCCAGGGAGCCGATGGCCCATTTCTGGTTGTACAGGTCGTTGAGATTGACGTGCAGGGCTCCGGCGAAGAGCAAGAAACTCAACATGCCGTGCAGCAGGGTCTGGTTGAAGTCGATGGATTCCAACCATTCGGCTGCGTGGGCCTCCACGTGATACCCCAATAGATCGATCCCGTGCAGCAGGAGAGAAGCGGCCAGGGCGATCACCATCACGCCGATGGTAACGGGTAATCGAATGAACCGGTAGTTGAGATACGAAAACCCGGCCGTCAGGGTGAGGAGGATGGCGAGGATGTCGAATAAATCCATGGGAGGCGGGAGAAACGGGTTGCGCCGGGTATGAGCCGGAGTCCCGGGATGGTGAGGTCCCGGTCAGGGACCCTGAAAGATTTCATCAAAAAAGAGTTGCATGTGTTTCCAGGACCGCGCGTCGGCTTGTCGATTGTATTTCAAGGCGTCTATGCCGTGGGCATCCGCACCGGGGTTGGTGAAACTGTGCCTCGCTCCGGCGTAGACCACCATGTGCCAATCCAGGTTCGCGGCATCCAACGCACGGCGAAATTTGCGGACGTGCTCTTCGTTGAGAAACGGATCGGCATTGCCGTGGGCAATGAGGATTTTCGCCTTGGCGTTTGGGGCTTGGGGAGGCAACGGCAATGCGCCGTGAAAACTCACCACGCCCTTGACGCCGGCCCCGCTGTAGGCTACCTGAAGCACCGTGGCTCCGCCGAAGCAGTAGCCGATCGCCGCCATGCGCTGCGGATCGACCATCTCCTGACTCCGTAGCACGGCCAGGCCTTGGAGGGCTCGAGCCTGCCATTGCTTCACATCGGCCTGGACCTGCTTCATCCAGGTTGCCGCCTGGTCCGGGTGGGTCGTGACCTGGCCTTTTCCGTACATGTCCACGGCAAAGGCCGCATACCCGAGTCCCGCGAGTTGCCGTGCCCGGTCGCGGGCGTACTCATTCAAGCCCCACCATTCGTGTACCACCAGGACACCCGGACGTTTCCCCGTTCGGGCGTCATCCCATGCCAAGAACCCTTCGAGTTGCACGTCGCCGTGTTGATAGGGAATCGTTTTGGTCTGAATCTCGGCCAGGCAGAGCGAGGGGAGTAGCCAAACCAGCATGAATACTCCGAGTCGGTGTGTCATCGTGGTGCCTTTCACCATGGGAATCGTGTTTGTAAACCGGAGAGTCGGGACACCCTCCGGTGATTGTCCTTCTCCCGGACATTATACCGAAAAACCGTCTTTCTCACAATGGAGGGATCATGAACGGATGAAGAATGTTGACGCACGCGATCAGTCTGATTAGAGTGCGGTTTTTCCCATCGGTTTCCTTTTACGGTCCTTCAGGAAAGAATACCTATCATGAGTGACGTGTGGACATCTCCAGCGGTATTTGAAACGAGCTTTGCGGATCTTGGCCGGAAACGCCAAGGCAAGGTGCGGGACATGTACGACCTCGGTGACAGCCTGCTGCTGATCGCGAGCGACCGGATTTCGGCCTTTGACGTGGTGTTGCCGGAGGGGATCCCCGGCAAAGGCTACGTGCTCACGCAACTGTCGAAGTTCTGGTTCGATCGCCTGTGGCAGGAGGGCGGCCTGGTGCCGCATCACCTGCGGACCATGAACCCCGAAGAATTTCCCGAGTCGTGCCGTCCCCACGTGGATCTCCTGGCGGGCCGCAGCATGATCGTGGAGAAAGCCGACCCGTTGCCCGTGGAATGTATCGTGCGCGGCTACCTGTCCGGATCGGCATGGAAAGAATACAGGAAGCAGGGCACCGTGTGCTCGCAACCGCTTCCCGCGGGATTGCGAGAGTCCGAAAAATTTCCCGAGCCGTTATTCACCCCGTCGACGAAGGCGACCGAAGGGCACGACGAAAATATTTCTTATGACACCATGAAAGACCTCATCGGCGAGGAGTTGGCGGAACAGGTCAAAACGGTGAGCATCACGTTGTACCAGCGCGCGGCGGCCTTGGCCGAGGAGCGCGACCTTATCATTGCGGATACCAAATTTGAATTCGGGTTGCACAGGGACACGAAGCAGCTCTTGGTCATCGATGAACTGCTCACGCCGGATTCGTCACGGTTTTGGCCCAAACAGCAGTATGAGCCCGGAAAATCGCAACCCAGTTTCGATAAACAATTTGTCCGGGATTATCTGGACTCCGTCGGGTGGGATCACACCCCGCCTTCGCCTCACTTGCCCGATGAGGTCGTCGCGCAGACCAGTGCGAAGTATCGTGAAGCCCTGGAACGCTTCCTGAGTCCCTGAGTTACTCCTGCTGTCATTCCCGCGCACGCGGGAAGGTGGATTCACATTTGAAGTGCAACAGGTGGTTTCTAAAAACCTCGGCGGGCGTCTGATAGCCGAGGCATTTCCGCGGGGTATTATTGTACGCCTGCACCAGT
>MPMZ01000054.1 GCA_002238765.1 Nitrospira sp. bin75
TTCCGCATGGTTTCCGATCGAGTTTTCGAACATGGGCGGGCGAACAGACGAATTCTCCCACTCCCGTTATTGAACTGTGCCTGGCTCACTCGGTGGGGAATGCGATTGAGAAGGCTTATACTAGGAGCGATCTGCTCCAGAAGCGGCAACGCTTGATGCAAGAATGGGGTCGGTATGTGACCGGCGAGGGTCGTGCGAATGTGGTGCCGCTGCACGGTTGAGTCCGCGATGCCGATGAACTTCCGCTTCACGTCGATGGACGTGGGCACCCTAGGGAGCGGGCGCCGACCTCATGATGCCTTAGAGGGATGTACGCCGGCCGAGTGCATGAACCTAAACGCCAAAAACTCTACTTAGAACTGTCTCCTTGACGGGGAAGCTTACGGTAGTGTCTCAATTTGAAATCCGCTCTCTTCAGCTTCTTGGCTCATGCCCGCCCTCATTATGGGAAGTCGAAGCCGATGAGAATCATTTCGTCGGGTCCCGCAAAGGCTGGCGGGGGCGGAGCGCGGCCTCGAGTGGGGTGGATGGCCTGTGGTCCGGGCAGTCCACCGGGGACCCCGTACTCCCTGTCACCTGGGGTTTCTGATATGAGCCTGTCGCGTGTTTCTGCCCCCGCTCCGCCGAAACCGACGATCTGACCATTAAACACAAAGATCGGATAGAAATAATTCGCCGCATTTCCGATTTGACCGGACAATCCGTCAAGCCTATATTCACAATTATGAGTAATCCGAGAGTGTACGATGCGGCCATGAGAAAAAAACAATCTACCCCACCACCCACAGAAAAATTCGACCGGCTGAAGGCCATCCTGCGCGAGATGTTCCAACTCGACCGGGGCGATCTCAGAGAGGTAATCGGGGCTCCCTCACAGAGGTCAGAAAATCGCTGGTTGCGTGGACCAAAGATCTGGGTCCCCTCAGTTTCGATTGCCACACTGGGATTGTAATCGCCTGTTTGGTTACTGACGCATATGACTCCCAAATATACTGGACGTTAGGCTGGCGAGCGCAGATCAATGCCCATTCAGGAAAATGCTCTTAATTCCGCTTTGGCGGAGGTGCTTTCAACGTATGACCTTCATTCCACGCCAGAGCAAACGCGTGTCAAGACTGGCGGAAAGCGTTGCGATGTCCGGATAAGACGTCGACACGGCGACCGCTATTTTACGGCGCTTGAATGCAAGATCGGGCAAAGTTCGATTCAGCGGCAAGCTGCCGTCAAGGATGCACAGCGTTGGCTGAAGGAGTCCGACTGTTGGAACGCGCTTGCTCTCTGCTATCCGGAAGAATTGAGCGAGGACAAGCCTGGGACACCACGGCAGGGACTCGAAGTCACGGCCGATCTTCTAATGGTCAGGGTCAGCCAAGGCGGAACAATCGGGCACTGGCGAAAAGGTCGTGTGTCCGACCTTGCAATACTGGCTGACGATATAGGCGCAAACGAAACCTATGCTGTCACCGACATCCTCCGGCGCGCTATCATGGCTGCCAGCGACAGATAGATTCAGTAACCGGCCAGGATCTGGCTGAAACCCTGGAACTGCCATGGGATCCCGCAACGAGCGGTATTGACCCGCGCCCCGCACGTATAGCCTGTCTGATCATTGCCAACATGGCGTTGTTGCAGAACCGTATGCGTAGTGAAGGCATACGCATTTCCAATCTAGACACGCTCGTCGCGGTTAGAAATGCTCCAAACAAGCAAACTGCTTTGCTCGACAACTGGCAGCGAATTCGCGACGTAGACTATGCGCCGGTCGTCGACCCTGCTCTTGCTGTGCTTCATAAGCTACCGACCGATCATCACACCGACAGCTTGCTTGAGACCCTGATCGAGGCTGTGCTCGATTGCGCACCACGCATCCGAGGGCTGCAATTGGACCACGCAGGGCCACTCTACCATGGGCTATTGCAGACTGCGCGCTATGATGGATCGTTCTATACCAGCACGGCGGCGGCAGTCTTGCTGACCGAGCTTGCTATGCCCCCCGACTGGCCTGTGGTGAAAGATAATTGGGCGGACGCTGAAAGGCTGATAAATCTCAGGGTCTGCGATCCAGCGTGCGGCACAGGAACACTGTTGATGGCAGCTGCTCGGACAATCGAGGAACGGCATCGTGCTTTCTGTGGCGATGAGGCTGATCTGCCGACTCTGCATCTCGGTCTGATTGAGAACGTGTTGCACGGACTCGACATCAACCGGCACGCGATTCATCTAGCCGCTTCGATGCTAACACTCAGCGCGCCAAAGATTGACTACAACAAGATGAATCTGTACAGCATGCAGCATGGTGTAAACACCAACGGAGACGTGCGTGCGGGCTCGCTCGATATACTGGTAAAGGACGCAGGATACCTTCCAGGACTCGTGCCGGACACCAGCCAGCGGCGAGCAGCAGCGACGGGTTACAAGGAAGAAGTACCCGATCTCGAAGGGTCGTGTGATCTTGTCATCATGAACCCGCCTTTTACCCGAAACGACATACGAAATCGCAGCCTGCCGCAAGCACATCGTGAAAAAGTGCAACGACATGAAATAGAGCTTGCTGAAAACACCCCCGACGAGGCTCACAGGAAAGTTATTGACCAATCTACAATAGGCACTTTCTTCACCCCAATCGCCGACCAATTGCTCAATCGTCAAGGAACTATTGCCATGGTGAAACCATTCACCGCATGCACCAATGCCAGCGGCAAGGACGAAAGAAAACTCCTCACTGACCCGAATCGGTTTCACCTTGAGCTGGTTGTCACCAGTCACGACAACCGCCGGATTTACTTTTCCGAAAACACGGACATTCACGAATCCCTGATTGTCGCACGTCGCCCGACACCGGAAACCGAGCGAAAACCAACGGCCTTTGTCTCACTTGCCGAAAATCCTGCAAGCGCAGGCGAAGCCCACTTTCTCGCAAAAGCAATCCGGCAGACCCTCGACGGCGACAACAGTCTCTTGGCGAATTACGGCACCATAGCTTGGCGGTCCTTGGAACAGCTTCGAGATCGTCCTTGGAACGCAGCCTGTTTCTACGACCAAAGCCTCGCAGACGCCTATGACGTCTTGCTCGAAAATCCGGCGTTGACGCCTATTGACAATCTCGCATCCGTTGAACCAGAAGGAAGACGGATTCGCGATGCGTTCACAAAAGCCGAAAAACGGCAGCATCCTGACATGCGGGCACTTTGGGAGCACAAATCTGCACGCCAAACCAGGATGAGAACCGGCCCAGACGCATTTCTGGTTTCCAAGAAAGACAAGCATGATTATGCCAAACACCTATGGCAAAAACGTAGCAATCTGCTGCTTGCAAATCGTATGCGGCTGAATCTGACCCAGACACCGGCTGTGTTCTCGGATGAACCGGTTCTGGGATCGGCTTTCGTTCCCGTTTCTCCCGTTAGTAACAACAGAGAAGATTTGTGCAAGGCGTGGTGCGTCTGGCTGAACTCCACGTTTGGTATCATTTCCTTTCTGAACACGCGCCAGAAAAACCTCACCTATCCGCACTTCTCACTTGATGGTTTGCGGTCGCTGCCTGTTCCGCACCCAAGTCACTGTGACATCGCGGTATTGGTAGCAATCTATGACCAATGCGCGGACGATGCGTTGCAACCCCTGCCTCAAATACACAGCGATCCAGTGCGTCATATCTTGGACGAGGCTGTCCTTAAGGCCGTTCCCGGATTGCCCGGCAACGATGTTGCTCGCTGGAGGCAGTCCATTGCTCTTGAGCCCAGCGTGAACAATGAAAAAGACCCATTTCGTCTGAGTTGATGCCTCAATGCCACCACTTCCCCACTCGCGACGCGAACCTATAAGGAGGAAAGGTCAACACTTAAGGCCCTAATCCACGAGACGCTGTTTACAGAAGGCGACACATTCCTACAGTCTTGTACATTGATACCCAGATATTCAAGACTCAGGGACTGCGTTTGAACACAAGGTCCTTTGAACTGCTGAAAGTCACATTTGTAAAGGGCGGTCTTCGTCTGCTGATACCAGCGGTGATGGAAAGTGAGCTTTTTCGCCACTATCGGCGGCAGGCTGAAGACTGTGCGGACACGGTCTTTATGATGTCCGGGCAAGCGATGAAATATCTATGCGCCATACTCAACTCTAACTCGATAACTCGGTTAATGAAGAATACGGCCTTAACTTCTGGAATGGGTGTAACCCGATGGAAAAAGTTCGCCGTTGAACGTCTACCCATCGCCAACATCGCCACCACTGAGCAACGCCCGTTCATCGAGTTGGTCGACAGTATCCTGAAGGCCAAAGCCGCCAACCCGAAGGCAGACACCACCGAACAAGAAGCGCAAATCGACCGGCTTGTCTATCATCTATACGGCCTAACAATGGAAGAAGTCAGAATAGTTCAACAACATGCCAGATGAATTATTACCACCACCGATAGGCGCCACAACCTTACCGCCCCCGTCTTTAAACCCTGAACAACAGGACCTTTGCAGGCGTTTGGACGAATGGCACGAGCCATACGATTTACAGGTGAAACCCTCGGAAATATTTGAAGGTGCAATATTTGCTATCAGAGCAGAATGTCAGAGTAATCCTGACTTGATTGCGCAAGCGGCTAACTCCCTGCGAGAAATCCTTTACCCCTTTTGGAGCAATCAAGTTAAAACCGTCCCTGACAAGAAAGAATCCCTAAAGGAATACGGTTCAGTGCATATGGACGAAGCCTTTATCGACAAAGTAGGGAGAGTATATGGTCAACTATGTGATCTGGCCCACCACGGTAGCAACTCGACCAATCTGGATTATTCAAGCTTCACAATATCGGATTTTGAACGATTATTAGCTGAGTTTCAGAGAGTTATGTGGGACATATTGAAACGACAAACTGACATTCATGACGAGATTGACCAATTCTTGAGTGGCGATCCAACATAAAACATTTAGAATAAACCGACACCATAACGATGAGCGACGACACCCACAAAAAATTGGATAAAGAGCGACTCCGTAACCTGATACATGTAAACTCGGATGCTCGC
The DNA here is from genome assembly GCA_002238765.1 of Nitrospira sp. bin75. Lineage (GTDB taxonomy): Bacteria > Nitrospirota > Nitrospiria > Nitrospirales > UBA8639 > Bin75. The sequence goes on from MPMZ01000054.1 coordinate 5,022, forward strand.
CAGTATTTCTACGCAAAAGCCGACGAGCGCTGGCTGGTTTCGCTTTGGCAGAACGGATTTTTGGACGTCATCAAGGAAAAGCCGGAAGATCCGGTCCGCTATGGAGACCTACACCCGGAGCTTAACTACCTTGTGCGAATGTCTGAAAAGACTCCGGCAAAAGTGGTGGATATTATGCTCCAAGTCCCAATATCTTCGGAAACGTTTAATCCGGTCGTTGTTGACCGCTTCTTGGTTATCTGCAGAACTCTGCCGGCAGATCAGCTTGCTCGTGTTGTTGAAAAAATCCGAAATGAACGCTGGATTCTTCTGATGAGCGCTTTTAGGCTGCTTGGCTTTGAATACAAGAAGATGTTCAAGACATTGGCTGATGCGAAGAATTACCGGAGCTTTTTGGTACTTGCCGAAGCCGTGTTGGTCGTGCGGGCGCAAAAAGAAAGAGAAAAAGCATCCCACCGTCATCGCGATACGCCCTTCTATTTTGACAACCTGTCGTCTACTGAAGTTTTTAAGCATTTGTCCCACGTGGACGCTGAATACAGAGAACAGGCGTTTGGCTTGGCCATAAAGATCATGGCTGACATTATTACTCTGTCGAATAAAAAACGTATTTTATCCGATCAAGAAAAGCTTCTGCAGTTGGCTGAACAGGCTTTTGGTGATGAAGAAAAAAGCGAGAAAGTCTTTAAGGTTGATGACCGTCTCTTGCTTTATGACGTAGATTTCTTTGATCTGGAACCAGGTCGAGAGGATCGTTTGTCTTCAGAAGACGACATGCGTGAACTGGCAGCGGCTATCAAGGTACTTGCTCAAGAATTGATTGGTGAACAATGTGATAAACCAGAAGCTATCCGCGATGTCTATAAAAGATATGTTGGAGATTTTGATAATCCTGACGCAAAACTACCCGACAGCCCAACAATGTGGCGTTTACGACTCTTTGTCTTGAGCTTGTGCCCAGAGGCATTTAAGGATGAACTCAAAAAGGCCCTGTTTCGACTGTTTGAGGTCGAGCAATACTACGAAATTACCCGCGGCACAGAATACGAAAAAGTCCTGCAAAAAGGATTTGCCGTATTGTCCGAGCAGGACAGACGCCACTATGTGAAGCAGGTCGTGGAATATTTTACGAAACAAGTACCAGGACAAGAGACTGAAGAACGAAATTGGCGTATTCGCAATGGTTCTCACATTCTTTCGATGATTGCGAGTCAACTTACGGAAGAAGAGAAAGGCCAGGGGAAGAAAGCGGGATTCAATCTTGAGCCTGATTATCAGCCGAAACCAAGAATAGGCAGGCCGCGGGTCGGAGCCGTAGCACCGCGCGCGCCCGTTACAGAGGAAGAATTCGGAAATCTCTCCATCGCCGAGATCGCAGAGAAACTCCGTAATGAGTGGACACCTGACAAATTGGCTAAACAAAACACAATTGACGATTCACTGAGCCCTCTAAATGCGGATGGCGTTGGTGAAAAATTGAGTAATGATATCCCTAATCGGTTACAGGAATATGTCCGGAACGCCGCGAGCTTCTTCGAGCGAGAGGTGCTTGATGAGCACTACACGTATTCTTTCTTGCGCGGAATTCAGAAAACGATAAACGCTGATAGGATCCACGCTTTAAATGTTAATTGGGAGGGAGTCATTGATCTCTGTATGGCAATAAAAGTATCTGGTGAGAATGCTCCATTTGAAGAAAAAAGACGAGAGCGAGGATGGTTCGATACTTTTTGTGCTGGCTGGGGCGCGGTTCACTTCGCCATGACAGAAGTGTTACAGGCATTACTCACTGAAAAGAACGGCTTCTTGCCGCTTGATTTTGGTGCATATCGAGACCGCATTCTCAATATTGTAAGTTACCTCCTTAAGCACCCAGACCCGTCTCCCGAAGACGAACAAATTGATACCGCCAAATCCAAAATTAAATCACCTGAACGGCGCGCTTTTGATGAAGGGTTTTATGGCACTGCAAGTGTACCTGCTAATGATGCAGGCTACACAGTCAGCGATCCGTTGCATATGGCCGTCAATGCCGTACGTGGCCAAGCCTTCAAGACATTTGTATGGTTCATGGAGCAGGACGGTAAGAAATTCAAAGAAGAGGATGCTGTAAAAATTGCCAATGATGTTCAAAAGTTATACGAAAGTGCTTTGGAGAAGGAAACGACACGCGCGATTATGTTCATGTTTGGACACTACCTTCCATTTTTTTATTACCGCGATAGAGATTGGATTCGAGGGCTCCTGCAGCAGATATTTCCGCCAGAGCGAGGCAAGAAACATCTCTATACGGCAGCTTGGGAAGGCTATCTTTCCCAAAATTTATACGAGGGAATGTTTTTCGATCCTGAAATCCAAAAACTATATGAGAGTGGCCTCGCATTAACAGACACTGATTACCCACCGCAACAGGAACATTTCAAAAAACCGGACAAGGGCATTGCGGAACATGTTGCACTTGCCTTTATGCACTACAAAACATTCTGGTTCGACCAACCCTTATTTGAGGCCTTCTGGAAAGGGGACCAGCGCGAACGGCATGCAAATTTTGTGGATTTTCTTGGACATTCATATATATCTGGAAATAATGCGAGTGCACATGAACTTTTGGAAAAAGAGGCAGAAAGCAAAGAGCGGCTAAAACAGTTTTGGGATTGGCTGCTTGAGCATTATGAGAATCCAAAGCCGTTCATTCAATTTGACTGGTGGATCAACCTCGAAAACGGAATTTTTGAGCCTGCAGGGCTTGCGGAACGGATCAGGAAAACACTTGAAAAGACTCAAGGGGCGTTAGATTCGGATTTTAAACTCACCCTATCAATAGTCCGGCTTGCACAAGCAAGTCCAGAAGATACGCTTGAGATTGCCCGGTTGTATTTGCTTGAGGGAGGCATTCGGAGAGGCGGACAACGGGAGTTGCTACTGGGCACTGATGATTGGGCTCAGTGGGTAAAGGCATTCAAAATTCTTCATGACAATCCGGGAACGAAAGCAGGCACATCTACTTTGATTAACAAACTGATTGAAGAAGGCGGACCCCCATTTTGGAATTTGAAGGAAATCTTAGACAAGAATGGGAAATCGCGTACGTGACATACCCAAAGACACCAACCCGAAAACAGACACCACCAAGCAAGGCGCGGAGATCGACCCGTAAGCTTCCCCGTCAAGGAGAGACAGTTCTAAACTAGAGTTTTTGGCATTTTGGTTGCTGCACTCGGCTGGTGTACCCCCTCCTAGGGCATCATGGGGCCGGCACTCATTGCAATCAAGTCGCCACCAGTGGGTGGTTTCTCGAACCTCGGCTAAATTGCGAAACAGGTACAAGTTGAGCACCACTTCACGGTAGGTGCGGGTTAAAGCATTCGATGTAGGCGTTCTGGTTCGGTTCGCCTTTCTGAATATACTGGATGACCAGCCTGGCCGATTCTGCCCAGGTCCAGAGGCCAGAAAAATCGCATAGAAACTGGACCAACTTCGGGGGCAGGTCCACATACTAAGCGCTTAGCCTCCAGTTTTCTTCGAGCACTTCCAGAAGCTCTTTCTGTCTGGCAACCACATGCTCTGGCGTCCATTGCGGGCTATTAAGCACTTGGGTCGTCAGCACGTACGATGAGACCCCTTTCTGGCCCGAGAAATAGGCTGATTTCTTCTCGTCAAAGTCGTAGTTCTGTGCCTGAGAATTTCTTCGGCGATTGAGCGGCACAAGATTTGCTATCTTGTGTACCCAATCCTTTCTAAACTGTTCATCCGGCCACAAAGCAGCCCATTCGCTACTGGCATTCACTGTTTGGGGTAGCACATGCTCAATAGTTAGAACACTTGGGTCGTAGGAAGCGCCGCCGTCGGAAAGGAATGAATCGAGCCTAAGAATCAAATAGTTCCTGCGTCTTGGCGTTAGCTCATAGATATTGCCATTTAGAGCGTTTAGCATCTGGCTCTTTTCGTCGCCTGTCAGTTCTACTGCTTGAACAGGCGACGAAAGACTATGAACGTTTTCCACAACTTCTATGACTTTGTTGTAGCGTTCAATACGTTCGTTGATGTTCAGCGCACAAACGTGCATGTAGGCAGCCAACCTTTCCAATCTGCTGAAGAACCAAGAGACATATCCCGGCTCGTTCTTGTTTCTGGACAGAAACAGTATCGCGACAGGCAGCCAGTCCGAATTATCAATGCGGTTAAGCCATCTCAGATAGGCATTTACTTCCTCGGAGTGCGAAGCTGCCTCATAGTTAGCCCTCTGAACAGTCGCAAGCGCACTCGCAAACGGCTCTAAAACTTCACTAATTAACGGTTCCGGCTTTTTAGCTGCCGATAGCACATGAGTGCGGAATTCCTCTAACAGCGATTTTTTGCTCTTTTCTTTGGCGTATATCATTCGCACATAGGTGAAAAGATCATTAAAACCGCCGCGTCCTAGCTCGACCTCCATATCTTCCCAACGCTCATTATAGTCGTCCCGCTCTTTATCCGTAGCCAGCTGCCCAATGATGTCCGCCTTAATAATGTCGGTCGGCTGGAGGTCTAATCCTCGGCTGTTCATGACAGAAAACACACGGAATGCCGATTGCTGACTGGGTGTGGATACTGCGACGAGAAAGCAACGCTGCAAGAGAAATGCAACAAATTCCTTTATCTGTTGCGCATCGTTGTTTAATTGCTTTGCTATGCGTTGCAGAAAGAGTCGGCTATTATTCTGGATATTGACTTGAGACTCGTTATTGAGGCCTTTCTCATCCAGTTTAAGAAGCTCCTCAAACTTCAACTCTTGAACGTATTTTGAAAAGAAAACCTTATCGCGCTCCCTAAGAGTCAATCTAGGTTTGGGATCAAGTCCTTCAAATTCATTTCCCGGTTCCTGGATATATTTGGACAAGGTGTCCCGCTGATTTCCTTTGAGAATAGAAGCCAACGTTGACAACAATATTGTTAGTGTCGTTAGTCTTTGCTGCCCATCGATCACCTCGGAATATGGTACTGACTCCTGCTTGATAAGGACAATACTCCCCAAAAAATAGCCTTCCTCAAGCTCCGATTTGTAGAAGCCGTACAAATCGTCAAATAGCTCTGATGCTTGATCTACCGTCCACGCATACGGTCGCTGATATGACGGTATGACATACTCAAAATCCGAACTGAATATCTTCGCTAAAGGGTATTCGGCACCAATGATTTTCTTGCTCATCATTCCTCCCTACAAGCTACGCACATGGATTATGCCATTCTGTTTCAGAATGGCGGCCATATTGGTTTTTGAAACATCATCCCTAAAGGCGCTATCGTGGAAAAAGACGTGCGGGTCTGAGTTGGGAGCAAGTTCTTGATGCCACTGCGCCTTGTACTGCAAGCGCAGTCAGGTTCTTGAGAGACCGGTGAGGTCGATCCTCATTGCATTCCTGTTTCCAAGCCTGCATCTTCGCCCGTGCATCCGTCAAATCCTCGAACTAGTGCACATTCACGCACTCCGCCCGCAAGCGCCCGTTGAACGACTCAATGTCGGCATGATCGGTCGGCTTGCCCGGCCGCGAGAAGGCCAGCGTGACCTTGTGGGCATAGGTCCCGGGGACGGGAAGCACGGAGGGTCTAAATTGGGAAGGAAGAGGTGCAGATTGGTGACAATCATCCGTGCAACAGAATCACATCGGCACTTGAGGAACCTGCGACGTAGTCGGACCACTTTTGCATCACCGACCGCCGACGCTCGAACAGATCGGAGCGCTGATAGGCCCCCTCCACGCCTTTGACGACATGGGCGAGACAGGCTTCGGCGACTTCTCGTGATACGTTCACGTCCGCACACCACGACCGGAAACATGCGCGGGCAATGGCATGTGGCACGACTTGGATGCCGTTCTCTCGGACGACTTTGGAAATGGTGGCATCGGAGAGCGGGTTGCCCCGGGCAGAGGGAAAGATGAGGGGACTGCCGCCACCGGCCTTCTTGGCATCGTGCAGGAGCGCCAGGGCCCGGACGGTCAACGGCCCCCGATGCTCTTTGCCCGTTTTCGTTCGGGTGGCTGGAACGACCTATGTCCGTCTGTTCAGGTCGACTTCATTCCACGTCATCAAACGGGCCTCACCGCTTCTGGTAGCCGATAAAATAAAAAAATTCAAAACACCGAATGGTCGACGGATCGGCCTTGCTTGCTCTGACCGCTTCAATGGCCATCCTGACATCTTAATGGGGAATGGCCTTGAAATGGCCTTTGAGGTTGTCGGCTTTGAAGGCGTGTGAAAAACGATCAGCCCAATCGCCTGTGCAGACATGGGTTTTGGCACTCGGTTTTTTGGGATGTCCCACAGGATGTCCCACAGAAAGCTCGCAATAAGGCCAGCATTGGCGATTGCGGGTCTCCATGGGTCTGGTGCCGCGACCGGACTCAGAACCTCCTCACAACGGCCTTTCTGGCGTGGACGTTTGCCGTGTTGAGCCAGCGCGGTGTCCCACACGGTTTTGTCGATTCCCCGTTGCCCTTGCCACGCAGCTTTTGAAGGCCGGGAGTGCAAACCACCTACGGAAGGAGACCGAACGTACCAACACCGCAACCTTCTCGTCCTGTTTCCTCATCTCACCATCTCCCGGAGCTGTGCCTGGACGGGCAATCGCTCCAGAATTCTTGTTATCCAATGCCTCTATTCGTGAAGTATTCGTTGAAGGTACCGTTCTTCTTCAGAAACCATCGACAACCCTCATGCCTTCTTGATGCCACGCCCGATCCTGACGTACTCACGATGATACGCTTGATTGGGAGGTAACCAACGGGCAGGGTCCCGGGCCCCTTTACTTCGGTTGGCACTGCGATAGACCGCAATCAAGTGGTCTTGATTGTCCAGGTCATTGGCAAATAGAATCTTTTTTTGTCTGCTCCATTCGTGTGCCCCCGAGACAAAGGCTTCTTTAAGCGGGACGACGTGATCCACGTTGAGCAGTGATGGATTGGTAAACATCTGTCCGGTATAGGGGTCATGCCATTCCCCCGATATGACCTGACCATAGTTCGCAGATTTGACGGATGCGCGGGCCAAGATGCAGGTATGGCAACAGGAATATAATGAGGAGCGGCCTCACCGGTCTCTCAAGAACCTGACGCCCTTGCAGAACAAGGCGCAGTGGCACACACAGAGGTCAGAAAATCGCTAATCCCGTGGACCAAAAATTGGGGACCCTTCAATTTTGCCAGAACAATCACCTCCATGTTCGATCAATTTTCGGGTTACAGACCACGGTGCCCGGAGGAGGAGGGAGAGGGAGCCCAAGGAACTCTTCTACATAGTAAGTAATCTTTCCCACAATAAGCACAAGTGTATCTATCATAGCTATTCTAAGAACTAAAGAGAGGCCAAACAGTTTGGGAAGGCAGCGTCCATGTTTTTTATTCGGAAGGCCATTCTAATGCAACTCGTGCCTATGCTCGGTCCCCTGCGGTCGAAGGAAATGATAATAGGCACTTCTACGCTGTTCTACATTTGGGCGGAAAATCAAGTCCTCAAGATGCTGTAAGGGCTGCTATCGTGGCTGAACATCGATCAGGGTGCAATTCAACAAATAAACACCGTAACTAGAATAAGAAGGATTAAGGCAAAACAGTATGGGTGCAAATCTTAATCGCTGCTAAAGCTCAACATACCCCCCTTCTTTACGAACTTTTTCAATTTCTTCTGGCGCTTTTGCTTGTTGCATCATTTTCCATCTTTCATCGGCACGAATACGAATTTCATTTTTGATATATCGAATAGTACACTCTTCTGAACCAATAGCGGCTAGGGTAAATTGGATTGGAATTTGATTTCCCTTGACTTCAACGATAGCAGAGACTGTTTGGCCGGATTGGTTGAATTTCACGGTAAATTCAAGAATTGTCAGTTGGTCAATTTGTAACGTCACTTGATCCTCCAAAGAAGAAAGGTCGGTTAGCTCACGGTTGGCAAAATTGCCCTTTTTTCTTTATAGAATGCCGGGCCCTCTTTGGCAAGAGAAAAGTTCTACTGTCTACTCCGCGACAACTCAAATTAGGTGGTATCTATATCTGCGGGGCAGCAGCGTATGAATAAATGGGAATGAAGTAGATATCCCCCCATCTGCCAATGTCTTACCGCTGTGCGCCACGGGCGCCGGCTAAGTCCTGACGTTCGAATGCTCCCTCGACTTCTTCAAACCATGGGCCATAAAAGCTCCCGACTGGCAGGCCATCACTGTTGCGGACCTGAAACAATAGTTGGAGATATGCGAATGCCGTGTTCACCGCAACCGGTCTTCGGGTTCCGGAGGTTGACCACCTTTCCTTCGCAAAATGCGGCGCGCTGCCTTGATGTCGGCTTTGGCGCGGCGCGAAGTGAAAAATTCGGCGGTCTTCATGGCGGAGACCTTCTCGGCGACCGCCGTCGCGACGAACTGATTGATGCTCGTGCCGTCTTCTTTGCTGATCTCCGCGACGGCTGCCTTCAGAGACGCGGGTAGCCGCAACGGGTAGGTAACGGTTTGTTTCTTCATGACGGTATCCTCCTCAATGCCTCACGGGGCGACAACAGCGCGATCCCGAAATCTCCGGGAGCGTCGCCGAAGTCCCGTCTGTTGAACGTGACCAGTGCGTCGGCATGGCCATTGATGGCCGTTTCGAGCACCATCTCATCGGCCGGGTCGCGAAGCTGCGGACGCCACAGAAACCGCGGGCTGACAGGTTCGGACACCGCGCAGAGCGCGGAGATGATGGTTGAGATCTCCGTCTCGCTCAATCCCGACATGATCCGTTGCTCTGGATTGCGGCATATCGCTTCATATTCCAGCACTAGGGCCACTGAAAGCAGTAGCGTGAACTCTCGGCTCAAGGCTTGGTCGATCAACGCTGCCGAGGCTCCCGTTGGGCTACGCAGACCAGCGACAACCACATTGGTATCCAAGACATAGCGCATCACCAAAAATATCATATTAGATGTTAGTTTTTACAGGGAGACCAGAACTGGTTTGGTGAGGCTAGCCATGACTGGTTCTTCGCCTCCCCCGCCTCTTTAATGCCTCCGTCGATTTTCCCAACCGCAGATTACCAAACTTACTCGCCAGACAACGAATCCCCGTAAGTCTGTTTCAGATCCAAGTAGGCGACGAGTTCAGTGCTTATACAGAAGAGTGCAGTCAGAATAGAGCGTGAGACGTGGCTCAGAACGGGCCTTTCTTTGGGACTTATACGGGATGCTAGCCGAAAAAATCTTAGGCTTTCGGCTTCTAGAGGCTTCCGGCCAGCTTTGAAAATGGCTTGCGCTACTTGTTCAGGAGTGGCGTTGATTTTGATCTGGCGTGTGATAGGACGACCGCGAGCTTGCTTGGGGTTAGAGGATTTTGGAGGTTTCACAGGAAATTACCTAGTTTAATGGTGTGGTTCGTGGTGGGCGTTGGGGATTATCATGAAATCTTTTAGTTGATCGTATCGAACAGTCAAACTCTTATCTGTTATTTCATTTAAGCTTTTAGCACCCCCAGGAAGAAGTTTCTTGCTTCTTGTTTCAAACGAAACATTTACAACCTGCTTTCCTCTATTCTTCACGGCTTGAACTACGGGAACATAATCACCATCTCCTGATACAATAATTGCCATTTCATAAATGTCAAACAATTCTAAAAGGTCAACGGCAAGTTTCACGTCTACAGCCTTTTCCTGGCCAAATTTTTATTGAACAAATCGTATCGAATAGTTCTAGCTTGTCTGAATTCAACTGAATTGTGTGCAAGCGCGATGCCGGCATGGACTTCTTGCCAGCCAGCAAACTGTTCAAGGAAACCGAGCCACCTCTCCCCTCAAGAAGACGGAATGTGAGAACTGTAGCGTAAAGCGTCGGATGGAGTATATGGCAGGAGGATTTTTGATTGACGGATGGTAGGAGCAATGTAACAATAGGGAACTAGGATCGGAGAGGCTCGAACTTCTCCGAGCAAAGACTGATCCCGCCGCTGAAAGGAGATTTGCCATGTTCGAATCGTCGGAACCAGTCAAACATCTATTCCTTCCCGTATCCAGCAAGTCATTCTCTGTGAGAATCAATAAGAGCATAAATTAAGGGGCTGCCTGCTCTATGGAGCACAACTGGCGCTTCCACATTTATTTCTTCACGTATTTATACTAAAATTGAGAACGGTTATCGGTATTATCAATAACGCACTATCAAGATCGTATCCGAGATTTTTCTGATGAGCCGCCCCACCTCTGAACAGCTTCCATTCCAAGAATTTGATATAGAAGGTCAGGCGATCTCTCCGTTCATAGAATTGGGAGCTTACGAGGCGCTGTGGCAGAAAGCGGGAATGTCTTTCAAAAGATTAGCTGAAATGCATAAGGATAATGAAAAGGCGTTTCCATCCAGCTTCGTAGATCACAGAGAAGCGCGTGATATTGCCAAGAAAGTTCGGGACATGCTTGCCCATGTCGGATCGTTCGGGATTCGAGTTCACGGCATGATCGACTATCCGGACCAACTCAGGGACGCTGCGCATCCGGTCGAATTGATCTATTTTCAAGGGCGGTGGGATTACGTCACCACCCGAATGGTGGCGGTAGTTGGCACACGAAACCCGACCCGTCGAGGAGTCGGTCTCGCCAGTGACGTGGTAAAAAGGCTGATTACTAAAGATTTCACGGTCGTTTCAGGATTGGCCAAGGGCATTGATACCGTTGTGCATCAAACTGCAATTGATCACGGAGGACGCACCATCGGTGTACTCGGGACGCCACTTTCCTCTGTCTATCCCAGAGAAAATGGGACATTACAGCGGAAGATGGCCAAGACTCACCTCATCATTAGCCAAGTTCCTGTCTGGCGATATTCTCAACAGAAGCCAAATGTGAATAAGTTTTTCTTCCCTCAGAGAAATATCACCATGTCGGCTTTGACAGAGGCGACCATCATTGTTGAGGCCGGAGAAACATCTGGAACATTGGTCCAAGCTCGTGCCGCCTTGCAGCAAAAACGGAAACTCTTTATCCTTGATCACTGTTTCAAGAATCCACTCCTTAGTTGGCCGTCTCGATTCGCTAAGATGGGCGCGATCCGGGTTTCCGGATCAGACGACATCTTGCACCACATGCATGAGTCCGAAGAAGAAATCCCTCATTGAGATTGATGATCTCACTCGTCCAGACCACCCAAATATAACCCCCGATGACCGCTGCTTCTTTCTGCACGACTATACGTCTGGGCAGGGATACTCGTATAGTGCAACCAATAACCTCATATTGAATTTCAAGAAAGAGCCGGACAAAAAGGGCACTTCGCAATGGAAATACAAACTACGGGCCATAAGAGAAATTGCCAGCATGTTCCGAGAGGCTATCCCACATGAAAGTCTTATGGAATCGACGCTTGTTCCCGTCCCCCCTTCGAAGGAGAAGGGCGACCCACGTTACGATTCAAGGATGTCGGACGTTCTCGCCGAACTGAAGGGACCTTACGACTTCGATGTTCGCGAGTTATTGGTGCAATGTGAAAGCACGCTGGGTTCGCATGAATCCCGATATCGTCCTTCGATAGAAGAACTCATTGACAATTATGTTATTGATGACAGGGTTGCCCAAGCCCCTCCAAGAAAACGCATCTTGCTATTCGATGACGTCCTCACGGCGGGCAATCATTTCAAGGCCGCGCAGGAAGTGATCAGAGAAGAGTATCCTGACATTCCTATTTTTGGAATTTTCATCGCGCGGCGAGTGTTTTTGGAGGAGGATTCCCAGTTTTAAGTGAAGGGTACAGTACGTTTCTCGTCTGACGATTTCCCTGTCTCTCCCAATCGCACATAGTAGGAATAGGGGGCGGACTCATCCACGCCGTCAGGTATATAATACCCTTTTTCAAAGGGAACTACATACTTAAATAAAATAGTCACTGGCGGCTAAGCAGATAGATGCGTCAGCTTTGCCGACCTTGACTTTGATACCGCCGAAGTACGGTGCTACAGTTCGGCAGGCACTCCTTGTATCAAAAGGATACCTGTTGGCATGCCTCGTATTCCACCAAAAACCTTAAAGACTGTTTTTTTTCTTTACCCAACGTCTGAAGATGCCCATAAAGATTGTAACAGGGCAGGAACGGGTTTTGTTGCAGCCATTCGGGCTGTTCTTCCACAGCGAATATTTACCTATTTTGTTACAAATTGGCACGTGGCTCTGTGCGGGGCTCCAGTTGTCCGTATTGACAGGCTCGACGGGACCCCAGATATTTTTGACTTCGACCCTACGCAATGGCACTTTTCTCCAAAGTACGATATTGCGGTTATGCCAATCACTCTGGAGAATGAACAGAAATTTGCCGTTCTTCAAGAAGGAGTTTTCTTAACTAAAGAAAGAAAGGCAGAAGAGTCAATTGGTCCTGGCGATGATGTGTTTATGCTTGGGCTTTTTGTTGATGAGCAAGAAAATTCTATTAGGACGCCAGCAGTACGTTTTGGGCATATCAGTGTTGATCCTGTTCCGCTTCTGCACCCACAGATGAATGTGCGCTTTGACAGTTATTGTATCGACATGCATTCCCGTAGCGGATATTCAGGATCGCCAGTGTTTGTCTATCGTACTCCTGGTTACGATTTAGAAGAAGAGGTAAGCTATGAGGGCAGAAGGAAATTTCTATTGAGTGGGAGAGATCATTTATCGCTTCTTGGCATTCATTGGGGACAGTTTCCAGAAATGTGGGAAGTTACTAGTAAATGGAAATTAAAGAACCAGAAAGACAGCGAGAAGCGAGAACCACTATTAACAGAGGGTACGTTCATTAAAGGATTGAGTGGGATGACTTGTGTGCTGCCCGCATGGACTATTTTAGAGGTTCTCAATCTTCCAAAGCTTCAGGAAGAGCGAGAGGAAGAAAACGACCGATTGAAACAAACGGACGAGTATCGCCAGTATCTTAATGCGCCAGATCCAGAAGGAAGTTAGAGAGAGGTGGCTCGGTTTCCTTGAAAGAAACCGAGCCACCTCTAAGGTCTTGATGATTTCTTCGAGAGAATGGCAAAAGGTCCATCGGGACTCAGCGCGGCACCCGCTCATGAAGATAATCAGCAAGATTCCGCGCCGCCTGATGCACTTCCTTGACCAACTCATCCACCTTCTGATCTGTTTCTTTAAGGTGGAGCGGGTAGTTGATCTCGTTGATCGGACTGCCAGGTGAAAAGTTCAGAATGATACGATTTGAGAACAGTTTAATTTCGTGGAAGGGCAACGACGGAATCGGCATAAGTCCTCCTTGGCTAGCCCAGAAAGGCGTCAAACAATGAGTCAGGGCGTATAAAAGGCCGCTCAGTGACTCACGCCACCAAGCGGCCTTTACTGTCCTTTCGCAGGGCTTGGAAATCGGGTGGCCCCATCCTTATTTTCGCCTCGCCGGTTTTGGAAGCCAGTGAGGAAGGGACGAATGGTTCACCCTGTTGGCATAGGGCTATGGGCTTGGAGGCCATGGTCCCAAATGCCAACAAAAGGATTATAGCACAAGCGATGGCTGCCGTGTCAATCGTCGGAAATGACGTAGATAACCACCGCGAGCGCGTCTCTTGCAATACCTTCCCAGCGTATGCTACCCCTGAGGGAGGTGCCCGATGGATGTGCTTACCCTTCATTCGCCTCCCCCGCTGCTTGAATGGCTCAGCTTTTGGGCCGCAAGTTCTGGCCTTGGTGTTGGCGTTCATGGGTGTCCCGAGCGGCCTTCAACTGTGGTTTGGGAAACCGAAGGTGTTGGTTCAGTTTGAAAAAAAACGCTTCGAGCCCGGAGCGGGACTCATCGCCACCGTCACCAACCCGATCATTTCGAACCGCTTTCTCAAGCGGCTTGGGGTGTACCGCTTAACGGTAGAAGGGCTGCGAGCCTTTGCCACCATTACCGAAAGCGGCAGCGGTCGAGTGGTCTGTCCTCAAGGTCGACTGGAATGGTATCTGCCCGAGGGAGGGCGAGGCATCATTACGAATCTGTCAAGCGGCATGGTCGTCAAGACGACAATTATTTTTCACAGTAGCGATCGGACTAAACCACCGATGTTTTCGACCATCACCAATCCCAAAGAACGCTCAACATTAGAGCCAGGAGCGTATATCTGCAAGCTCGAGTTGCTGTGGGCCAACCAGACTATTTCACGGTCCCGGTCCTTCACGATTTGGAACGAGGCCGATCGAACTGACTGGAATGAAGAATAGGGGAATCGGGTAAACAGGGGCATAAGCCCCTTATTAGAAGAGTGGAACAAACAGCGAATTGACCGTAAAAACGTTCCGCCGCTGATCGACGATGACGCTCCTTTTATTTCAGTCGAAACAATTAAACCAAAAGAATGAATGAACTGTCCGTCCGAAGCCCCCACGAACCAGTAAAAATAGACAAATTCTAATAGTCTTGCTTTTTCGCCATTCTCTTTCTATACATACATCTGCATCTCATCATCTTCAATTTGTGTCATGCGCAAAACCAATTATCCGCCGGGCCGGGCTTTTGACCCTGACGTAGATCCGGACTCCATGATTTTCAGCGCATTATCATGGTACTCCGTCGTGCACAAATTGGAACAGAATCTCCCGAAGTGGACGGCGGAAAGTCCGCACCTGTACAACGGCATCTTAACCGCAAATCCTATCTTATTGCCTTTCGCGGTTGAGACCGCCCTGAAGGCATGGTATTGGCGAGACCACAAAAAAGCGCCCCCCATGAAGCACCATTTATTACCCTTATTTGACTCTTTAAACCCAACCTCACAAGATCTACTGAATCAAAGAATCTCCACTCTTCAATTATGTTTAAAAAACCAACCTGACACACCTAAGAACCTTCACAAAACATCGCTACGCGAGACCCTCTCTCTGCACAATGACACATTTGTCCTGTGGCGCTACCCCACTCACTACAAGCTCTCTCACATTAAAGTCCCTTCACTTCGGCTCGCGCTCGCGGTTATCAGCGACTCTTACGAAAAAAACTTCGCCATCCCCCAAGCTAAGCTCTATGGTGACGACTGTCAGATTTGCGGGCTCCCTTCCGGGCAACATTCCTATCGCCTATATTAATTGCTTTCACCAATCCCCTTTCCACAAAACGAATCCGTAGCTCCTCTTCTCCCAATATCTCCGCCACCTTCGGCCCTTGAGAGCCTCAATGCTCCGGCCGCATCGTCGCGGCTCGCTCCGCGGGCGCCCGATCCAGGAACCGGCCAGCAGCCCGGACCTGGATACGGAGTCAATCGACTCCTCTTCGCGTCCGACTGCGCTCCTCCGCGACCATGCGGCCTCTGAGCGGCGGCCCTCACCCCAGCCGCCTTTTTCTTTCTTGACTTCCCTGCCCCCTCTACTTATTCTCTCTGCGGCTAGGGGAATGACATTTATCAACTTATCGTGTCAGTAGGAAGCCTCTAGCCTTCGCGTAGAGCCTGGGGGGAAGCCCTGCCTCCCCCTACGGCTTTCTCCCCTTCACGTCTCAATTCTTACTTCTCAGTCGGCCTGCTTTCCCATTGAGATCGGCTACGCCGACCCTCCGGCGCCTGCCGAACAGCGGCCTGCCGTGCCGGCCCACCAGCATGAGAGTGCCGAACGAGCGGCTCAGGCGAGGCCGAGGAAGGGCCACTCCATGGCAGTGTTCGTTGACTTCTTCGTCGGGTCTGGAAGCTTGGACCCTGCTTATCTCGATCAGCGTATCGGCGGAAAAACTCTCAGGTTGCTTGGACATCACTCAAGCGATTCTTCTGTTGTCAGTTCTCCCGCCGATAGTGGACCATTTCCCCCTGGCGCAACGACGGCATTCTGAATTGGCGTGCGACTCCTGACGGGGCCATGTGACAAGCCAATTGAAGCACCATCGTGACTGCCAAGAGACCTTCTTGTCACGTCGGTGGGGAATGCGATCGAGAAGGCATATGCTCAGACAGACCTGCTGACGAAGAACACAACCCTCATGCGACGCCGGGCGGAGTACGTGTCCGGTCCTCGCGGAAAAGTGGTGAGGCTTCATGGAGAGGGCCACGTTTGACCAATATGTCGAGTTCGCCGGTTTGATGCTCGTGATGGTCCGTGAGGGGTGGGGCGAGACATTGGCGGATGGATGGGTGTACT
>MPMZ01000055.1 GCA_002238765.1 Nitrospira sp. bin75
TCAAGCACCGGTATACCCGACCGTATCGCCCGCAAACGAACGGGAAGGTGGAGCGGTTCTGGCGGACGCTGAACGACGACCTGATCGCGGGGACCACGTTTGGGTCCCTGGAAGAATTTCGGGACGAATTGGAGCAATACTTACTGTACTACAATGAGGGGCGCCCGCATCAGGCGCTCGACGGCAAAACCCCAAAACAAATCAACGAAACTTGTCAACGAATTACTGAACACATACAGGAATGACAGATAAAAAACGACCAGACTTGTTTTATTTCTTTTCCAGTTTCGACCAGGAATCGCGGAGGGCGACGGTGCGGTTGAAGACGAGTTGGTGGGCGGTCGAATCGGGATCAACGCAAAAATAGCCTTGCCGTTCGAACTGAAAGCGTTGGCCCGCGGCGGCGCCTTGCAAGGCCGGTTCGACCCGGCAGTCCTGTAACCGTTCCACCGAATCGGGATTGAGCACGGTCCGGTAATCCCGCCCGTCCTTCTCCGGATCCGGGACGGAGAACAGGTGATCGAACAGCCGCACTTCGGCCTTGAGCGCATGCGCCGCGGACACCCAATGGATGGTGCCCTTAACCTTCCGGGCCGGCTGCCCCGATCCGCTCTTGGTCTCCGGATCATACGTGCACCGGACTTCGACGATCTCTCCCTGCTCGTCCTTGATCACGTCCTCACATCGAATGATGTAGGCATAGCGGAGCCGCACTTCCTGGCCGGGTGCGAGCCGGAAGTATTTTTTCGGAGGATCTTCGCGAAAATCGTCCCGCTCGATATAGAGGACGCGGGAAAACGGGACCGCCCGGCTCCCCATCGCGGGATCTTCAGGGTTGTTCACCGCCTGTAGCTCTTCCACCTGACCTTCCGGGTAATTGGTCAGAACCACGCGCAAGGGCCGGAGCACCGCCATGACCCGTTGCGCACTCGCGTTCAGGTTCTCCCTGACGAAATGCTCCAACAGGTTCACCTCGACCACGCTGTCGCGTTTCGCCACCCCGATATGCTCGCAAAACCGGCGAATCGCCTCCGCGGGATACCCGCGGCGCCGCAAGCCCATCAACGTGGGGAGGCGCGGATCATCCCATCCTGAGACGTGCCCCTCTTCAATGAGGTCCAAGAGCTTCCGCTTGCTCATGACCGTGTGCGTCAGGTTCAAGCGCGCGAATTCAATCTGTTGGGAATGGCACGCGACCTCACATTCGTCCAGCACCCAATCGTACAGGGGCCGGTGGTCCTCGAACTCCAGGGTGCAGAGGGAATGCGTCACCCCTTCGAGGGAGTCGGACAGGGGATGCGCGAAATCATACGTGGGATAGATGTTCCAATCGGTGCCCGTCCGGTGATGTGGAACCCGCCGGATCCGGTAGAGCGTGGGGTCGCGCATATTGATGTTGGGCGAGGCCATGTCGATCTTGGCGCGGAGCACGTGCGTCCCTTCTTCGCAGTCGCCGGCGCGCATCCGTGTGAACAGGTCGAGATTCTCCTCCACCGGTCGCGTCCGGTACGGGCTTTCCTTGCCCGGCTCCGTCAGGGTCCCCCTGAATTGACGGATCTCATCCGCCGTCAGACTGTCCACATAGGCCTTGCCTTTCCTGATCAGGAATGCCGCGTACTCGTACAACCGCTCGAAATAATCCGAGGCAAAAAAGCACCGGTCCTGCCAGTCGAAGCCCAGCCAACGCACGTCTTCCTGAATGGACTCCACGTATTCCACGTCTTCCTTGGCGGGGTTGGTGTCGTCGAACCGCAAATTGCACAGCCCCCCGGCAAATTCCTGCGCCACGCCGAAATTCAAGCAAATGGATTTGGCGTGCCCGATGTGGAGGTAGCCATTGGGTTCCGGCGGGAACCGCGTATGCACGGCGCCGTTGAATTTCCGTTCTTCCCGGTCCTGCGCCACGATCGCGCGAATGAAGTCTTTGGAAGCCAGCTGAGGATTGGACATGCTCACGAGCCTTTCTATTCCGTTACTGTGAATCTCACGTGATGGGACACATTAGGAACCGCTAATAAGGTTTCTTGCCTTTCAACAAGACCCACAAGCCGATCACCCCGACGATCAGCAACAATCCGCCATAAAAGAAATATGGTTCATCCATCGTCATCCCTGTATGTGTTCACGGATTCGTTGACAAGTTCGGCCTTATCTTTCCCCTCCTTTGTAAGGAGGGGCACGGGGAGGTAGAGCTATGGGTAGCCACCCGGCAATCGGGCTCTACCCCACCTGGCCTCCCCTTACAAAGGGGAGGGAAAGGCGTTCACGTTACTCGGACACGTGTGGTCCGTATTGGTCGAGCAGGTATTTCAGCACGCGAGGAGCACTTTTGAGCAACGTGTCACTGGCTGTCCGATCGTGGCATTGACCCGCCAGGATCCAGCCGAATGCTTTTTCATGGTCGCCTTTTCGATAGGCCTGAATGGCGTGGGTCAGGCACGTGCGACCCGAGACGGTCCCCCGGACAATCTTCGGAGGCCCGGCCTTGACCACAAACGTTTTGCACCGCCCCTTGGACGTGGCTTTCGTGTCGTTCCACATCCAGTCCACTTCGTCTTGATACCCAAAGCTGTGAACCGGGACCAGCAGCACCGTCAGGGTCAGGAGAAGACACAGTGAGGAGGCGAAGCGTGTCATCGTCGTTGTCATCACCGGACGAAACCTAGGAAAAATGTTCTTTGGTGTCAAGGCCCTCTTTTGGCATAGCGCCGTGACCAGCGTCGCGAATCGTCAGGGTCAAAAGGCGTACTTCAGCCCGACGCTGAGCGCCCAGTATTGGATGTCGCTGAACGTCAGTTTGCTGTCGAACGGGGTCGTGCCGTCAGCCCGGACCGGCCTGTGACTCCTGATGAGGTCCCACACGGTGTCGCCTTCAAGATCCTGGAAAGAGGCCCAGCGCGCTTTCATGCCGATTGAGACCTTTTCCGTGAGCGCGTAGTCCAAGCCGCCCAGGAATTGGAAGCCGAAGAGCGTGTCGGTGAACCCGGTATCCAGAAGGCTGAGCGTACCGGCGGCAGCCGGTGGTTTTTCGGCCGGGTAGCCTTGAGCGATTGTCCTGCGCGAAAAACGGGCCTGGTAGTCCAGACTGGTGCGGGCCCAGCCGACGCCCGCGCCGACGTAGGGCGTCCAACGCGAGTCGTTCAGAAAGTCGTAGTAGGCGTTCACAAAGAATTGATGGGCGCTGAAGTCCGATACCCGTTCCGAGGGCGGGTCGATTTCGCTCACCTCGGGTCCTTTGCCGCCAATGACTTCCCCGCCGAATCTCCATGGCTCGGAGTCGCCACTGTGAGACCGGTTCAAATATTCGAATTCAACGCGAAATCTGTCCAGCCCATATCCTATGCTGACGCCGCCCAGAAACCCGGTGCTCAGGTCAAACGAATTGGCAGTGAGCGTTTCCGGCATATTAGCCGCGCAACCCGGACCGTTGGGGTCGCCCCCAACCAATACGTCGCACTGCGTCGGATGGTTGACTGCGGTCAGCACGGACCCCATGTCTTCGGCATTCGCGAACCCCAACTCGATGCCGGCGTAGAATCCCTGCCGGCTCGTTTCGGCGTTTGCCACGCCTGCCGAAGCGAGTATGCACAGACCCAGCACTATGGCAAGACGCCCGGATAGGTTAAAGATCATCTCTTTTGTCATAGTCGCCTCTGTCGCGCGGCAGGGTGTCAACGTTCCATCTTTCTTTTCCATCCCCATGCTACCCCTTTCATTAGCCGATCCTTAACCTTGACACTTAGTCTCGCGGAGATTGGCTGGGGGAGAAGGATTCGAACCCTCACAATCAGATCCAGAATCTGATGTCCTACCCTTAGACGATCCCCCAGTCCGTGAAAAAGCTTAAAGGGCGCCGTTTCGCTGAGTCAAGAACTCATGCCCATTTTGATGTTGCAATTTGCGACAATTCTTGTTATGACCCAGTGAAGTTGGGGAGACGGCATTCCGGCTCACGGCAGACGCTAAGGAAAGTCACCCCACGACCACAGCCCCCCCTCTTTCTTGATAACACACTCTAAATTGATTATTCCAAAATGCTTGCAAATTAGGTGGCGTTTACTTATAGTTGGCATGTTTTAGTGCCTTCATTTTTATTATTTTCCTGAAAACCATGCCCAGAAAAAAAGAATTCGACGTCGACCTCGTTTTGGACAAGGCCATGAACGCCTTCTGGAACCGGGGCTATGAGGCCACATCCTTAAACGACCTCCTGGACTGCATGCAGATCCAGCGCGCCAGTCTGTATAACGCGTTCGGCGACAAACGCACTCTGTTTCTCGAGACACTACGTCGCTATGAAGTCAACCGCCAAGCTCAGATCTCGTCGTCTGCGAAACTGCATTCGCCCCGCCAAGCCATTTTCCGCTTATTCCAGGATATCGTCACCGCGGTATTGGAAAATAAGGCACGCGAAGGGTGTTTTCTGGTCAATACGGCTCTGGAGTTATCGCCGCACGACGAAAAGGTGGCAAAGTTCGTCGGTCGAGCCTTCAGCAAGAGAGAAATGTTCTTCCGCAAGATGATCGAAAAGGGTCAAGCCAGCGGAGAGATTTCTCAGATAGTGGCTCCCGCCGCGACCGCACGCGCCTTGCTGAGTCTGTGCATCGGGTTGCGGGTGCTCTCCCGCAGCCGTCCCGAGAAACTTTTGCTGGAGTCAATCGCGAAACAGGTGGATGCCCTTTTGCCCAGTGGCGACGAGGCAGTCCCTACTCTCGATAGCGCCGACGCATCCAGTAGCCAATGGCCAATGACCTCGAGCAGACCGGTCCAGACTCCGTGAGGCCTTGAAAGCACGCGCCATTGCATGGGGCCTACCTGGGGCGAGGGACCGCACCGCGACACATTCGACGGACTGTTCCGTTCCCGTTAAACCCTCTACCCCGGAGCAACCTTCTTGTGCCTTCCGACTGCTCGGTGCGCGTCTTCCCTCTTTCGAGAGGATTTAATCAAAATGATTGTTCCAAAATGCTTGCATGTTATGTAGCTTTTTCATATAGTCTATATGTTTTAGTGCCTTCATTTTTATTATTTTCCTGAAAACCATGCCCAGAAAAAAAGAATTCGACGTCGATCTCGTTTTGGACAAGGCCATGAACGCCTTCTGGAACCGGGGCTATGAGGCCACGTCCTTAAACGACCTCCTGGACTGCATGCAGATCCAGCGCGCCAGTCTGTATAACGCGTTCGGCGATAAGCATACCCTCTTCCTTGATACGTTGCGCCGGTACGACGTCGTCTATCGCCAGACCGAGGTGGCAAAGCGGGTGAAAATGGATTCCCCCCGCCAAGCCATTCTCGGACTATTCCAGGATGCGGTCACTGCAGCGGGGAAACATAGGATGCGCAAAGGCTGTTTTCTGATCAACACGGCCTTGGAATTATCGCCGCACGACCCGGAAGTGGCCGAGGTTGTCCGCACGGCTTTCACCCACATGGAACACAAATTCTTCCGCAAAATGATCAATAAGGGCAGGGCCAGCGGAGAGATCGCCAAGTCGGTCGTGCCGGACTTGACCGCACGCGCGCTCCTGAGTCTCTTCATCGGGTTGATCGTACTCTCCCGTAGCCGTCCCGAGAAGCTTTTGCTGGAGTCGATCGCGAAACAAGCGGAAATCCTTTTACCGCCTGATGAGCGGGTCGCCCCTCCGCTCGCCCAATTTCATCATGCCACCACAGGTTGAACACCCCGTCCTGACGCAGGAGTTTTCAACTCTTACGAACCAATGTGATTGAGGGCCCGTTCAAGGCGTTTGATGGTCAGGTCCTTGCCCAGTAATTCCATGACTTCATAAATGCCCGGACTGAAGGTTCTTCCGGTAAGAGCGACGCGAAGGGGTTGGGCGAATTTCCCCATCTTCAAATGGTCTTCCTCAAGGATGGTTTGCAACACGGGGTCGAGTGTCTCTTTGGTAAAAGGCTCGACCGTTTTCACCCGTTCGGCGAACTTGTTGAGGCTGGGGGCAATCGCGGGGGTGAGAAACTTGCCGGCCGCGGCTTCGTCCATCGCCACGGGTTCCGTCAGATACGGCATGGTCCAGTCCGCCATTTCGACCAACGTCTTGGCACGCTCGCGCAGGTGAGGGACCACCGCTTCAATGCCCCCACGGGGGTGGACGAGTCCGTCCCGGTCGTACCCCTGCTGTTCCAAAAAGGGTAGTAAGAGTTCCGCAATGCGCCTCGACTCACCTTGTTTGATGTATTCGGCATTGAGCCATTGCAGTTTTTCCGGGTTGAACACCGCCGCGGACGATTGGACGTGGTCGAACGCAAACTTGTCGATCATGTCCCGAATGGAAAAAATCTCCTGGTCGCCGTGCGACCACCCCAACCTGACCAGATAATTCACCAGCGCCTGCGGCAAATATCCCATTTCCTGATACGCCAGCACCGACGTGGCGCCGTGTCGTTTGGACAACCTGGATTTGTCCGAACCCAGGATCATCGGCAGGTGTGCGAA
The DNA here is from genome assembly GCA_002238765.1 of Nitrospira sp. bin75. Lineage (GTDB taxonomy): Bacteria > Nitrospirota > Nitrospiria > Nitrospirales > UBA8639 > Bin75. The sequence continues at coordinate 6,458 of MPMZ01000055.1, forward strand.
CTTGGGCACCGGATACTCCAGCGCTTCGAACAGGGGCACTTGGCGCGGCGCGTTGTTCACGTGATCGTCGCCGCGAATCACGTGCGTGATGCCCATGAGCGCGTCATCGATCACGACGGACAAATTATACGTAGGATACCCGTTTGATCGAAGAATGATGAGGTCGTCCAGCACGGCGTTGTCGAACGTGATGGTGCCTTTGATCAGATCCTCGACAACGGTTTGCCCTTCTTGAGGAGAGCGGAACCGGAGCGCAGCCGGTTCCGCGGGAGCGGTCAGTCCCCGTTCCCGGCACCGGCCATCGTACTTGAGCGATTCGCCTTTGGCCTGGGCTTCTTTCCTCCGAGTTTCGAGTTCCTCCGGTGTACACACGCACCAATAGGCTCGGCCCCGTTCAAATAATTCCCGGGCTTTTTCCCGGTAGAGCTCCAGCCGCTCGCTTTGACGATGGGGGCCTTCATCCCAATCAAGCCCGGCCCAGCGCAGACCGTTGACGATGGCTTCGATAGCGGCATCGGTGGACCGGTCGCGGTCCGTATCTTCAATCCGCAGGATAAATTTCCCGCCGTGCCGCCTGGCGAACAGCCAGTTGAACAACGCCGTCCGAAGTCCTCCGACATGGAGATGCCCCGTGGGGCTGGGTGCGAAACGAACTCTGACCTCAGTCATGCCTCTCTTCTATCAAAGTACGCCCTCCGGTTGCCACTTTATTTTTCGCGCGTCGTCGGACAGCGCACTCAGCACGCCTGACCACCCACAACCTTGACCGATCCTACCTTGCATGTTAGATTCCATCGTTGTTGTCAGCTTTCTGCGAAAACACTTCTGAGTGGGGCTGTGGCGCAGTTGGGAGCGCGCGTGAATGGCATTCACGAGGTCGCCGGTTCAATCCCGGCCAGCTCCACCAACTACTCGTAGCGGTTGGTCGGATCCCCCCTCGATTGCTTGCGTTTTTCCTCCGGTTTTGAGTATCCCGTGCCCGAGCCGAACTCCGTCTTCCAGGATTGACTGATGATCCATATTGAATCCCTGACCAAACAGTACCCGACGAAAACGCTCTTTTCCGAAGCATCGGCCCACCTCCGTCCGGAAACCCGGGTCGGCCTCGTGGGCCGGAACGGCACGGGAAAAACCACGCTGCTCCGGATGATGATCGGTGAGGATTCGCCCGACGACGGGGTCATCCGAAAACGGCCGTGGCTCAGGATCGGGTATCTCCCCCAGGAACTCGACTCCCCCACGGACCTGACCGTACTGCAGGCGGCCCATCGCGAACAGTACCCCGAACACGAAGCCAAACGGATTTTATCGGGACTCGGATTTGGCGAGACGGACTGGCATCGATCCCTGCAAACCTTTTCCGGCGGCTATCGCATGCGGGTGACCCTCGGACACCTGCTTCTTGCCAACCCCGACGTGTTGCTGCTCGACGAGCCGACGAACCATCTGGACAAACCCACGCAGGCTTGGTTCGAATCTTTTCTGCTCGCCTCGAACATGACCATGCTCATGATCAGCCACGATACGAAATTTCTTGACCGGCTGACCACGCACACCTGGGAAATCCGCCATCATCAGATCCAGGAATATCGGGGCAATTACCAGACCTTTCAGGCCTTGCGCGCACGGATCGACGCCCAACAGGCCACAGCCGCACAGCGTCAGGCCAAAGAGGTCGCGCGCGTGCAAAAGTTTGTGGATCGATTCCGGTATAAGGCCACCAAGGCCAAACAGGTGCAGTCGCGCATCAGGCAGTTGGAGAAAATCAAACTCCTCGAAACCCGGCGGGACCCCAAACGCCTTCGGTTCCGGTTTCCGCAACCCGCCAAGAGCGGCATCCGGGTGCTGGAACTGCACGACGTCCGGAAACAATACGGCGAGAACGTCGTCTATGATGGGCTGCACTTTTCCGTCGATTGCGGGCAACGGGTCTCGCTGGTCGGAGAAAACGGCGCGGGGAAAAGCACCTTGTTGAAAATGCTGGCGGGTGTGTTGCCTTTCGAGGCCGGGACGAGACGTGAGGGCCACGGTGTGACGTTGCATTATTTTGCTCAGCACCAGGCCGACATCCTGAATCCCGAGCATTCGATCCTGGAATCCCTGACCGAAGCCGCGCCCCAGGCCGAGACCAATTTTTTGCGCAGCACCGCCGGGGTCTTTCTGTTTTCCGGACCGGATCAGAACAAGCCGATCAAGGCCCTGAGCGGCGGGGAACGAAACCGGGTCGCCCTGGCTCGCATGCTCGTGGAACCGGCGAACACACTCTTGTTGGACGAGCCCACCAATCACCTGGATCCCGCCTCCGTGGACGTGCTCACCGATGCCCTGATCGACTTTCAAGGGACGATCGTGTTCATCTCCCATGATCCGGTTTTTTTGAGCCGGGTCTCGACAAGGGTCGTGGAAATCGACGAAGGCCGTGTCAAAGACTACCTGGCAGACTACGAATATTATTTGTGGAAACGCGCGCAGGAACTCGAAGCCTTGAAAGCGCAGGAAGAGGCGCTTGCGGCACCCAAGAAACGAAAAGCCCGAGCCGCTCCGGCCCCGGCGGAAGCGCCCCTGCCGTCAAAGACACCCACTCGCCGCGATATGACCAAAACCATCAACCGGCTGGAAAAACAAGTGGCGCGGTCGGAAGAGGAGATTACGGCTTTGGAGGACCGGATCAAAGCCCGGGCTGAAGAACTCTCCGCGCCTGAACTCTACCAGGATTTTCCACGGTGGAACGAGTTGCATCAGGAACATGAAGGCTGGAAAGAGGAACTGGACGCGCTGACGAACCGGTGGTCGGCCCTTTCCACCGAACTCGCGGACCTCAAAGACCAACTGGCCCGGGCCGGGTAACGACTCACCCCCCACCGGCTCGACCGCTGGCGAAGCCCTTGTCTTGCCAACTCCCCCTCAAGGGGGGAGTGATTGCACTCTCCGCTACGGGCGATAATATTTTCTGGTTTCGAGTTCTTTCGGCAAATGGGTCTGTTCAGTTCGGGCCTCCTGATCCTGATGCACGTAGCGATATCCTTTCCCGTATCCCAGGTCCTTCATCAGCGACGTGACGGCGTTCCGCAAATGCAGGGGGACGGGCAGATTGCCCAATGCCTTGGCATCCTTTCGCGCTTCGATCAGACCGGCGTAGGACGCGTTGCTCTTGGGACAGGACGCCAGATACGTCGTGCCCTGCGCCAAGTTGATTTGGGCTTCGGGCAGCCCGATCACTTCCACGGCGTGGAAGATCGAGGTGGCCACGACCACCGCCATGGGCTCGGCGTTGCCCACGTCTTCCGAGGCAAAGATGACCATGCGCCGCGCAATGAATTTGGGATCTTCGCCGCCTTCCAGCATCCGGGCCAACCAATACAACGCCGCATCGGCGTCGGAGTCCCGCATGCTTTTGATGTAGGCGGAAATCACATTGTAATGCTCTTCTCCATCCTTGTCGTATCTCACCCGTTGCTGCAGGATCCCTTCCAGTTGTGGATGATCCAGGGTGGCCGGCTGATCGGTAGAAGAGGCTGCCTGCCGGAACACGTATTCCAGGGCCGTGAGCAGTGACCGGGCGTCGCCGTTCCCATACCGGATCAGGTATTGCCTCGCCTCCTCAGTCAGGGTTGTCCCGGATTTCCCGAGCCCGCGCTCGACGTCATGCAGCGCCCGATCCAGGATCATGCCCATCGCGTCGTCATTCAACTCATTGAGGGTCACGACCATGGAACGGGACAACAGTGGGGCGATGACTTCAAAGGACGGGTTCTGCGTCGTCGCGCCGATGAGGATGATGTCGCCCTTTTCGACGTGGGGCAGAAAGGCATCCTGCTGCGCCTTGTTGAACCGGTGAATTTCATCCACGAACAGGATGGTAGCCTGACCGTGCATGCGGCGCCGCTGCACGGCCTCCTTGATGATCGCTCGAAGCTCGGGCACGCCGCTGACCACCGCGGAAAACGCCACGAATGCCGCTTTGGTTTTTTGGGCGATGATGTGGGCCAGCGTGGTTTTCCCCGACCCTGGCGGGCCCCACAGGATCAGTGACGGGACCCGGTCATTTTCAATGGCCCGGCGGAGCGATTGATGCCCGGCGAGCACGTGGTCCTGACCGACAAACTCGTCGAACGTTTGAGGACGGAGCCGCTCGGCTAAAGGAGAGGAGGAAGGTGCCCGGGGCGTTGGCCCGGAAGACGTGACGAATAAATCAGGTTGGGGGAGACGATCATCGGCTGGCATGAGCCCTCACGTCCGCGGCAGGATTCACGAATATGTCCATGCTATAATGCCGTTGAAAGCCGGTGCAAATGACATGACGAACCTTATGCCGAGAGTAAACGCCGATGAAAGTGAAAGAATCCATTGCCGCCGAATTTGATCAGTTCTCGGGCAACTATACGGAGGACATGACCAAATGTGTTCCGCACTACCCCAAACTCCTGTCATGTTTTTCCGACTGTCTTCCCGATGATTTCGCACCGGACGCGATCCTGGACCTGGGATGCGGCAACGGAAACGTGACGGCACTCCTGCTGAACAGATTTCCCCATGCGCACTATACGCTGCTCGATGCTTCACCGGAAATGCTGGCCCTGTGCAAGCAAAGATTTTCGGGCAACAACGTGACCTGTATCGAACGGTATTTCCGTGACTATGACTTTCCCCGATGCCGTTTCGATCTCATTACCGCCAGCTTCAGCCTGCACCATCTGGACAGCGGGGAAAAACAGTGGATCTTCCCGGTCCTGTTCGATGCCCTGAAGCCGGGCGGCCTCTTCACCTGTTCGGATCTCATGATCAGCAAGCACCATGACCAGTATGACACGCTCTGTGAAGAGTGGAGGCTCTTTGTCAATTCCCATTATCCCGATGGAGAAAAATGGAAATGGCTCACGGAACACCATCGCGTTTACGATCACCCCGACGATTATGAAACACAAAAACACTGGCTGCAGCGTGCCGGATTTCGTGAGGTCAGCATCGGCTGGAACGACGGGTACTGGATGTACTTCACGGCGATGAAATAAGAACTTGCCATCCGGGCATTCCATACACCCTATTTCGTGAGGAGACCTATGAACTTCGATGAAATACTCGATGAGATACCTGATGATCTAAACGAGCTAAATTGGGAAGACCAAGGTTTGGTGGGTCAGTTTAAATTGGATCTCAAAAAGGAAGGTGTAGAAATTACCCAAGAAAGAGGAAATAGTTGCATTTTGAAGAAGGGAGAAGTGAGCGTTGCCGTCCTGGTATACCAATATACTCCACAAAATCGTCATACCGAATATGAAGGATTTTGGGATGTTGGACAACAAATGTTCGAGAGAATGCAAAGGAAAAAAGAGGAAATTGGTAGGGATTGGGGAGTGGCCTTCCTCCTTGGAACGTTTAAGGAAACAACTCTGAATGGCAGCTTTTGGGTTACGAGTGAAGATTTTAGGAGAGACCGAGCCAAACTCTCCTTAGATTCAAACAACAGATATAAAGTCAATCTTCAAGATTTAGAAGACAGGTGCCTTTCAAACGAAAAATTTTCTACGGTTGGGGACTTCCTTCGATTAAGCGGACTAAATCCAACAGGCCCTAAAGGAGAAGGATGATTTAGTGAATTAATGATAACAGCATTAAAAAAATATGCTTCGTTCTCAGGGCGAGCATCTAGGTCAGAATATTGGCGAATTAAAATGCTGCTGGGGATGATTTTCATCATCCTTCTTGTTGTTAACCTGGGCGGCTTAAGCAGCAGGGCTCTTGGAAACCATATCGGTAGTGCTGCGATGCCTTTTGGCTCTATAGCATCAGGAACACATGTGTCGATAAGCTATCGCCTATTTCTTGAAAGAGGCGGACAGGTTTCTCTATTCTTCAGCATAATCTTATTCGTATTCATGATCGCCCGTATCATACTAGACCTAGCAGTTACCGTCAGAAGGATTCATGATTTGAACAAGAGTGGTTGGTGGCTACTGTGGTCACTACTCGCTCTTGCGGGCATTGCTGCCTTGTCTATAATCGCTGGCTGGTTGTGGTTGTTAGTGGTAATAGCGCCGTTATGGGTCATATTCGCAGGGTGGCTCGGATTCTTCCCGGGAACGAAGGGAGAAAACCGTTTTGGATCAGATCCCTTACAGTCAATTGATGCACAACTAAATAATCCTGGTAATTCCCAATAATGTACTGGCAGAGAAATAGCCTGAACTGGTCATATCTGTTGTAGAACAGCCCTGGGTGAAGGAAAAGACTCTGGATCCTCGATTACGAATGTCGAGGATGACAGAAAGAGAGAATTGGCATGACCATAGTCGACGACATCCCAAACTGGTCATGCCTGCCTGTAAACTTCAGAAGTTCCAAATGAAGGTTCGGATCAACGACATCGACCTAGCCTATTCGGATGAGGGGCAAGGGCCTCCGGTTGTGTTTCTCCACGCGTTTCCGCTCAATCGGGCGATGTGGGCGCCGCAGGTGGCCGGATTGTCGGACCGCTATCGCGTCGTCACGATCGACCTGCGCGGGCACGGAGAATCCGATGCGCCGATGTGGCGTTATACCCTGGATCTGTTTGCGGAGGACGTCCGCGGCCTGCTGGCGCATCTGGGTATTGCACGGGCGACGTTCGTGGGACTGTCCATGGGCGGGTATATTCTTTTCGCGCTGTATCGAAAGTATCCCGCGCTGTTTCAATCTCTCGTATTGGCCGATACCCGGGCGACGGCCGACACGCCTGACGCCAGGGCCGCACGATTTTCCATGGCCCAAATCGCGTATCGACGGGGGGCGTCGGTCATCGCCGACCTCATGATGCCCAAATTGCTGAGTCCGGCTGCTTGTGAACACCGCGCAGATTTACGGGATCATGTGCGCTCGATCATCACCGGCAACCAGGTATCCGGTATCGCGGGCGATCTCATGGCCATGGAAGAACGACCGGACTCCACTCCGCTGTTGCCCGCCATTTCCGTTCCAACGTTGGTGATCGCCGGCGACGAGGACCTTGCCTCACCACCCGAGGAAGTGGAAGCCATGGCCAACCGGATCCCCGGCTCCACCTTTGTGCGTATCCCCCAGGCCGGACATCTCTCGAACATGGAAAACCCCGTCGCCTTCAACGCGGCGCTCCTGAGTTTTTTGAGTTCGTTGGAGGATTCGGATGTGTAGGGAAAGATCCTCTACCCCACCCTGCCCTCCCCTTACAAAGGGGAGGAACCGGACGGCTCAGACGGACCGACCGATGAGCTTCAAGAATTCTTCGCGGGTCTGTTGTTGCCTGCGAAACCCGCCCAGCATGTGACTCGTGACGGCTATGGCATTTTGCTTTTCGACGCCGCGCATCATCATGCACAGGTGTTGCGCTTCGATGACGACCCCCACACCCAAGGGTTTCAGCGCCGTCTTGAGGGTTTCGGCGATTTCCACCGTCAGGCGTTCCTGCACCTGAAGCCGCCGGCTCAGCACTTCCACGATCCTCGGCAGTTTGCTGAGACCGACGACCTGTTTATTCGGGATATACCCGATGTGACACTTTCCGAAAAACGGAAGCAGGTGATGTTCGCATAGACTGTAAAAGTCGATATCGCGGACAATGACCATCTCATCGTATTCAAGCGGGAACAGTGCCCCGTTGATGATCTCCCGGATGTCTTGGTTGTATCCTTTCGTCAAAAACGCGAGGGCCTTGGCAATGCGCTCGGGAGTTTTTTCCAACCCGATGCGCTGCGGATCTTCTCCCAGGGCTTTCAGGAGTTGCGTGATCAGCGGTTGGATGGCTTTGCCGGCCACGGGGTCGAGGTCGGAGGCCGGGGAAGCCTTCGTGACCCGCGCACGCTGCCTCGTTGAGGACTTGGGAGATTGACGCTTGTTCATCGGGGTTGAAGCACCTTTCTCAGGCTGATTGGTGTTCAGGCATCACGGACTGCCGATATTCGAAATAATTGTCACGCGTTTCAATCAGCCCGATTTTTTCCAAGCGTCCCCCCGGGATGTCGTCCACCAACTCATCCCAAATAAACTTGACGAGATTCTCGCCGGTGGTCACGAGTTGCTGAAACGCCGGGTCGTGGTTCAGGTGACGGTGATCGAAGCGTTCCACGATTTTGCGGTTCACCAGCCCGTCCAAGGCGTGGATGTCCGTCACTTCGCCGGTTTGCGGATCCAATTCGCCAGTGACCGTGACGAACACGGTATAGTCATGGCCATGTCCATTCGGGTTGTTGCACTTGTCGTAGACTTTCCGATTGACGTCATCGGACAGGGCGTCCGTATGCAGCCGGTGAGCCGCGCAGAACCGGTATTGACGGGTGACGCAGATTTTTTCCTTCATCGGGATCGACCTGTTCCAAGCCGTGTCACGCGTCAACTCTTGGCGGCATTCGAGGCATCCGGCTCGTCGGACGCCGTGGGCGCCCATTTTTCTTCGGGCACCTGCACGACGACGTCTCCCAGGACCATGGCCTGGCAACTGAGACGATGATAGGGTTCGGTCAAGGCTTCGCGATCGAGCAAATCCTGCTCTTCAAAATCTATTTCGGATAAGTGGTCCCCCCCCGCGATCACTTCGACGCGGCAGGTCGAGCACGAGGCGCTCCCTCCGCAATCATGCTTGAGCGGGAAACCTAACTGTTCGGCGGCATCCAGCAGTGAGACGTTCTCCGGAACTTCGCCGCTTGTGCCTTCGGGATGGATAAAGGTGACACGTGGCATCAGACGTCACCCGGCGGCAACCGCCGGTTCCGTGGCGGCAGGATTAAACGGACACGCCCGTTTGGCGACGTGTTCTTCAAATTCGTGCCGGAACAAGCGAAGACTGTTTTGGACCAGGACGGCCGCGCCCGTCACCAACGTGCAGTAGCCCGTGCCTTTGACGAACCCGCAAATCTGCAGGAGCTTGTCCAGATCTTCCCGCGTCCCGGTCCCTTCCTCGATTTTCGCCATCAATTCTTCCAGATGCTCGGTCCCGATCCGGCAAGGCGGACATTGCCCGCAACTTTCTTCCCGAAAGAACGTCGAGAGCTTGAGCGTCTGCCCCACCATGCAAGTGGCATCATCGACGACAATGACCCCGGCCGACCCGAGCCCGGTCCCGGCCTTTTTCAAAGCATCGAAATCCATGGGCAGATCAAGCGCGTCGGGCCCCACCATCGCAAAAGACGGCCCTCCCGGAAACATCGCTTTGATCGCCCGGCCATGAGGCACGCCTCCTCCGCATTCTTCGATCAAATGACGCAACGGCGTGCCCAGGGGCAACTCATAGACGCCAGGCCGATTCACGGCCCCGCTCAACGAAAACAGCATCGTCCCCGGACTCTTTTCCGCACCCACTTCCGTAAACCATTCAGCCCCGTTGCGCAGCAGGTGCGGCACGTGGGACAGGGTTTCGACGTTATTCACCAGGGTCGGCTTGCCGTGCAGTCCGAACTCGGTCGGGTAAAACGGCGGCTTTTCCTTAGGTTGCGCCGGGCGGCCCTGCATGGACTCCAACATCGCCGTCTCTTCGCCGGCGACGTAACTCCCATGCCCTTCAAAAATTTCCAAATCGAGGTCAACCCCCGACCCCATCACGTTGCGACCCAAAAACCCGCGCGTCCGGGCCTGCTCCAAAGCCTTCTCCAAACTCGCCCGTGCGTCCAGAAACTCGGCATTCAAATAGATGTACGCTTCCCGCGCGCTTGCGGTGAAGGCCGCGATCAAACATCCTTCTATCAACTGATGCGGGTGGTGCTGGACCAAGTACCGGTCCTTGAACGTGCCCGGCTCGTGCTCGCCGGCGTTGCAGACGAAATATCGCTCTTGTTCCCGATGGTGCACCACCTTTTCCCATTTCAATCCCGTGGGGAACCCGGCCCCGCCCCGGCCGCGCAGACACGCCCGTTTCAACTCATCGATCACCCGGTCGGGATCGGCGTCTCGAACCACCTGTTGCCACGCCTCATACCCGCCGCGCTTGACGTAGGCGTCAATATCCCACGGCTCGCCTTCGAGCAGAGTCAGTAACCGACGTGGAAATGCTTCTTTCATAAGAAATACCGCAATCCGGGAAACGCGCCCAAACTGTCATTGTATGTGTTCATGCAGTCGTCGACCATTTTCACTGCCTCCTTCTGTCATTCCCGACGTTAGTAATCGGGAATCCAGTGTCTTTCTCTTTACGGACGAAGAAAAAACCCTGGATCCTCGATTAAAGATGTCGAGGATGACAGCAAGGAGATTCCTCGCTTTGCTCGGAATGACACCTCCGGTGCGGTCAGCCCCATGTCCTATCAACGAATGATGAAACATTTACAGGCTCTCATCCATTCAGTCAAGCCGTTCTCCTGCACACGGGCACCAAAACCCTTTGCACGTCAATGAGTTAGACTCCAGCACATCCCGCCGTTCGGCCCGTGTGTTCACCATGCCCTGGCATGCTCGTTCTTAACAGGCTGCATCCGCAAATCATCGCGATACATGACCCTGAACACCATCTCACGCTATGTTCTGCCTTACGATTATATGTATTTATAGTTAGCTATGTTTTGCTATGTCAATGCTATGTCAATGCTATTATTTGCTATGCTTTTGCTATGTCATGCTATGTCCATCTTTTCTCGTGTCGATTTACCCGGCTCGTGAGATTGTAAATGAAATGACGAGTCAGTACACTCTTGTCCTGTCAGTAAGGAGTTTCCGAAACGCTCCAATTTCACGATCCCATTTCGGTTAAGGAGGAACGCTCGTGGCTTCAGCAAACGATACGCCGTTAGTCGGCATTATTATGGGTAGTAAAAGCGATTGGGAGGTCATGCGACTGGCGAGTGAAATGTTGACGCAACTTGGCATTGCCAATGAATGTCGCGTGATTTCCGCGCATCGGGCCCCCGATGCCTTATTCGACTACGTGAGCCAAGCCGAGTCACGAGGACTCCGCGTCATCATCGCGGGCGCCGGCGGGGCAGCGCACCTGCCGGGGGTGATCGCGGCGAAGACGACCTTGCCGGTGCTGGGCGTACCCATGCAATCCAAGGCGCTGCAAGGCCTCGATTCCCTGCTCTCCATCGTGCAAATGCCCAAAGGCATTCCCGTCGCCACCCTCGCCATCGGCGAAGCCGGCTCGTCCAATGCCGCCTTATTCGCGGCCGCGATCCTGGCCCTGTCGGATTTGGGGATTAAAGAACGGCTGGTAGAGTACCGCAGGAAACAGACGGAGAAAGTGCTAAACGAGAAACTACAGTAATGACGGGTTGTTTCGTGTTTTCCTGATTTTCTCTGCTCGACCTTTTATGACAGATCCTAGACCGCAAGAGCCCATACTTTCTTCCCTGTCCGTCTCAAGTTGACACTTGTTCGTTAAGCCCTATCTGTTAGAGAAACGGAAGCGGCCCGTAGAGTCAACGTGCGGGATCATGTATTGACAAACCGAAGGGAAGGCTCATGAGATGGAACACCGTGACATTAACTGCTCCATTTGGGACACACCAGCGACGCGCATCTTACCTCTTAGCGAAAAAGATAAATTTCCTATACTGCGTTCTCCCCGGGCTGGCGGCGATTATAAAATCACTGCCGAAGGCTATAATGAAGTCCTTTGTTTAGATGCGACAGACAAGGCCAAGCTAACCACCATTCTCATCGACCTGCGGAGAGCGGGTGATCATGCGCCCTGGGTCACGCCCGACCTCGTTGAGAAAGCCAAAAGTGCAGATCCTCTTCCCGTGTATGTCCGAGCCGAAAGACTCCTTCGATACTTGGTCGGCAAATCGGATGTCGTTGGTGATTCTTTTACTCTTCACGGCATCGAAAACGATCCGGAAGCATACGCGTGGACAGAGTCGTTCCTGCCAAAGGAACTCATTTATTTCGTCAATTATTTAAATGACATGAGATGGATCTCCGGCCTTAACAGTGGACTTTTCGCAATAACGGTCGACGGATATGAACGCGTTGCAGAGCAGACAACAAAGAAAGATCTGTCCCAATGTTTTGTCGCCATGTGGTTTGATGACTCGATGAATTCGATGTATGAAGAGGGCCTCAAAAAGGCGATCGAAGAGTGCGGATACAAGCCCTTGCGGATCGACAAGAAGCCGGACGTGAACAAGATTGACGATGAGATTATTGCCGAAATTCGCCGTTCCCGCTTCGTGGTGGCTGATTTCACGCATGATAAGGAGAAAGGTGTTCGTGGTGCCGTGTTCTACGAAGCAGGCTTCGCCTATGGTCTTGGTCTAGAGGTCATATATTCATGCCGGAAAGGTCTGGCGGGGGAACTCAACTTTGATACCCGTCAATATCACCACATCCTTTGGGAAACCCCTGAAGACCTGCGTATACAACTCAGAGATAGGATTCGGGCTCGTGTCGGGGACTACAGGACTGAGCCTGTCGATTTAGCGAGCGGTTAATTCTCGTCCAACTTGATCTTAAAATGCGCTTTTCGCTTTGTCATCGAGTACTTTTTGGCACTGACTTGCTCGTAGCGCAAATTTGACAAATAATTCTAGCCTATTGCCTGATCCGGATCTGTTGGCCGAGAGGCGAATGGCTTTGACATCGCCTAATCCGTTAAAACCTTCCTCTGACGACCAATGGTAAATAGGTTCATAATCCTGCCCCGATTTAGAAGTTGGTGGTCCGTATTTTTCAGCGATCTGCTTTTTCACCTCCTCAAGCTCTAATAAATTCTTCCCCCAAACGAAAACGTTGCTGGTTGCAAAAATACGACAGAGACCAACATCTTCGACAAATTCTAAAGCGTAATTTTGGAAGTCAGGGTGTGGTCTTGGAGCAGAACTGCACTGATATCCATGATTCCTTAAACCACTATGTTTAGGATCTTTGTCTTCTTTACAATATTCATATTTCAAGGGATGGGTATTCGTCTCAAACCCGAACGGATTTCCACTGTCCGCCCAAGTGCCCGGGCCTCCCGTCATGCAGATTCCAGACAGGACTAATACGATAGCCGCTTGTTTCATAATTTTGCTCATTTGTTCATTGAAACCGTAGAGGTTTTTCTGATGGTCTACTCCCAACGAAAAAAAGCGGAAAAGGTGCTGGCTGAAAAATTGCAGTAGCGGATTACAAGCCGAGGATTTTATCGACCTCTTGGCATAATTCCCTGACGCCCTGGGCCGATTCTTCGAACGCGGCTTTTTCATCGGGCGTCAGGTCATATTCGAGAATTTCTTCGACGCCGGTTTTCCCCAACCGGATCGGCACCCCCATATACGTCCCTTTCAGGCCGTACTCCCCGTCACACAGCGCCGCGCAGGGCAGCACTTTGTGTTCATCCCGGATGATGGCCTCGACCATTTCAACCACCGATGCCGCCGGCGCGTAGTAGGCACTCCCCGTCTTGAGGAGACTGACGATTTCTCCACCGCCCCCGCGCGTCCGCTTCACCAAGGCATCGAGCCGCTCTTTCGACATCCATTGATCCACGGGACGACCGGCCACCGTGGTATGTCGGACGAGGGGCACCATCGCATCTCCATGCCCGCCCAGGACCATGGCGTGGACGTTGTGGACCGAGACGTTCAACTCCTGGGCGATAAACGTGCAGAACCGGGCGGAGTCCAGAATCCCGGCCATGCCCACGACCCGTTCTTTGGGAAACCCGCTCACCCGGTAGGCAACATGTGTCATGGCGTCCAACGGATTAGCCACGATGACCAAAACCGCCTCGGGAGAACGGGTGGCCACTTCCTGCACGACGGATCGCACGATCTTGGTGTTGGTTTCCAGTAATTCGGAGCGGCTCATACCGGGCTTCCGGGCGATCCCGGACGTCACCACCACCACGTCGGAATCCGCCGTGTCATCATACCGCTCGCTTCCGCGAATCGGTGAGTCATAGCCGCACACCGCGCCCGCTTGCGCCAGGTCCAAAGCCTTGCCCTGCGGCAGGCCTTCCACAATATCCACCAGGACGATGTCGTACCCACTCTTCTCGGCCAGTCTCTGCGCAACGGATCCCCCGACGTTGCCTGCCCCGACGATGGTGATTTTCTGTCGACTCATGACGCACCTGACGTTAGATTGTTATTCCGGCCGGTCTCCCTAGTCGTCGTCGTGACTGGCCCACCCTCCGACCTTGAAATTGATGGTGCAGACGAAATTGTCTCCGTCATAAAAATTCACCTTGATTTTCTTTCTTCCATATTCCCGGGCCAGGAACTCTTCCGGCGTGTCCACCAATTCCTGATAGCCTCCGGCTGGATAGGCCCCCAATTCCGTGAAGCTCACGATCATGCCCTGCTTCACTTCCTGCAATATTCTGGCTGATGATCGAGGATACACTTCCCAGAATTTGGCTTCAATCTCCTCGCGAGACGGCTCGACACTCATCTCGCCGCGCTTGCGATCTTTTTTCTCGAATTTGGCCAGGCGACGGACGTAGGGATACTGGTGCCCGGTAAACAGCTTATACAGCCAAGGCGGTACCGTTCGTTCTTGGGTTTCATCGCTCATCGCGTTGTATCCGTGACTCGTGCAAATGTTCGGTCAATCGGTGACAATGCCCCCTCACCCCTGTGCAAGCCGGACATGGTTTACAAACGAAACCGGACACATGGTTGACATCGCCTGTGGGGTTTCCGGTTGATGCCACTGCCGGACCGGGATGATCGTCAACGTCCGGTCATCCAGGGTCCCCCG
>MPMZ01000056.1 GCA_002238765.1 Nitrospira sp. bin75
GGGGGTACGGGCGCGTCCGGTGGGCCAGCAGCGTGATCCGTAACGTGGAGCGGCCGGGCCTCACGTCGACGATGGCGCAATCCACGCCATCCATCGAGGTCCCCGACATCAACCCAAGGCATTTCATAGAAGTTCTCCGACCTGCAGCCTCTTTCCGTCCACAGACCGGGACGCAGAGTGGACGGGTTCAGACACGCGGAGCAGATCATACTGTACTCGGCGGGTGAAAGATACGCCAATACCAGTGCCAACGAACTGTCTGAATCGTCTTATGAATTGACTGCTTGATACAATAGAATGACGTTTTAGACACGTAAAGTCCTTGACCTCAAACTACTTAAAGCATACAATCGAGTCTTTCAATAATACATTTAATACTACAATTTAGACTACATGGGTTCTCCTTCCGACAAACATACCGAGCACGGGCATGAGCACGAGCACGGGCATGAGCACGGGCATGAGCACGGGCACGAGCATGGGCATGACCACGGGCACGGGCATGGCCACCATCATCACGGTTTTGGCGGACATGACCATTCCCACGAATTGCGCAATGCGAGCAAGACAGCCTTACTTTCCGCTTTCGTCCTGATTCTCGGTTACATGTTCGCCGAGGTCATCGGCGGCATCCTGTCCGGCAGTCTGGCGTTGCTTGCCGACGCGGGACACATGCTGACCGATGCGGCCTCCATCGCCCTGGCGCTGGTCGCCATGCAGTTCGCCACTCAACGGGCGACGACGGAACGCACGTTCGGCTTTCACCGTCTCGAGATCCTGGCGGCCCTGATCAATGCTCTCACGCTCTGGCTGGTCGCCGCCTGGGTGGCCATGGAAGCCTACCACCGTTTATGGGAGGTGCCCGAGGTGGACGGCGGGCTGTCGGGGCGATCGGTCTTTTCGTCAACGTCGGGGCGGCCTGGATCCTTCACAGTTCCGCCGAGCACAGCATCAACGTCGAGGGAGCCTTTCAGCACGTCATGGCCGACCTGTTGGGATCCGTCGGCGTGGTCATTTCAGGCAGCCTCGTTTGGGCCTTCGGGTGGACGCTTGCCGATCCCATCGTCAGCGTGGTGATCTGCATCCTGATCCTCAAGAGCACCTGAGGTCTGCTTGCCAAGGTCGTCCACGTGCTGATCGAGGGGACTCCCGAACATATTGACGTGTATCGCCTATGCAGCAAGATCGAAGAAGTGGAAGGCGTGACCCTGATCCACGACGTCCACGTCTGGACGATCGCTCCGAGTTACGAGGCGCTCACCGCACACGTCCTCATCGATCCCGATTACCAGGGCGACCTGGACGCCTTGCGCCATCGCATGCGGGAAATTGCCTCCCATGACTTCGGTATCGGTCACATTACGCTCCAATTGGAAAAATCGAAGAAAGGATGCACCGAAGACCACCACGTCGACCATCTGTTCGCCCATGTGCGTCCGTCGTCTGGCTGAACCGGATTGACCGGCCCGTTGTCGCGAGCACCCCGCGGGCCTGAGGTTCACGTTCGTCGATGGGTGACGCCGGGGCGAGTGTACGACACCAAGGCACACGCATGAGTGCAAAATTTGTTCACGCGCAGGCCGGCACTTCGTTGGCCTCATTTTTCAACCCGCGGGTGCAGACGCATGACGCAGTCGCGCAAAACAATAGGAGAAACAACCCATGACTGACGATCACAAAACTCACGATCACGGCGACCACGGTGACCATGCCCATGGTCCCGATTGCGGCCATACCGCGATTCAGCACGAAGGGCACACCGATTATTTGCACGACGGGCACATGCACCACCAGCATGGAGATCATCACGACGAACATGCCGTAGGCGTCACGAGCCAGAACCCCGACGCCTGTACGCCCGATCATTCATGCAGCGACCATGACGCGGGGCATCAACATGGCTCCGATTGCGGCCACGAAGCGGTCCCGCACGGAGATCACACGGACTACCTCGTCGGCGGTCACCTGCATCATCCACACGGTGAGCACTGCGACGACCACGGCAAGGTCTAGACCGCGAGGCGGAGACCTGATACCCTAGAGAGCCGCTGTTCCGTTTCAGCGGCTCTCCGTTTTTTCAAAGCAAGACAACCCTTCCGGGACGATCGGAGCGAAACGGCAAGCGGGTATGAGGAGTATCGTCAGCCATCATGGATCCTTCCAACTCTCTGCTTCTGCTGACGGGGTACTCCGTCGTCATCATGGCCGTCTCCCTGTTGGGGGGATGGCTGCCGTCCATTGTCCGGCTGACGCACACCCGCACCCAGATCGTGACGAGTTTCGTGGCGGGCGTGATTCTTTGCGTCTCCCTGTCTTATCTCCTGCCTCACGCCATGATAGAACTTCCCGGCGAACACTCCGCCGAAACAGCCGTGTGGTGGATGCTGGTGGGCACAGTCCTCATGGTGGTGCTGTTGCGCGTCTTCTCATTTCACCAGCATGACTTCAGTCATGAAGAGAGCGGTTCGCACGATCATGCCCATGACCAGACCCACGATCACCACGAACACGGTCACGTCTCGGTGAATCCGATGAGTTGGGCCGGGATCACCATGGGCCTCGGGCTGCACACGATGACGGAAGGGGTGACGTTGGGCACCAGCATCAGAGCCGGTGAGTCCGATGGGACGATAGGCCTCAGTCTCAGCGTGTTCCTGGCGATCGTGCTCCATAAACCCCTCGATGGCCTCTCCATTATCGGCACGATGCGGGCCGCGGGTTTCGGACAGCACCAGCGCGTGTTGGCCAATGTCCTCTTCTCCCTGGTGTGCCCGGCGGCGACGTTGTTGACGTTCTGGGGCGTGGGACTGCTCGGCCAGTGGGAGGCATACGTGGTCGGCGCCGCGTTGGCGTTCGCGGCCGGGGCGTTACTGTGTATCGCCCTGAGCGACCTGCTCCCGGAAGTTCATTTCCACAGCCATGACCGCACCAAGCTCACGCTGGCGTTCTTCGCGGGAATCGGTCTCGCCTATATGCTGCACTACCTCGAACCAGCCGGAATCCATTGATTCGGCCGTTGACGGTTTCGCGCAATCCCAAGGCCGGGAATCGTCATCCGGATTCGTGTCCCATGGTGACGCACTTGAAAGAAACGTAAGGGCGATTCATTATAGAGGACAAGACTTCTACGGGTTGCTCCTCATCATGTGTCGATTGAAACGTCCAAAAGCTGTTCTCACCGCCTTGCTGCTCGGAAGCCTGGCCACCGCCGTCCAGGCGACTGAACCGCCCAACGGGAAGCATGCGGTGTCGGCCTTTCCGGCCTCCAGCCCCGCGCTGATTGAATTCGTGCGGAACGTCGTTCCGTCCAACCCGCGCGTCCAAGCGGCGCGGTCGGCGTTGAACGCGAGGGGGGCCTTTCATTTGGCCGCATCGCAACCCATCTACAACCCGAGCTTTTCAGTCGAGACGCAGCATCTCCTTGAAAACAGGCACTACCTGGGATTACAGCAGAGGATCGACCTCGTCGACAAACGCTCGGCCCGTACCGCGGTCGCGGCGGCGGACCGCCTCGCCGTGCGCGCCGACTATATCTTCACGCGCCGGGCCGTCACTGCGGACCTGTTATCGGGTCTGGCCGGCTACCAGACGGGCGTCGAACGCGACGCCCTCGCGACAAAACGCGTTCGTTTGATGCAGGACTTCGCCGCGCTGACAAAGAGACGCTATGAGGCCGGGGATATTGCCCGGGTCGAATTCAACCTGGCGATTCTGGTCTTTGCCGACGCCCGGATGAAACAAGCCACCGTGCGAACCGCGCTGATCGATGCCCGGCAACAAGTGACCAACCTCATCCCTCCGGACATCACCACGCCCTGGCCGGCGTTGCAGGAGGGGCTCCCGGCCTTGCCGGCCCAGAATGACCTGGAATCCTTGTTGACGGCGTTACCGGAGGTGCAAGCGGCGCAACGTCGAATCGATTCAGCCAAGGCAGTGATCGCGCTACGGAAACGCCAAAAAGTCCTCGATCCGACCGTCGGCGTCACCCAAGGCGACGAAGCCGGTCAGCAGCTGTTTGGGGTGAACCTGACTCTCCCCCTCCCCCTTCGTAATCCCTTCAGGTATGAAGTCACGGCCGCCTACCAGCAATACCGGCAGGCGCAACAGACGGTCAACGACATCCTGCGGCGCGCCCGCGCCCGCCTCGTCAACGCATTCGAGCGCTACAAAATTGCCCACAACGCCTGGAGGGATTGGCAACGTATCGGACCATCCAGCGCCCAGCAACAGGCAAAACAGCTCCGTCGCCTGTGGCTAGCCGGCGAACTCAACGCCACGGAATTCCTGGTGCAAACCAGCCGGACCATCGACAGCCAGGACAGCGCCCTTCAACTCCGTCAAGCGCTGTGGCTCGCCTGGTTTGAATGGCTGGTCGCATCCGGCAAAGTGGATGAATGGCTCAACGTCCGCACCTATGCGAAAACCGACGGCGCCCCTCATTGATTCGGGGAGACGAGCAATGAAGCGTGTTCGCGCAATCCCCTTGTCGATGATCGGGTTCGGCGCCGCCGTGCTCCTGACAGCCGCACTCACGTCGCTGGACGCGACCGGGCAACACACCCACGACGAGAGCGATCATGGGGACAGCCGTGAAGCCGGACTCGACGCTCATGACGACCACGATGTCACCGCATCCGGTCAAGCAGACCATGGAGAAGAATCCGGGGGAGGGGTCGTCGAACTTGCCGCTGAATCCATCCAGGCCGCGGATATCCACGTCACCACACTCAAAGCGGAAGTGCTGCCTGAAATCATTTCCGCACCGGGGGAAATCCAACTCGACGAATACCGCAGTGCCGACGTGACCCCCTTGATCGACGCCCTGGTCATCAAGCGACATGCCCGGCTCGGCGACGAGGTCACAGCCGGCCAACCCCTGATCACACTGGCCAGTATCGAGGTGGCCGCAGCCCAGGGTGAACTCAGGATCGTGGCCAACGAATGGCAGCGCGTGCGCAGGCTGGGCAAAGGAGTCGTGAGCGCGAAACGCTTTGTCCAGGCCCGGGTGGCCTATGAGCAGGGCCGGCTGAAATTGCGCGCCTATGGCCTGGACAACAAACAGATCAACGCCGTCGTCACGCGCAGGATGACCGTCGCGCTGGGACAGTTTCAGCTCAATGCCCCGGTGTCAGGGACGGTGTTGCATGACGATTTTCGCGTCGGTCAACGCATCAAAGCGGGGCACGGCCTGTTCCTGATCGCCGATGAACGCCGAGTGTGGGTGGAAGCCAACCTCCCCCCCCATCAGGCCGACCATATCGACATCGGCGTGCCGGCACGGGTCAATATCGGCGGACAGTGGCATGAGGGGAAAGTCATCCAGAAGCATAACTTACTCGACGAGCAGACGCGAACCGTCCGGGTGCGTATCGCGGTCACGCCGGGCGGCGAGCACCATCACGCCGGCGAGTTCGTTCAGGTCACCATCGCCGCGCGAGCCGACGGCGCAAAACCCACATTGGCGGTACCCGAGTCGGCCCTGATGCAGGACGAAGAAGGGAACTGGACGGTGTTCGTCGAATTCAAATCCGGGCATTTCAGACAGACCCGCGTTCACCGGGGCACGACACGCGGTCAAAAAATCGCCATTTCCGGTATTGCGGAAGGCACGCCGGTCGTGACGAAGGGAGCGTTTTACCTGGGGGCCGAACTCGCCAAAATCGGCTTCGGGCGCAGCCCTTAAGCCATCGAAGAGCCATGTTGCATGCAATGGTGGATTGGGCGGTCCGTAACCGCCTGCTCGTGGTGCTGGGGTTGATCGCCACCCTGATCGGCTCGGCCTTCTCGTTACAGAAACTGAACGTCGACGCCTTTCCGGAAGTCACGAACGTGGACGTGGACGTGCAGACCGACGCACCGGGGCTGGCGGCCGAGGAAGTCGAACAATTGATCACCTATCCCATCGAGGCCGTGATGTACTCACTGCCCGACGTGGCAGAAGTCCGCTCGATTTCCAAAACGGGGTTGTCCGTGGTGACGGTCGTCTTCAAGGACGGCACCGATATCTACTTCGCCCGGCAACTGGTGTTCGAGCGACTGCAGGCCGCGCGCGAGAACATTCCCGACGGCGTCGGCACGCCCGAGATGGGGATCAACACCTCGGGGTTGGGCATGGTGTTCCAGTACGTGCTGTTGGCCGACGAAGGCAGCCACGTCGACGCCATGCAATTACGCAGCCTGAACGATTGGGTGGTCAAGTTGCTGTTGCTGCCGATCGACGGCGTGACCGACGTCCTCTCGTTCGGCGGCGACGTGTTGCAGTATCAGGTACAATTGGACCCGGCCCGCCTGCTCAGTTACCACCTGTCCATCAGCCAGGTCCTTGAAGCCATCGAAGCCAACAACCGCAACGCGGGCGGGTGGTACGTCAACCGCGGAGACGAACAATTGGTCCTGCGCGCGGTCGGCTGGGTACGCAGCGGCGCCGACGGGCTCACGGACATCGGCAACATTCCGGTCAAGGAAGTCGACGGCGTCGTGGTCAAGGTGAAAGACCTCGCACAACTGGAATTGGGTGGTGAAATCCGCCAGGGCGCCGTCACCATGACCGACCGCGACGCGCAAGGCCGGCCGCATTCGCGCGGCGAGGTCATGGCGGGCATCGTGTTCAAACGCATAGGAGCCAATACCAATGCCACCATCGAAGGCATCTACGACCGGCTGCCGCTGATCGCGCAGGCCCTGCCCGACGGCGTGACGTTGTATCCCTACTATGACCAGTCCGGCCTGGTCAACAAGGCCGTCGCCATGGTGACCGACGCGTTGTTGCTGGCCTTCGTCCTGATCATCATCGTGCTGGCGATCTTCCTGATGAACCTCCGCGTCACGGTGTTGGTGTTGCTCTCCATACCGCTGTCGATCGGAGTGGCTCTCACCGTCATGGCCTATTGGGGTATTTCGGCCAACCTGATGTCGTTGGGCGGCCTGGCGATCGCCATCGGGATGATGGTGGACGGCACGGTGGTGGTCATGGAAAACATCTTCTCTCATCTGACCAAGCCCGATGCGGTCCCTGCCGAGGCGTATCTGGGCGTGGTGGAAAGCCGGAAGCGACGCATGAACTTGCTCATTCAAGCGGCTGCCCACGAAGTGACCAGCCCGGTATTTTTTGCCGTCATGATTATTGCCGTGGTCTTCTCCCCCCTGTTTACCCTGGAAGGGGTCGAGAGCAAATTATTCATGCCGATGGCCATTTCCATCATCGTGGCGATGCTGGCCTCGTTGCTGGTCGCGCTGGTGGTGATCCCCGCTTTGGCAAGCTTTGTCTTCCAACAAGCGCCGCGACACGCGGAAAGCCCGGTCCTGCCGCCCATCGCACGGGTGTATCGGTACGTGCTGCACCGGGCACTGAAGCACAGTACGCTGGTCGTCGGTTCGGCGGCGACCTTGTTCGTCCTGTCCATGGCGACCATGACGCAACTGGGCACCGAGTTCGTGCCGGAACTGGAAGAAGGGACGTTAAACATCCGCACCACGCTGGCGCCGTCGTCGAGCCTGCAGACCGCCGTGGCCCTCGCCCCCAAACTGGAAGCGATCCTGATGGAGTTTCCGGAAGTCACCACCGTCCTGAGTCACATCGGCCGCCCCGATCTTGGCGGAGACCCCGAACCGGTTTCCAATATCGAAACCTACGTCGGGTTGACCCCGCCCGCGGAATGGACGTCCGCCGGCACCCGCCATGAACTGCAAGCCCTGATGGAAGAGAAACTGTCCGTGCACCCGGGGTTGTTGTTCTCCTTTTCCCAACCCATCGCCACCCGGGTGGATGAATTGCTGTCCGGCGTGGACGCCCAACTCGCCGTCAAATTATTCGGCCCCGACCTGGACGTGCTGGCGAGAAAAAGCAGGGAACTCGAGACGTTGGTCAAGCAGGTCAAGGGCACACGCGGCGTCTCCCTGGAGAAAATCGCCGGCGAAGCCCAGCTCGTGGTACGCCCCGACCGCGAGGCGCTGGCGCGCTACGGGATGGCCGTGGAGGAGATCGTCTCACTGGTGTCGGACGGGATCGGCGGTGTGTCCGCCGGGCAGGTCATCAAGGGCAACGAGCGTTACGACATCTACGTGCGACTGGAAAAATTCGTCCGCCGAAGCGTCGACACCATTCGTGACCTGCTGATCGAATCGCCGAACGGCGCGTGGGTGCGTTTGGGCAACGTGGCAAACATTGAAATCGAAACCGGGCCTCCGCAAATTCGCCGCGACAACGTGCAACGCCGCGTCGTGGTCCTCTCCAACGTGGATGGCCGCGACATGGGCGGCCTGGTGAACGAACTGAAGGAACGGATCAGCCGCGACATCGACCTGCCCGACGGCTACAGCGTGGTCTTCGACGGTCAATACAAAAGCCAGCAACGGGCTCAGGCGCGCTTAATAATCGTGGTCCCCACGTCCCTCGCGCTAATCTTCCTGTTGCTCTACTTCGCCTTCGGTTCGCTGGGCCAGGCCGCGCTGATTATGACCAACGTCCCCCTGGCGTTAATCGGCGGCATTTTCGCGTTATGGCTGTCCGGGCTATATTTATCGGTGCCCAGTTCAATAGGGTTTATCGCGCTGTTCGGTGTGGCGGTACTGAACGGGGTCGTGATGGTCACGTCCATCAACCGGCGTTTCACCGAGAACAGGATGCTCAGGCAAGCCATTGAGGAAGGCGCGCACTCTCGCCTGAGACCCGTACTCATAACCGCATTAACCTCCGCGTTGGGGTTGATCCCCTTGTTACTCGCAACCGGCGTCGGGTCGGAAATTCAGCGCCCCATGGCAACCGTGGTCGTCGGTGGATTGGTGTCCAGTACCCTGCTGACCCTGCTGGTAATCCCGGCGCTGTACCCCTGGTTTTCTCGACACTGGGTGCGCAAGAATTTGAAAGTGGAATGACACGTGGTGTAGAAGCATCCTGCGAACGGGCACGGCTCTCATTCGTCGCGGCCGGGGGCAGACCGTTTCCGTCGATCCCAGACCATGCCGGTCTGTTCCTTGGCACTGAAGCCGAGCGTTTCATAGAACGTCTGTTTGTCGCGGGTACAGAGCCAGAACAGCTCGACGCGTTGGAGGGACGGATGATTCAGGATCCGGTGAATGATGTCCGTGCCCACGTCCTGGCCTTGGTACGCGGGATCGACAATGACGTCCCAAATGGAGGCGCGATACACGTAATCGGTCAGAACCCGGCCGCACCCGATGAGGCGGCCATCGTCCCAGGCCGTGATGACCAGATCGGTCTGCCCGACCATGTGGATCGTCTCGGCCACGGTCCGGCCTCGAGCCCAAGCCGCTTGCTCGAACAGAGGCAACAGCGCGGCGGGGTTGAAATCCTTATGGTCGGCATAGATGATCATGTAGAGAACGGCAGCCTTTTTGTATTACACTAAATCTCTTGTCCTTGCCAACAGGAAGCCGAACGTGCGTCAATGTTCGAGAGTTGCTCAACACCCTACCAGCCGGGAAAGCCATCATGCCCATGCTCGTCAGAAAATGTCCGAAATGCGAAAAACTGTTTTGGATTAAAGAACAGGACATCGACCGTTCAAACAGGGATACCCTGCGGATCACCTGCACCCATTGTCAACAAGTGCTGCGCATTCCGCTCGTGACCGAAGGCGCCAATGCCGGCGCGCCCAAGATGGGGCACTAACGCTCGCGGTTCCGGGGAGTCGATGCCGATGCGCATGCACACGTACGGAGGGCTCGACGTCCGCATCGCGGGCGGACCCGATCGCGAAGGCGGCGGGAACGGACCCGTGGTCATTCTCCTGCACGGGTTCGGCGCGCCCGGTGACGACTTGGTCTCCCTGTGGAGAATGGTACGGGTCCCCGACGAGGTGCGGTTCGTGTTCCCCGTCGCCCCCCTGGAACTCGACGACGGCCTGCCCGACGGACGGGCCTGGTGGATGCTCGACATGGAGCGGATCGCGCGTCAGATAGCTGAAGGACGCGGACGTGATATTGAGGCGGTACCCGACGGGCTGGCCGCGGCCCGCGAGCGAGTGCTCGCCATGCTGGACGACCTCGACCGGCATGAAGGCCTTCCCCCGGACCAGGTCTTCCTCGGCGGGTTCTCGCAAGGCGCCATGTTGGCCTGCGATACGGTCCTGCGAAGTGATCGACCGTTCGCCGGGCTCATCATGATGTCGGGCAGCATCATTGCCAGACCCGAATGGGAAGCCCGATGGCCCGCGCGAAAAGGGCTCCCCGTGTTTCAAAGCCATGGAACGGACGACCCCCTGCTCCCTCACGACACGGCGACGCAACTCAAGGACACCCTGATCCGGCACGGGCTGGCCGTGACCTGGCATGAGTTTCGAGGGGGCCATGAAATTCCCCCGCCGGTCCTGGACCACCTCGGCCGGTTTTTGAGTCACGCGTGCGGTTCAGCGTGTGGTTCACATTGAGGGGGTGGGAGGACAGAATGTCCTTGTTATAGAGTGCGAGCTTTAACAACTCTTCCTGCTTTTCTTCTTTTATCAGATTCTCGGGTTCTTTCTTGATGATTTCTGATGTGCGCATCGGTTTGACCGTCCTCTGAATTCAGGTTTAAACGAGCATTTATTGAGTGACAAACAAGGGCCGGCCCCCTTCGCCCTCTGTTGCCGTTGCGCGATTCAGGGCCGCGACCGGAGTCGCGGGCAGGCGCTGTTTGGGGAGCTAGGATGGGCCTTGGAACACGAGTCTGGTGATGAGGAAGGAACAGATCGGCATTAAATGTTACGACGAACAAGACGGGCTCGGTAGGCTAAGGCGCATCCCACCATTTCGCGAGCGTGGCCAACTCATTGGCATGTTGTATTTGCCCATCACGCCGCTCGTCATCCTCCTGCAAATTAAGAAAAATATCGGCGTGATATCTGTTGAATTCATTGGGCGTCGCCCTTACGGTTCTTCTGTTGGATGCCGCGGCGTCGACTGTCAGCATCGCCCAACCGTGAAAGTCTCGAGGAGGGGTCCTGTTTTGTCCCGTCTGTATCGAGAGTGCAGCGAGAGCCCTTCGCGTCGCGTGATCCATTCGGTCAACGGAGATCGAGTCGGCTTCCAGGCTTTCAAGAAAAACCTCGTGGATGATTGTCCCATTCCTGGCTCGCCTCGCCGCCCTGCGCGAGAAGACGCTTCTTCCGATATTCTCGGTCTTCCTCAACGCAGACAGCAATTCACTCATGTGTCTTTCGAAAACGCCGGTACTTCCAGCAACCGTAACTGTGCTTTCACGAATTCATCAGGGAGTTCGGCGGCATCTTCATACCGGGCGCGACGATTTTTCCCGTCGATGTACGAAAAACACGCGGCCTGGCCATCGTTTCTCACCAAGATTAGAACGGACGACGTTGCCACGGGTGATTTGAAATGCAGGGCGACCTCGCCGTCCGCCGTGGGGTAGACCGTCGGCGCAACCGACTGTGTGGCTAATGCGGAAATAATCACCCTTGCCTTATCCTTGGTATGGGCCTGAATCTCCGGCAGTGCTTCCTCGGTTACTTCGTCGTCTATAGACTCCAACTCTGCGATCGCATCCTTCAACCAATCCGTACCCGGACTGCTCCAGAATGCGGTCGTAAGGTTTGTATGGACAATCCACGGGTTATAGACGTCCGACATTCTGCTACGACTGTCCTTCTCTATAGTGGGAAGGGTGCGTGGCTGGCCGGGCAACTCCTGAGAATTCAAAGGTCGTGCATCCCGAAAGCGGCCCTGCGTGATATGCTGAACCCCCCACGATTCCTTGCCTTGTGCCCGGGCCTGCCGTTCATGACTGAATGCCGAGAAGTTATGTGCCGCTTCTCTAAGAAGCTGTGTCATTGGCATTGTCTCCAGAAGGCTGCTGTCCGACTGCCTGATCGGCCAAGCCATTGATTCGCCGGACCAATTGGGCTTGATCTTCAAACGACATCACTCCAGGCGATGAAACATCAATGAACGTCGTGACGAAGAGCCCATCGGGCAGCCACTCGGATTTTTCGACCGAGCGATGTACTACCCAGTTTACCGCGTTTTTCGAATTATCCGAAAGTATGACTTTTGCGGCTGGACTATATTGTATTATCGAATTGGTCTTGGCTACATCGGCAACTTGTTTCACTGCAAACTGCTCAAGGTACACGTCGGCAACCCCTTTCTCGACCGTTCCGACGTGCAGGTTGGACGACAGCGACACACGCTCCCTTGTATAGCTACCGATATCTTTCGACAACACATCTTTCGATCTTCGGATTATCTCCTCTACGGTTGGATAGTCATTTTCACTCAGGTTCACAAAATTCAACTGCAAGGCACCGGGATTGAGGACGATTGTGCTTGCACCTCCAAAGATCCGATACTTGCACCACGATTCTCCAAGCTCGGACGAAGGGTTTGAACTGAAATCCATAGCGCGCACTGACAACACAACGCTTAATTCTCTAGCGATTGCGGCGATGAACCTCGTCTGTGCCGATGCCCAATCGGTTATGAACGGGGACAACACGAAGTTTATCGAGAGGTCTTCTCGCGCCGGTTTCTGTATTTGGATTTCCACAATTCGAAGTCTATACCATTGGGCACGTTGCCACTAGCCGATTGATTTGCAAGGACCCTTTCTCTTCAACAGACAAGCCTGTCACGGGTCCCGGTCAACCTATGTGAGAGACACGTTATATTCTATTATTTACTTAACCAATCAACGCGTCAAGACCGTGTATGGGGCCTCGCCCTCGCAGTTGCCAGTTGCCTTTCTTGCTCGGAGGCAAGCTTCGCAGGAATTGTAAATGTTCAGAAATTCGTTGACAGAAAGAAGAAGGCGCGATGAGATGGCGCGGGTAAGAAGGGAACGAGCAGGAAACAGAAGGATGGATCCTCGATTACTCATGTCAACGAATGACTGAACACATACAGGGATGACAGAAGGGGGAGTCGAGAATAGCAAAAGAAGGAGGGGAGCAATCGGCTACGCGGTTTCAATGCACCGCCCGTACCTCAAAAGAGATGCCTTCTCTTTTTTGCAGACACTCGATGATTTCGAACAGGTTCCTGGCCTGCGGGTTTCCTTTGGGACCGAACATGCGCATCAAGCTTTTCGGAGACTTATCCGTCAGATTACCCAACGCTTCAAAGCCGACCGTGGCATTGATAAAATCACGCAAGATCGTTTTGCCGGTATCCATGTCACCGGACACCAGACATTGCACCCCTTCTTTTAACAATTCTTCTCTGAAAACGGGATCGGATTGAACTCTCTTTTGTACGGTTTCCTTGAAATCTCTTGTTAATGCCATTTTTTTCTATTCCTGTTTTTTTCGCTTTTTATATTCCTTCCAAAGTTTATAAGTCCGAATGGTAACGCAAAGGTTCCCTTTTGGCAACTTGCGCCCTCGACATGGCGCCATGGGATGGCGCGGGTATGACTGCCCCCTCTTCTGTGGCGGCGCCATCTCATGGCGCTGTCCGTTGGCCCCATGAGCGGCGGGGAGACCAAGGGGGCGGACCGCATAGATGCGGCCCCTACGCAATACAAGCACAAAGAAAAGACACTGGATCCCGGATCAAGTCCGGGATGACAGGAGGAGGAGGACGAGGATGACAGCGAAGGACAAAGGCACAAGAAAGAACACAGCGGCATGTGATGCGGGGGGACGAGAGAAGGGAAAGAGCCGGTATCGTTGCGCGAAGGTGCGGGGTTTCAGTATCATGTCCGAAGTCCGCCTCGGCTCTGACACGAGGCATGACGCATCATGATTACACCGCACACCATCACGGAATACGTCCGGCAATCATTAGCCGATGCCCAGGTCACCGTTACGGACCGAACCGGCACTATGGATCACTTGAACGTCCGGGTGGTGACGGATTTGTTCAAAGGAAAAAATTTGTTGGAACGCCACCGTCTCATTTATCAAGCCTTGGACGAGCCGCTGAAAGACGGGCGAATCCATGCGCTTGAACTGACGGCTGAAACAACGGATGGCTCATAGGAGGGAAACACGGCATGGCACATCCTATCGAAGAAGAGATTCAGCAGGAATTGCAACAACATAGAATCCTCATTTACGGGAAAGGGACCAAAACCGCTCCCCAATGCGGATTCACCGTCGAAACCATGGAGTTTTTCGATCAATTCGGATATCCCTACGAAATTATCAACGTCTTGGAAAATCCGGAAAAACGAGAAGTCCTCTCGCAAATGACCAACTGGCCGACCCTGCCCAAGGTGTTCATTAACGGCCAATTCTACGGCGATACCGACGTCCTCGGTCCCATGCAGTCGAAAGGGGAACTGAAGCCGCTGTTGGAAAAGGCTTTCCAGCCGGAAGGCTGATTTTCAGAAGACAGAGAAGGTCTGGCGGGGTTTCGGCTCCGCGCAACGAGGTTCCTTCGACTTCGCTCAGCTACGCTCAGGACAGGCTCTTTTGTTTCGGCAAAAGGATCCAAAACCATGGGCGCCCGGGCGCGGCCCTTCGGGTGCCTGTGCCGCAATCCTGATTGTTAGGTCTGCGGAACTCGCTTCGCTCAGACAGTCCTCGCCCCCATATTAGATTCGGGACTGCGGCGCAGCCGCGTCCGCAGCCGCGTCCGCAGGCGCCCTCGATATGGCGCCATGGGATGGCGCTTCTTTTTCTTTTGTCTTTATCTGTCATCCCTGTAGGTGTTCAGTCATTCGTTGACAGACTGAGGAACTGCCCACAAAGTGGGAACCAGAAAGAAGAGCGCTCTTTTCCCTCCCCTTTGTAAGGGGAGGCCAGGTGGGGTAGAGCCACGCGTCCATGGGGCATAGGGGTGCGCTGTTCCTGCCACATCTTCTACCTCCCCTTGCCCCTCCTTACAAAGGAGGGGAACTGAGGCACAGAAGGAGACAGCGGAAAGTGTCAATGAATGACTGAACATGTACAATCCCCGACTCCCCCTCCTGTCATTCTCGACATTATTAATCGAGAATCCAGTGTCTTTGCTTTATCCTTAGTCCACAAGAACAACGACGCTGGATCCTCGCGCCTGTCCTGAGCCCTTCGACCGCGCTTCCTTCGACTTCAGGCGCGTTGAGCCTTACGCTCAGGACAGGCGTAACGGAGTGGAGTCGAAGGATTCGCAAGGATGACAGAAAGGGAAGGAGGGTTCGGGACTGGGGGCGCAGCCGCGCGTGCAGGCGCCAAGAGGGCACGTCGTGCAAGCACGGGGCTGCGAAGGCAAAAAAAGGGAGGCTACCTCGTCGATAGCCTCCCTACAGTATTGCAAAAAACGTCGCTTACTTAATAACCGTCGACGTGGCCCCAGCCGGGTTGATGTTCACCTTGTTCAAGGCCCCTTCAACATCCGGCAAACGCCCGGCACCCTTGGAAGCTTTCTTCCGCGCATTGTTGGCGTCGCTCGATGCATTCATGGCAGCCGCATCAGCGGTAGAAGATGCCGCCATCGATGCTTTGGAACCAACCGCATTCGCTTGCCCGGTATCATGGCTGGTCCGCGTCCCATCGGCCGGCGATTTCGTCTCGGTCATAGGATAACCGGCATGTGAAGGCAGCATGCCCGGATTCGCAAACGCCGCTGAAGCCATCAGGGCAGTACCCGCAACCGCAATAAGAAGAAGGCGAATACTCTTCATAATTCCGCTCCTTTGTTAAGACAGGTTATGGACGATAAAGACAAAAAGTCCTGACTTCCCATTTCGTTTGGATAAAGAGGGTAAATCTTATTCATTTTCACCCGTGGGTGTCAAGCACGAGTTCGGGCCTGCGCCGACCGGGACCGCCGTTCGTTATCGCCGCCTCGGCGGCCGCCCCCGGTAGGGCCGCCTGGGACGCATCGCCGGCAAGGTCATGGTGACCAGCGTCCCTTCCTCCGGGCGACTGTCGATGGCGATGTGCCCGCCGTGTTCGTCCACGATTTTTTTCACCATCGCCAGGCCCAACCCGGTCCCCGACCGTTTCGTCGTGAAATACGGTTCAAAGATTTTCTCGCCCAATTCTTCGGGAATCGGCGCGCCGTCGTTGTGGATGCGGATGACCAGTTCAGGCTGGCGCCCGCGTTTCTGCGTCACGGAAATCCGCAGATGCCCGCCCGGCGACATGGCCTCCAGGGCATTCGTGAAAATGCTCAGGAACGCATGCTGGACCTTTTCCTTATCCCAACGCACCTGCCCCAGCCGCGCGGGGACCTCCTTCGTGACCTCGATCCGGTTGACTTTCAGGTCCGTGGCCACCAACGCGAGCGCGTCTTCGATCAAGGCGGTGACCTGGCAAGGACGCCGGTCCAATTCGAGGGGCTTGGCGAAATCCAGAATATCGTTCAGCAGGCTCTCCATCCGCATCAGGTCCCGCATGGCCGCCTCGATGGAGGTTTGGGATTCGAAATCGAGGGTGCCGTCACCCGTCACCTCTTCCAGTTGAGCCCGAATATAGCCCATGGGCTCACGAATCTCGGTGGCGAGAAAGGAACTGACTTCCGTCAAGGCCGTTTGCCGTTCCTGTCGCCGGATCGCCGGCTCCGAGACGCCGGAGGCCACCGATTCCGGAGCAGGCGGGGCAGCCGCATCCGGTGAAGCCAGGAGATTCAGAGACGGTTCTTCAAACAGCCGGGCCAGGTGCGTGGTAACCGGTTCAAGCTTGCCGGACTCGGCTTCCGCGGTGTCATAGGCCGCGGCCGTCTTGGACGCCAGGGTCAGCGTGCCGGCCACGCGCCCCCTGACAAAAAACGGCACCACGAGCGTGCACCGGAACCGGTCGCGGTACAACTGTTTGTAATCATGAAAGCGGCCTTGCGTGGAAGCCAGGTTCTGATCGACACGAGGCTTGCGGTGCCGCACCGCCCAACCCGCTGCGGATTCGTTCAACGACAACCGTTGCCCCGGCAACAGGTCTTTCTTATGCCCGGCCACGCAGCCCAGGACTTCCAGGGAGGCGGCCAACGGATCATACAGCATCACCCAGCCCCGATCGAACGGCACCAGGGACTGCGCCTCGGTCAAACGCTCGACGACCCGTTCCTGGACCCGGGGCGAGGTATAGGTTCGCGTGGTCGCGTCGGCAGCCTCAGGCTCGGGGTCCTCGGCCGCCGGCTCCGGGATGACCCAGGGACGCGTCAGAAGCACGGAATGATCGAACAGGTTCGCTTCCCGCAATTGCTCGGTGATACGGTGACCGGCCGAGCCGATCGCGGTTTTTTCACGCTTCGTA
This sequence comes from Nitrospira sp. bin75, assembly GCA_002238765.1. Classification (GTDB taxonomy): domain Bacteria; phylum Nitrospirota; class Nitrospiria; order Nitrospirales; family UBA8639; genus Bin75. The sequence continues at coordinate 17,130 of MPMZ01000056.1, forward strand.
AACGGCCGTTTCTCCTGTTTCCCCGCGACCAGCACCCCGTAGACCACTTTCCCGTCGCGAAGGATCATCGCCAGGAGATGCTTCGAACCGGGCGTCACCATGCGAAGCCGGATCGCCCCGTTCCCGTCCTCCTGGGCGGCACCCAGGGGAAGGCCGTCGCCCCGGCCGGCTCCGCCTGACAGGGTCCGAAGCACGGTGCGCACCTCACGAGGTGAAAACCCCTTGGACGCCTGCGGCACCAGCGGCCCCTTGGGGTGGTTCAGGATAGCCACGGTGGCATCCATGCCCAGGTCATTGACCGTCGCGGTCAAAATCCGTTGAAGCGTCGTCTGCTTGGAAGGCCGAACCGCATCTTGCGTTTTCTTTTTAGTCATCGTCACAACCATCGTATTGTCTGTGTTCGCTGATCATATCCACCCTCACCCCTGCCCTCTCCCATCAAGGGAGAGGGAGAAAAGCGCCATCTTATGGCGCTCTTTTCTTTCCTTTGCCTTCTTCTGTCATTCTCGACATCTTTAATCGAGAATCCAGGGTCTTTTCCTTTCTCCGTTCTTGCGAGGCGAAAGACACTGGATCCCCGATCAGGTCGGGAATGACAAAAGGGAGAAGACAGCGCGATCCCATCGCGCCATTTCGAGGGCGCCTGCGGGCGTGGCTGCGCCATCTTATGGCGCTCTTTTCTTTCCTTTGCCTTCTTCTGTCATTCTCGACATCTTTAATCGAGAATCCAGGGTCTTTTCTTTTCTCCGTCCTGACGAGGCGAAAGACACTGGATTCCCGATCAGGTCGGGGATGACAAAAGGGGAAAGGAGAGAGCGAGAGTCTGGATCGCTTCAATTGATATGCCGGATCTTTCGTGAACGGGACGGAGACATGACCACCTGCACGTGGCCGCGGTCGGAGACCAGCAGGCTCATGATCCAACTGACGAGGCTGATCAACACGGCCCCGCCGACCGCCGGCCAGAATCCGGCCACGTGAAACCCCTTGACCAGCACGGAGACCAACTGCAGCAGGAAGGCATTGATCACGATCATGAACAAGCCGAGCGTCACGACGATGAAGGGCGCCGAGAGCAAATACAGCAGCGGCCGGACCACGGCGTTCAGGACCGCCAACACCAGCACGCCGACCACGCCCGCGGCAAACGTATCGATAGCCAGACCCGGAATAACCTGGGCCGCGACCACCACCGCCACCCCCGTGACGATGAAGCGAAGCACAAACCCTCTCATACACGCCACTCCATCCCGGCCATGATCCCCTATTGCGCGGCCACCGTCAAATCCAGGGACTGCTGCCGCCTGGTTATTTTATCATTGGGATCGTAGTCGGCCACAAACGTTTTCTTCGCGCCTTGAGCCGACACCTCGACCGTCGCGCCGGCGTTCTCATTATGCATGTGCAGGAAAATTTCATAATACCCGGCTTCGTTCGTCTTGCCGGAGGCCCCGTGCCCGCCCTTGACCTGGGGCATCGCATGCACCTCCGTATTGGGCAGCGCACGGCCCGATGCATCCCGGACGTACCCGAACACCGTAAACCCGTGTTCCACGTTGGCCTTCACGAAAACGGGTTTGGGGGTCTCGGCCGTGGGATCCTTCAGCGTGGACAAATACGTCGCGAGCGCCGTGACCTCTTCCTCCGTCATCAAGTCCTTGTACTTATCCGGCATCCGGCCCTTCTTATGCTCTTTCTCAAACCCTTTCGCATACAGGTACGTCGGATCGAAAATTTTCCGCTTGATATCGTTGACCGTCAACAAACTGCCGATGTTGTCGAGAATCGGCCCGCGTTTCTTGACGCTCCCCTTACCCCCGATCTTGTGACAGTTATAACACTCGTACAAATCATAGACTTCGGCCCCGCGTTCCACCACCGTGAGCGCGCCCTGATCCTGCGCGGTGTCCGCCACCTCGATTGCCGGGGCGAACCGGCCGAGCCGCGCGATCACGGTCTGCGAATTACCCTGAAGCGCCTGCACCCGTTCGAGCAACGTGTCCACCTGGCTTTGCTCGGCCATGACCAGGGCGCGCTTGCGTTTCAGAATCTTATCGATCTTTCCCTTTTCCACCTCCGGATCGTATTGCGGCAAGGACGACGCCCCCCCGATATACATCGCGGACAACACGAGATAGAACCCAAGCAGCGCCGCCACGGCGGTCCACCCCGACAGCCGTTTCATGGGCGGGGCATCCAAAAGCAGAAACACCGTCAGCCCCAACGCCACGTACGCCACGAACATCGCCTGGAACACGTGCGGGAACCCCAAGGCCCCGCTCCCGAACCAGGCCGCACCGGCCAGCACGACGCCCAGCGCGATCTTTTTCATGCTCGCAGACATCGGACGCTCATCTCGGAAAGAGGGAGGAAAGGGTGCGTCATTGATCGTTCAGGAGAATGGGTACATCGTGACAGGACATCTAAGGGTATCTTACTCGGGCTGCGGGTTTCAGACAAGCCTTGATTCGGCTTATGGCGGGGACCGCTTGCAGGGTTTCAGCCCCGCACGACGAGGGCAGAGGCCTGCGGGGTGTCGCCCCCACACGGCGAGGCCCTTTTGTTTCGGCAAAAGGACCCAAAACCATGGGCGCCCGCAGGCACCCTCGACATGGCGCGATGGGATCGCGCTTTCTTTTTCTTTTGTCTTTATCTGTCATCCCCGACCACGATCGGGGATCCAGGGTCTTTGCTCTTTCCTTTACTTTGCGAAGAGAACGACACTGGATCCTCGATTAAGAATGTCGAGGATGACAGACGGAGGAGGGGGCAGATGCGGACAAACCTCGAAATTTCCAAACCGCCAGAACGGTCACCGGCACGTAGAGCAGGCATCCTGTCAGGCCCAGCAGCCATTCGCCGATCCAGAAGGTCATGACCAGATTGAACAGCAGGACCCCGTAATACAACCCGCATCCAAGCAGCACGTCCCGGACCGGCACCGTGTCGGGAAACGCGGGCAACCTGCGGCTCTGCCGGTCCAGCGCCCGGTAGACCGTCATCGCCATCAACCCCACCACGAACCACCCGGCGAAGTTGGCCAGGGGCACGCCGAAATACACGCCGGGATCGGGATACCCGTAAATCCGCCCCAAAAACCAGCGTTCTCCGCGAAGCGCCGCCGGATCGATCACCACGTCGATCAACATGAACAACAGACACGTCAGGCCGATCACCGGCCAGGAGAGCGACTCGCGCGTCAGCAACACGCGGCAGGATGGTTCCGAAGACGGCTCGGCGGGCAACAGCAACCAGAGGGCCAGGCAATAACTCGCGAACAACAGAAACGTGAACGACAACGAATCCATGAACGGAATGTTGGACAGATACAATTCCTCGCCCACGGTCGAACCCGTGTAATAGTAATCGCCGAACGGAAAACCGATGCGGGTCGAGGAAAATTCACAAACGAACGCGGTGAGCCACGTGATACCGAACAGCGCGACGGTGCGTCGCCGGCCCAACAACCGCGACGAGGCAACCAACGCCACGGCCAAAAAGAAAAAGACGTAGGGCCTGAGCAGAAGGGTCTTCCCTAGCAGGATAAGAAGGTCCATCGGGGTCACTTAGGGGACGAATGCTCGCGGGGTTTCGGCCCCGCACGACGAGGGAACGCTTGCGGGGTTTCGGCCCCGCGCGACGAGGTCCTTTTGTTTCGGCAAAAGGACCCAAAACCATGGGCGCCCGGGCGCGGCCCTTCGGGTGCCTGTGCCCCGGGCCCGAAAGGTTAGGGCTGCGGAACTCGCTTCGCTCAAACAGTCCTCGCCCCCATATTGGATTCGGGACCGGGGCGCAGCCGCGCCCGCAGGCGCCCTCGATATGGCGCCATGGGATGGCGGGGGCAAGAAGGGAAAAGACAAAGAAAAGACACTGGACCCTGGATCAAGTCCAGGATGACAGGAGGGGGGAAGACGAGGACGACAGATTGAGGGGCAGGG
>MPMZ01000057.1 GCA_002238765.1 Nitrospira sp. bin75
CATTCGGATTGATTCTCGAACCGGCTGACAATTTCCATGATGTTCATGTAGCATACCTCCAAGTAGGATCGTTGAAGGCATACTACATGACGTAGACAAACTTGTCAATACCTTAAACTAGGAAATTGCGTTCTTTTTCACCACTTTGAAAATCTCCATGGTGACGAGAATAATTGACGCAAAGAGAAGAAGGGCGCCCCATTCTTCCAAAGACACCGGAGAGACTTTCAGCGCACGTTGGGTCGCCGGCACGTACATTGACAGGATATGAATCCCTTGAGCCGCCAAGACACCCAAAATGAGAAGCCGGCTGTTTCGCAACGGAATATTAAAAGCGGATAGTCGTTCAGACCGGCAATTGAACACGTGGACGTTTTCGAGGAACACCATCAGGAGCAACAACAAGTTTCGTGCCTGCCCTTCTTCGACCCCTGCGCTCAACCACCAATACCAGGCGGCAAAGGCGACCAATCCCATGGCGAGCCCGGAGACGATGGTCTGTTGAATCAACAGGGAGTCAAAAATGCCTTCCGTGGGCTTGCGTGGCTTTCGGCTCATGGTATCCGGTTCTCCCGCTTCAAACGCGAGCGGCACGACTTGCGGGCCGTTCGTGACCAGATTGAGCCACAGCAGTTGGACGGCAGTCAGAGGCAAGGGCAAGCCGATTAACAGGGAAACCGTGAACAGCAAGATTTCCGCAACGCCGCAGGAAATGAGCAGCGCAATCACCTTGCGCACGTTGTCATAGGCAACCCGACCCTCCTCTATTCCCGCGACGATCGAGGGGAACCGATCGTCCGTAATGATCATGGCCGCGCTGTCTTTGGCCACGTCGGTCCCGGAACCCATGGCGACCCCAAGGTGAGCTTTTTTCAAAGCCGGGGCATCGTTCACTCCATCTCCGGTCACGGCCACAAAGTGGCCCATTTTTACCAACGCCTCCACGATTTGATGTTTCTGGATGGGCGTGACACGCGCAAACACGCGCACGCACTTGACGAGATCCATAAACTGCGGAACCTGACTGGAGCCGATTTCCGCCAATTGTCGCCCCGTTGCCACCTCTCCATCTGATTCGGCAATGCCCAACTCCCGGGAAATGGACAACGCCGTGGCTGGATGGTCTCCCGTCACCATAGCCACGTGAACGCCGGCATTTCGACATTTCGTGACGGCGTCCTTGACCTCCGGTCGTAATGGATCAATGGTGCCAATGACGCCTAACAGCGTGAGGGCGGGAAGATGCTGCTCCTCGAACGCGCCTTCGCCGTCCTGAGCGGGCAGGACGCCTTCGGCCAAAGCCAACACCCGGTATCCCCGGTTGGCCAACGTGACGGCTTCCTGTTCGATCATATGCTTCTCGATGGGTTTCGCTTTTCCCCCGATGAACATCGTGTCACACCGGGCAAGGATTTCTTCTACCGCCCCTTTCACGGCAATGTTGTTGTTCCGTGGTTCTTCATAACACAGTGCCGCGAATTTTCTTTCTGATTCAAACGGAATCCTGCCCAGGACGTTGACCGATCGCTTCAGCCCGGTCGGGTCGAGACCCAGTTTATGGCCCAGAGCCAAAAGCGCAACGTCGACCGCGTCACCATGGGAGTTCCATTCTCCGTTTTCGCACGTGAGGTGCGCTTCATTGCACAAGACTCCGGCCGTGCCCAGTCTGCGTAGCTGAGCGATCGTTTCTGAAGAAAGGCTCCCTTCAGATTCAGGAACGACTTCTCCCTCACCCGTGTACCCTTCACCGGTGACCGAGAAATGGTCGCCGGAGGGAAGCACGATTTTTTTGACGGTTTGTTGGTTCACCGTGAGGGTCCCGGTTTTATCACTGGCGATGTACGTGCAACTTCCCAATCCTTCAACCGCGGTCAGTCTCCGAACGATCACGTGGCGTTTGGCCATTCGAAAGGTGGCCACCGAAAGCGCGACCGTCATGGCGACGGGGAGTCCCTCGGGAATGGCTGAAACCGCTAATGCCACGGCCATGAAAAAGACTTCCGTCAACGGAATCCCTCGACTCACGGCCACCACGGCGAGCAAGCCACATGCCACAACCACGCCGACGCTCACGTAGCGAGCAAACTGATCCATGCGGACCACGAGGGGAGGTTTGGTTTCGGCGGTTTCGGTGACGGCTTTCGCGATGGTGGCGACTTCGGTGTGGAGACCGGTTGCCACCACCACTCCTGCTCCACGGCCAACCATGACGGTCGTTCCGCCATAAGCCACGTTGGTTCGGTCGCTGATCGGGGCGTCAGGACCCGAGAGCGTGGCAGGGGATTTCGCTACGGCGAGAGATTCGCCGGTGAGCAGTGATTCATCAATGGCCAGGTTTTTGGTATCAAGTAATCTGATGTCGGCCGGGACTCGATTGCCGGATTCCAGAAGACACATGTCGCCCGGGACGAGTTCGTCTGATGGGATTTCCTGCTCACTTCCATTTCGACGAACGCGCGCATGGACTTTGAGGAGCGTTTGGAGGGCCGCGGCGCTTTGCTCGGCCTTCCATTCCTGAAATCCTCCAAGGGCGGCGTTCAGAAAGAGAACGACAAAGATAAACGTTGCATCGGTGTGCTCACCAATGGTCAGCGAGATCACAGCGGCGACCATGAGGATATAAATCAGCGGGCTCAGAAACTGATGCAGGAAAATCGTGAAAACGGAAGGGGGCGGCTTGGCAGGCAGGCGATTCGGACCGAAGGTGCCTTGCCGATTCCGAACCTCGACCGCGCTTAACCCTTCCCTCGTCGTCTCCCACTTGGTGAACACGTCCTGCTCGGACAGCGTGTGCCAAGGGAGAGCGTCTTGTCTCGAAAACCGGTTGGGGATAGTCTGTTCCAGATCAGCCAGATTTTTCCTCCTCGACCTCTAACGCATCGCCGGGTTTACCATCAATGGCCACTCCACCAGCTTCCCATCAGGTAGGTGCTGCCATGCGGAATTTCTATTGACTATGAATGGACAATTTTCCACATTTTGTGGAAATTTGGGACAAAACTTCAATATGCGTCGAATTTCTACAGATCTTGCCAAAACTCTTGCATATTTCGGGCCACACGCGTTGAACATGGATGGTGCAGTTCCGGTTGCGGGGTTTCGCCCCCACACGACGAGTTGTAGCAGTAGCATCTTATACGGTTTGGAGAGGCCGTGTGGAAGAAGCGCGATAAGCTCGCGCAGCCACACTGGATCCCCGATCTGGTCGTGGATGACAGAGGAAAAAACGTGGATGTATGGGTTCAGGAATCGGGCAGGTATTGCTTGATGAGGGCGATCAGTTCGTCTTCTTCGACTTTGCCTTCGCGGGTCAGCAGGAGAGTTCCGCGTGAATAGAGATGCGTGGTGGGGTACGTTTCAAACTGGTGTTGTTTTTTGATTCCCCGGCACCGGCCCGGTACGTGCATCTTGGCCTTGCCGACGCGGACGGCGGGAAGTTTCCGGGCGACTGCTTCCAGGATGGGATCATAGGCCGCACAGGGTTCGCAGGCGGCAATGCCGTAGGCCACCACGGTCGCATGCGCCCCTTTGAATTCTTCGTAATTTTCGTCAGTGACGTTTTCGACGGTGCCGGCCATCCCGTCTTCCTTTCCCGTTCATCAAAAATAAGGGGGATTCCCTGTTCGTGGAATCCCCCTTCAACGCGCCTCGACGCGACGGTCAGTTCAACGCTTTCAAGGCGTCCAGAATTTCCTTGTCATCCCGGGCCGTCTTGATTTCCTGCACTTTGACGTACGCCACCCTGCCTGTCTTGTCCACAATCACCGTGGCTCGTTTGGAGCAATTGAGATCAGGAAAATACAAGCCGTACGCCTTGCAGACGTCACGATGCATATCGGCCAACAAGGTGTGTTTCAGGTCGAGTGAGTCGGCCCAGGCCTTGTGCGAAAAGAAGCTGTCCGCGCTGATACCGAGCAGTTCGGCATTGGCATCGGAAAAGCTGGGGAAGTCGTCCGTCAAACATTTATTTTCATTCGTACAGACCGGACTCCAATCGAGGGGATAAAAGGCCAGGACCACGTTCTTTTGACCTTTAAAACTGCTTAACGTGACTTCGTTACCATCCTGATTCTTCAGGGTGAAATCGGGAGCGGCGTCGCCCACTTTTATTTCTGAAGCAACATCAGACATGAAACAGCCTCCTTCTTGAATTCGTGATGGATGATGGAATGTGGTGGAACTCGAGACCTTTTTGTTTGCAGGACTTTTTTCGTAGCACGCCCTCTTGAAGTTTGTCAACAGAGCAGGCGGCGCGGATACCAGGAGTACTGAAACGTTCCCGGCTCGCCCCCCCCAACAAGCGGATGCAGCGGAAACGTCTATCGGAAAATCAGCCGCAAAGAGCTTGTCTTTTGGGTCAACCAAGGGTATCGTCATCTATAGAAGCCCTATCCACTAGATTCCCTTCCCCTGACCATGCCAACGTTGCCGTCTCGTCTCCCCGTTCCGGCCCCCCGTCGTCTGACACAACGCTTCCTGTGGCCCTTCCTGATTGTCGGCGGCCTGGCAGTCGGGGGTGCGGCGGCGGTGGCTTGGCATATCACAACCGGCCTTCCCTCGCTCGGGGGGCTCCGGGATTATCAGCCGAGTCTGATTACCAAGGTCCACGCGGACAACCGCCAGGTCATCGGGCAATTCTACGTGGAACGCAGAATCCTGACCCCCCTTCGTGAGGTGCCCCAGCATTTGATCAACGCCGTCATTGCCGTGGAAGATACCCGGTTTTTTGAGCACCCGGGTTTGGACGTCTGGGGGATCCTTCGAGCCGCATGGACGAATTTCAAGCGTGGAGGAAAAGTTGAGGGCGCCAGTACGATCACCCAGCAACTGGCCCGATCCCTGTTCTTGACCCCGGAACGGACTTTCCAGCGTAAAATACGGGAACTCTTTCTCGCCCTGAAAATGGAATTTATTCTGACGAAAGAACAAATTCTCGAGATGTATCTCAACCAGATCTACTTCGGCCATGGAGCCTATGGGGTCGGCACCGCGGCCCTCACGTATTTCGGAAAAGGGTTATCGGAATTGAAGCTGCCCGAGTCGGCCTTTCTCGCGGGACTGCTGAAGGCTCCCAATACCTATTCTCCCTACAAGAACTACGACTTGGCGAAGAAACGGCAGGAACACGTGTTGGGACGTATGGTCCAGGCCGGCTTTCTGACGGAACCGCTCGCCCGGGAGGTGAGCGAGACCTCACTGGACTTTGTTCGTCAATTCATCGAACGTGTGGCCCCGTATTTTCTCGAAGACGTCCGCCAGCACCTCGTAAACGAATACGGAGAGGCCATGGCGTATAAAGGCGGGCTGCACATCTCCACCACCTTGAACATTCAGATGCAACACCTGGCCGAGGAGGCCATCAGGAAGGGACTGCGCGAACTAGACAAACGACAGGGTTGGCGCGGGCCGCTCCGTCATGAGGAGTTGCCGGACACGCCGCCCGAAGAACCGCCCACGACCTTCCCTGCGTTTGGGGAAATCGTGGAAGGTCTCGTCCTGAACGTCTCGGACGAGGACGTGACGGTCCTGGCGCACGACCGGGTCGGCACCATCACCTTGGCAGATATGCTCTGGGCCGAACGCCGGCTTTCCAAAGGCGCACCCGTCACCGAAGCGGAGGTGATACCCGTTGTCTCGGCCCGGCAATTGGTGGAACCCGGAGACGTGATCGAAGTCTCGCTGAAATCGACCCGCAACAAGACGATCCGGTTCCGGCTGGATCAGACCCCGCTGGTCGAAGGCGCGTTGATTGCCATCGATCCCAGGACCGGAGCGATTCGGGCGATGGTCGGTGGGTACAATTTCGAACGCAGTCAATTCAATCGCGCGTTACTGGCCCTCCGGCAACCCGGCTCGGCATTCAAACCGATCATTTATGCCACGGCCTTCGACCAGGGGCTGACGCCCGCCACGCTCATTCTCGATGCGCCCGTGGTCTACAAGGAGGAAGAGCCCGGCAAGACCTGGAAACCGGAGAATTACGAAAAACGCTTTTTCGGTCCCATCACCTTGCGGGAAGCCTTACGCCACTCGCGAAACGCGGCAACGGTCCGCCTGCTCGAACAGATCGGCGTTCCCCGCGTCATCAATTTTTCACGCTCACTCGGCATTCGCAGCCCATTAAGCCCGGACCTGTCATTGGCACTCGGTTCGTCGGTCGTAACGCTTCAAGAGCTCACTGCGACGTACGGGGTGTTTGCCAACCAGGGACTGGCCTTGAAACCCTATACCATTTCCCTGATCAAAGATCCGAATGACCATATTCTGGAACAGCACGAGTTCGACCCCCGGCAAGTGATCTCCAAAGAAACCGCCTATTTGATTACACACATGATGATGGACGTCATTCAAAGCGGAACGGGTAGACGCGCCCGCTCGATCGGGCAACCCCTGGCCGGCAAAACCGGCACCACGAACAGCTACCGCGACGCGTGGTTCGTCGGCTATGCCCCAAATCTCGCCACCGGCGTCTGGGTGGGATTCGACAGCATGGAGACACTCGGAAAAGTGGAGTCCGGCGCCCATGCCGCCCTGCCCATCTGGACGGATTTCATGGTAAAGGCCCTCAACCGGCTCCCCGTCCTGACGTTCTCGGTCCCGGACGGGATTCAGTTCGTCGAGGTCGACCAGGAAACGGGCAAGCCGGTGGATGAACCCTCCAAAGGCACCACGACGGAAGTCTTTGCGGACGGCACCATTCCGCAACAGCCCGTTCGTCGAGCAGCCGATCCGTTAGAATTTTACGAGTTCGATCAACTCGACCCGGCCGTTGAAACGCGCTAAAAACGAACGACTTCTTTGACCATTTCCGCTGTCTCCTTCCGTCATTCCCGACCATATAAACTGGATCCCCGATTAAGGATGTCGAGGACGAATCCAGGGTTTTTGTTCCAGACGGGTCCTTGAAATGGAGGGCCAGAGGAGAAAGACACTGGATCCTCGATTAAAAATGTCGAGGATGACTACAGGAGAAGAGAAGGACGGGCAGTTTCCGCTAGTAGTGCAGGCCGGTTAGGATCGGTGTATGAAATGATTGTCGACCGGGGGGCTACTGCGCGTCCTGGTATTCTTCGTGCCAGGCCATCTGGATGGCTTCGAGCTTTTTTTCGTCGGACCCCTTGGGGTCGCCCGTGAATTCCGGCCACGCGACGACCCACGCGTGCAGGTCGGTGAAGCGGACTGTCAGCGGATCAAGATCCGGATGTTCTTCGTGAAGCCGAATCGCGATGTCTTCGGCCATATCCCAGGTCAACTCTTGAGACATAGGGGGCTCCTCGGGCGGAAAGCCGCGCGGTCAATCCGTGACTTCGGACAGCTTTTTGCTTTCGAGCGCTTCCTTGAGCGTGGCGTCCATCAGGGCTTCGGCCAGGTGATGGGTCACTTTTTCCATGTCGGCAATCCCGGCCCGGATCCGTCGATGGTCGTCATGGGCTTTCGCGACGCGCAATGCCTCGATCGCGTGATGAATGGACTGGATTTCTTCTGCGGTGATCAGGTCCGTTGCCCGTTGCAGCGCCTTCTCGGTGGCCATGATGATGGCATCGGCCTCCGTCCTCGCCTCGATCACCTGGCGAGCCTTAATATCCTCCGCCGCGAATTGGAATGATTCCCGAATCATCGTTTCGACTTCGTCATCCGTCAGCCCATAGGAGGGTTTGACTTGAACGGATTGCGATTCGCCGGTCCGGATATCGGACGCCGTGACGTTGAGAATGCCGTTTGCATCGATCAGAAACGTCACTTCAACGCGAGGCACGGCCGCGGGCAACGGCGGGACCTTGAGTTGAAACCGGGCCAGACTCCTGTTGTCTTTCACCAGTTCGCGTTCGCCTTGCAACACGTGAATGTCCACGCCGGTTTGGCCGTCCACGTAGGTGGTAAACATTTCCTTGGCGCTCGTCGGGATGGTCGTATTCCGGCGAATCAGGATGCTCACGACGTTGCCCATGGTTTCAATGCCCAGGGATAGCGGGGTCACGTCGAGCAGGAGCATGTCCTTGTTCTCCCCGGCCAGAATGCCGGCCTGGACCGCGGCCCCGAGCGCCACCACTTCATCCGGATTCAGGTCACAATGGGGCGTCTTCCCGAACAACTCTTGCACGCGTGATCGAATCAACGGCATCCGGGTACTGCCGCCCACCAACACCACTTCGTCGATTTGGCCGGTTTCCAGGCCCGCGTCGCTCAACGCGCGGCGACAAGGGGTCATGGTGTGTTCGACCAGGTCCAAGACCAGAGCCTCGAATTCATCACGCGACCACGTTCGTTCATAGGTGCCTTGTCCGTCCGGAAGGGAGACGGCCATATGAGCCTGCGGCTCGTCCGACAATCGAATTTTGGTTTTCTCGGCTTCGAGCCGAACCGTTTGCATCAGTTCAGGCGAAACTTCCACTTTCACGCCGTGCCTGGTGTCGATGTCCCGTATGACCTCGTCCACCAGCCGCCGGTCGAAATCATCCCCGCCGAGATGCGTATTCCCGTTCGTCGCCAGCACCTCGAAGATGCCGTCCTTGAGTTTCAGGATGGAGATGTCGAAGGTCCCGCCGCCGAGGTCATAGACGGCCACGCACCCCTGCGTGTTCTGTTGCAGCCCATAAGCCAAGGACGCCGCCGTGGGTTCATTGATGATGCGCAGCACTTCCAGGCCGGCGATGAGACCGGCATCTTTCGTCGCCTGTCGCTGGCTGTCGTTGAAATACGCCGGGACCGTAATGACGGCCTTGGTAATGTCCTCACCCAAGTGCGCTTCCGCGCGCAGCTTGAGTTCCTTTAAAATCATGGCGGAGATCTGCGGTGGAGAATACGTTTTCTCGCCGACCTGGATGCGAATCACGCCGCCCTTTTCCTGCAAGGCATACGGGAAATAGTGCAATTCTTTCGCCACGTCCGCGATGGCTTTTCCCATGAACCGTTTCACGGAATAGATGGTCCGCGACGGATCGCGGACGAGATGCTCCTTGGCCGGGTCTCCGACCAGGAGGCCGTTATCCGTCAGGCCGACGATTGACGGCACTTTTGCCTGCCCTCGGGCTCCGGATATGACCCGCGGGCCGTCGCCGGCCGTGTAGGCGACCAATGAATTTGTCGTTCCGAGGTCAATGCCGACGATCAATGCCATGCACTCCTTCCGGGTTCGGCGGTGGGACTCGTCGCCGCCACCAGATCATTCACGATATTCTTCACATACGTGCGGTTCGAGAGGATTTCCTGCATGCCCGCGAGCACCGCGTCTTTCTGCGTCTGGACGTCGGCATCACCTTCGGCTTCGGTTGGCAGGGCATCCCACCGGCCGAACTGCTCCTGCAGGCGATCTTCCATCTGCGCTTTTCGCGCTTCGAGCGTCCGGCGGTCGGCTTGTAATTTCTCCAGAAGTTCCTGCCGGCGCTCGTCGGACTCCCCGGCGGACAGGGACCGGAACTCGTCCAAATCCTCCTGCAATTCCAGGATTTCATCGAACAGGTCGGCCGGGGGTGACGTCCGAATATCCTTGGCCGACCCCGCTTCCAGACGAATCAGATACTCGGCTCGTTGCACGGGGTCTTTCAACGTCCGGTAGGCCGTGTTCAATAACGCCGTATTGCCGAGACTGATCGCCTTTTCCCCTTCGTCTTTCGTCGCGTAATAGTCGGGATGAAAGCTCCGGCTCAAGGCGTAGAAGGTTTCCTCAAGCGCCTGTTCGTCGAGGTTCAATTTGCGGGGCAGGTTCAGGCAGGTAAAATAGTCGAGTTCCTTGGACAGCGGCTGCACCTTGACGCACCGGCCGCAAAAGTATTCGCCGGTCATTTCGGATTGACAATGCCAGCACATGCTGCGGGCCATCGGCAGATCGCGGGTCCGCCCGGATTCCGGTTGATGTGTGTGTTCGCTCATCGCCCTTTCTCGCACAACGGGCATGGTAGGACTTCACCATGCCCGACGGCTTGCCCCCTGCTTGTCACGCAACCCCGTTCGACGTGTTACGCCGAAAATGATTCCCCGCACCCGCAGGTCTTGGACGCGTTGGGATTGATAAATTTGAATCCCCCGCTGACCATGTCCTTCTGATAGTCGAGCTGCATGCCTTCGAGGTAAATGGCGCTCTTCGCATCGACGATGACTTTCACGCCGTCCTGTTCGCACACCGTATCGAACTCGCCGATTTTCTCGTCAAAATTGATCGTATAACTCAACCCGGAACAGCCTCCCCCTTTGACGCCCAGGCGCAGGCCGCCTTCGGTCAGATCCTGCACGTCCATGAGCCGTTTCACTTCGACAACCGCCGCCTCCGTCAACGTGACAAGGGGGGCCTGCGTGGCCGGTGAGGATTCCGTCGTTTGTGTCGTCTCCATCACTGCGCTCCTTGCGGTCAGGCGGGCGTGGCGGCTGCTTCGGTCTCGCCTTCGGTGTCCGCTTTCTTTTTGTAATCATTCAAGGCGGCTTTGATCGCATCTTCCGCCAACACGGAACAGTGGATTTTGACCGGGGGGAGGTTCAACTCCTGGACGATCTCGGTATTCTTGATCTGTCCGGCCTGATCCACGGTTTTGCCCTTCAACCACTCCGTGGCCAAACTGGAACTGGCAATCGCCGACCCGCACCCGAAGGTTTTGAATTTCGCATCCACGATCGTGTCGTTCTCCACTTTGATCTGCAATTTCATCACGTCGCCGCATTCGGGGGCTCCGACGATTCCGGTCCCCACGCCGTCTTCTTCTTTCTTGAACGACCCCATGTTGCGAGGATTGTTGTAATGGTCGATCACTTTTTCACTGTATGCCATGATACCACCCTCCTTGTACGTGGAAATTTATAAAGACCGTGTATGCCTTGCATGCCTGCTCAGTGCACCGCCCATTGAACTGTCTTGAGGTCAACGCCTTCCTTTGCCATTTCATAGAGGGGCGACATTTCGCGAAGGTGATTGACCGCCTTGATCATCCGGTCGATGGTATATTCTACTTCTTCCGGCGTCGTAAATCGACCGATGCCGAACCGGATCGAGGAATGCGCCAGATCGGACCCGACCCCCAAGGCACGAAGGACGTATGATGGCTCAAGGGTCGCCGACGTGCAAGCCGATCCCGATGACAGGGCGATTTCCTTCACCCCCATCAACAAGGCCTCCCCTTCGACGTACGCGAAACTGATGTTCAGGTTCCCCGGGAGACGCTCCGTCGGGTGTCCGTTGAGATAGACTTCTTCCATCGCCCCCATGATGCCGTCCTGCAGACGGTCACGAAGGGCCATCGTGCGAACGGACTCCTCCGGCATCTCCTGGGCACATAACTCGATGGCTTTCCCAAACCCGACCACGAGCGGGACCGGAAGCGTACCCGACCGCATGCCGCGCTCGTGCCCGCCCCCGCCGGGGGGGGGGCCGGACCGCGCCCCCCCCCGCCGCCCGCCCTCGTGCCCGCCCCCGTCGATCATCGGCGCCAACCGGACGCGCGGCGCTTTCCGTCGCACGTACAACGCCCCGATACCCTTGGGTCCGTAAATCTTGTGGGCCGTAAACGACATCAGGTCGACACCCAGTTCTTGGACGTCCACCGGGATTTTCCCCACCCCTTGCGTGGCGTCGCAATGAAAGAGGACGCCCTTTTCCTTCGCGATCTTGCCGATCTCCGCGATGGGATGAATCGTGCCGATTTCATTATTCGCCAGCATGATCGAAATCAGAATGGTCTTATCCGTAATGGCGTTCCGCACGTCGTCCGGATCGACCCGGCCGGTCTTGTCGACCGGCAGATACGTGACCTTGACGCCTTTTTTCTCCAATGACTTGGCCGCATCGATCACCGCGCGGTGTTCGGTCGACGTGGTGATGATGTGATCGCCTTTCTCCTTATACATTTCGACCACGCCTTTCAGCGCCAGATTATCGGACTCGGTGGCTCCGCTCGTGAACACGATCTCCTTGGCGTCGGCGTGAATGAGATTGGCAATATGTTTGCGCGCCTGATCCACACCCTCTTCGGCTTCCCAACCGAAGGAATGGTTCCGGCTCGCGGAATTGCCGAATTTTTCGGTGAAATACGGGAGCATCGCATCCACCACGCGAGGGTCGCAGGGCGTGGTCGAATGGTTGTCCATATAAATGGGTAACTTCATGATGGCACTCCTTGTGGCTTTAAAGATTCGACGATAATCACGGGTGTTTCCTCAACCAATAAATCCTCGATAGACATGCTGTTCAGCAATTGAAAGATACTTTCCTGGATTTTGAACAGCGGCGTTCGAATATTGCAGTGATTCATCTGCTCGCATTGGGAATGGTCGTCTTTTTCATGAGAACAATCCGTCAACCCCAGGGGACCTTCGATGGCTTCCAGCACTTGCGCCAGGGTAATGTCTTTGGGCTCCCGCCCCAACGCGTAGCCGCCCTTGGGTCCGTTATGATGACTTTCGATCAGTTGATGCCTGGCCAGGGTCTGAAGCACTTTCGCCAACAATTCCACGGGGATATTATGCTCTTCGGCAATCTCCTTGGTATTCACCACACGCGGGTGGGCATCAATGCCGCTTTGGACCCTGGCCATGTACTGAAGCGACAGCAAGGCATAATCGGCTCTTTTCGAAAATTTCAGCACGAACCCCTCACAAAAAAACGTGGAGCGAATGAGTCTCCGACCAAAACCATCGGATCAAATCCTAGCATTGACATTCCGTCCTAGTCAAGAGTATTCTAGTCGGAGATAAAAACAGTCGGAGATCGAACCGGAAATTCATTGTATCATCTATCTTATTGAAACTACATCGTAATTCTTCAATTTATCTTTACCTAGCTGAGGGAAAAAGGAGACCAGATGGGAGGCAGTAATCCATATATCGAACAAGTTGAAGTCAAAACAGCTACGGAATCGTTCACCGTGACCTTTCGTATGCCGGACGAAACGCTGGAGATCCGGGTTGATCCGGAGAAAATCCCGTACGGCCCGACCGGCCAACCGGGCAGCCTGTTGGACATTGCGATGGGAGCGGGCATCGACGTCGAGCATGCCTGCGGCGGCGTCTGCGCCTGTTCGACCTGTCACGTCGTTGTGAAGGAAGGGTTGGATACGTGTAACGAAGCCACGGACGACGAATTGGATCAGTTGGACGAAGCCCCTGCCATCACCCTGCAATCCCGCCTGGCCTGCCAATGCGTCCCCGACGGCTCAACCAACCTCGTCGTCGAAATCCCCGAATGGAACAAGAACCTGGTGAAGGAAGGGCACTAGGCCACCGGCCAGTTAAAGGAACCCTCCCCTGTCATCGTGTGCGTAAGAAGGCGCCTTATACCACTTTCAGGCCGAACTCCTGGAAACGGCGAAAGTCCGCCACATTCCTGGTCGCAATGGGCGCGCCGTCGGCGAGCGCTGCCGCCGCAATCATGCAATCAATCAGTGAACCACGCCGTCGCCCCGACTCATTGAATAAACGTGCGGCAATCGCCGCATGATCCGACGTGAAGTCACTGCGCTGTCCAACGATCTGATCAGCCAACGCTATCTCGGATTCATCAAGTGGACCGCACAGAAACTCCGTCCACGCGACCGTGCCCATGCTCAGCGTTTCGCCGGCACCGACCCACTCTCGCAACTTGCGGTCCTCGGGCGTCCCCACGTTCAGCGCCAGGATCAGAAAACTCGTGTCCAGATGAATCATGGGGTCCTGGGAGCCAGCCGCTGAGCAGTCGCGCGACGCTCGGCCTTCAAGTCCCGTTCCCACTGTACGAGGTTGACCTTGCGCGACCGTAACGAGGCTTGCAGCCGGTCGAGAGCACTCACTGCCGCACCGTCGCCGCAGCCCCCGTCTATCGCCGCAATCCGAATGGCGCGCCGCAACACCTCGGACTTCGACACGTCCCAGCGTTGCGCCAGCTTCTCAAGCATGCGCATGGATTCTACATCCAGTGAATAAGTCGATTTGATGGTTGTTATGGCCATATTATTAGTATATGGCCATACTCACGCCGCGTCAACCTTTCGCCCCACACAGCGGCCTACCGTACAAGGCAATTCAGTTACAGATAATTGGGAAAGATCTTGTCACTTTGGTGGCGAGAAGATGCACGGATTTATTCGAAAGCCGGTGGCCTCCGGTGACGATGCTTTTCACGTGGCGGCGTTAGCTCCTCCGTGCGCGCTTCCGGCGCGAGCAGCAGTTCCTTGAGGGCCGGGTTGGGCGAGCCGTCGTGCAAACGACTTGAATGGCTCGTCCCGCCAGAGTAAGACCATACATCAAGCTTGCAGGGCAGCAGGATAAACTAGCACCCAAAACCCGTGAGGCGCTTCTCACCCGACGTTCGCTATCGCGAGGATTCGTTACGTCAAGGAATGCAACGCGACTCGATTCCCTTCGCAGTCCTGGAAGTGGGCGATGTAGCCATGTTCACCGATGCTTGTCTTGGGCAACAGCGTCTTCCCGCCGTTTTCATTGACCTTGGCCAGGGTTCCCTCGATGTCGGTTACGGAAAAGTAGACCAACGTCCCGGCATGGGACGGCGTGTAACCTTCTGATTTCATGAGCGTTCCCGTCGCTCCGCCCCCTTCTTGGGTCATGGGAAACCAGGCCATCTTCATGGGACCCATTTCGTTAAGGCTGAGTTGGAAACCGAACACGGTTTCGTAAAATTGCCGGGCTCTCTCCAAATCACTGACCGGAATTTCGAACCAATTCACGGGATTGGTCTGGTCGCTCATGCTTGCCCTCCCACTTCTCGGATGAAAAATGGGAACATACAACATGACGTGACAGAAGTATAGCGACCGCAACCCCGAGGCCAGGAGCAGAACAAGAAGTTTCGCTTGTGTAATCGGAGGGGTTTTGTCAGGTGATGTGACAGGAGCAACTTCGAGATGATACCCTGCCTGTTCAAGCTGTTGGAACAATACCCTCTGTCACCGTGACCGGGCCACGTCGGCCCGGAGAGACCAACCCCTACTGCGCGGATCAATCATCCCAACAGGACGGCCAAGGTCGTGCCGTTGACGGCCCTGGTTGAAGGACTCGAACGCTTCGAGCAAGGGGAATGCGCCTGATGGGTGTCTTGCTTTCAGTATCATGATGAATCTTCGCAATATCGCCATTGTGGCACACGTCGACCACGGCAAGACCACGCTCGTGGACGCGATGTTGTGGCAGAGCGGAACGTTCCGTGAAAACCAGGACGTCGCTGAACGGGTGCTGGACTCGATGGACCTCGAGCGCGAGAAGGGCATTACGATCATGGCGAAGAATACCGCCATCACCTACGGCGACGTGAAGATCAATATCGTCGACACGCCGGGGCACGCTGATTTCGGGGGCGAGGTCGAGCGCACCCTGCGAATGGTCGACGGCATCATGCTGCTCGTCGACGCCGCGGAAGGCCCGCTGCCCCAAACGCGATTCGTGCTGTCCAAGGCGCTCGAACTGGGGCTGCCCCCGATCGTGGTGATCAACAAGATCGACCGTCAGGACGCGCGCGCCTCGGAAGTCCTGAATGAAGTCTACGACCTGTTCATCGACTTGGACGCCAGCGAGGAACAGATCGAGTTTCCGGTCCTCTACTCCGTCGCCCGCGAAGGCAAATGCACCCGAACACCGGACGGGCAACTCACCGATCTGCAGCCGTTGTTCGAGATGATCATCGAGCACATTCCGCCACCATCCGGGGATCCGGATCGCCCTTTACAGATCCTGGTCACCAACGTCGAACCCGACGAGTACCTCGGGCCGCTGGCAATCGGCCGCGTGGTGGCCGGCACGATCCGGAACCGGCAGAGGGTCACCCTGTGCTGGCGTGACGGGTCGCAGACCGGAGCCGCGGTCACGGAGTTGTTCGTCTACAAAGGCCTCGGGCGAGTCCCGGTCTCCTCGGCGGGTCCCGGAGAGATCATTGCGCTGGCGGGAATGAGCGGCATCGGGCTCGGAGAAAGCATCGCCGGCGGTGAAGCCCCCAAGCCTCTCCCCATGCTCAACGTGGATGAACCCACCTTGTCGATGGAGTTTTCCGTCAACGACTCCCCGTTCAGCGGAAAGGACGGCCAGTACGTCACCTCGCGCCACCTGCGGGAACGACTGTTCAAAGAGGCGCGGCACAACCTCGCGATGCGGGTGGAGCCGACCGAATCTCCCGATCGCTTCCTGGTGTACGGCCGGGGAGAACTGCAAATGGCCATCCTGATCGAACAGATGCGGCGGGAAGGCTATGAATTTTCCGTCGGGATGCCGCGGGTGTTGACCCGCTCCGTTCACGGGACGACCCACGAACCCTATGAACTGGCGCTCATCGACACGGCTGAAGAGTACATGGGCATCGTCGTGCAGAAACTCGGCACGCGCCGGGGCGTCATGGTCAAGATGGTGAACCACGGCTCGGGACGGGTGCGCCTGGAATTCGAGCTTCCCAGCCGCGGGTTGATCGGATACCGGACGGAGTTCCTCACCGACACGAAGGGCACGGGAATCCTCACGCACCTGTTCACGGAATACCGGCCCTGGGCGGGCGACATCGTTCATCGGACGACCGGCGCATTGGTCGCCGACCGCCACGGCCGCGTCACCGGGTACGCGATGCTCAACCTGCAGGCACGAGGGCAACTGTTCGTCGGACCGACCGATGAGGTCTATGGGGGCATGCTCGTCGGAGAGAACAGCCGCGACTCGGACCTGGACGTGAATATCACGAAGGAGAAGAAGCAGACGAACATGCGCGCGGTCGGATCCGATGCCTATGAAAAGATCGTCCCGCCACTGCGTCTGTCATTGGAGCAGGCAATCGAATTCATCCGCCACGATGAACTGATCGAGGTCACGCCGCAGACCCTTCGGCTTCGCAAACGCCATCTCGACCAGAACGAAAGAAAGCAGCACGCCGCCCGCCAGACAGCCGGGGCCGACGCCGAAGCCCACGCATAGCCCTCCGGCACCGGTTAGACGATTTCGTCGTCTCCGTGGGAGGTGTCTAACGGGGTCTCGGTCGAGACCTTGGCGTCGGCTTCATTTTCAGCAGAGTCGGGAGATTCTTTTTCGGCCTTTTTGTTCAACTTGGCCTGTAAGCGCTCTGTTTTCTTTTTTGCCTTCGCCCGTTCACGTTCCTGGCGAGCGAATTTGTAATTGGGTTTGCGGGGCAAAGTTGGGCCTCATAAAGCACTGGAGCCGTCATAGACCGCTACGGAACCAATTCAGTTTGCGATGGAAAGATTGTCCGCCGACATTTTTCCGTCCCTGCCGGAAACGAGGTCAAAAGAAATCCGTTGACCTTCATTGAGCGTCGACAACCCTGCCTTTTCTACGGCGCTAATGTGTACAAAGGCGTCTTTCGAGCCGTCTTCAGGCTCGATAAAGCCGAAACCCTTGGATGCATTGAACCATTTTACTGTACCGGTGGTCATGATGATGTCCTTTCACGACATGGTGAATAAACGAAGCACCGCCTCGCGGCGGCTTCATCAAAACGTCCTGTTGGCCTACGGACCGGCCACTTCTCCTCACGGCCCCGCCATGGGGGCGGTCTTACCTCTCCCGACGCGCCTCCGCCTTACGGGCGGTACTCCATGATTTCCGGACGAACCGGCGGCCCAGGCCTCGTTCGATCTCACGCCATTTCTGTTCTTCGTCCGACGTGATGAACGTGACCGCCTCCCCGGAGCGGCCCATGCGTCCGGTCCGTCCGACCCGGTGCGTAAAGAGTTGTTCCGAGTCCGGGAGGTCATAGTTGATGACCTGGCCGATGCCTTCAACGTCCAAGCCCCGGGCCGCCACGTTTGTCGCCACCAGAATCGGCGCGGCGCCGGAACGGAACTTCACCATCACGCGCTCGCGTGCGTTTTGGCTCAGATTGCCCTGGAGGGCCCCGACCGGATAGCCCAACGTGTCGAGCTGTCTGGCCAGCTTATTGACGCCGTGCTTGGTCTTGCCGAAGACGATGATCGGAGCGCCATCCCGCTCGTTCAACAACGTTTTGAGGGCCTCCATCTTGTCGCTCTTCTGGATGCTATAGATCAGGTGCTCCACCGTGGGCAACGCCTGCAGGTCCGCATCCACTTCCACCGTGACGGGGTTGCGCAGGTATTTCCTGGCGGTCTTCGCCACCCACTCAGGCATCGTGGCGGAGAGCAGCGCCGTCTGCCGGCCGGAAGGCGTTCGGCCCAGGATGGCTTCGACGTCGCGGGCAAACCCCCTGTCGAGCATTTCGTCCGCTTCGTCCAGCACCAGGAATCGCACGGATTGCAGGTCGAGCGTGCCCTGCCGAAGATGGTCCAGCGTACGGCCCGGCGTGCCGATGATGATCTGGGCTCCGTTCCTCAACGCCGTGTACTCCGGCCTCAACGACCGGCCGCCGTACAGTAACGAGACGCGCAACCGCCGTGACGACGCCAGGGCCTTCATAACCCCCGAGACCTGAATGGCCAACTCCCGGGTGGGCACCAGCACAAGCGCCTGGACCTGGCGGATCGACGGGTCACATCGCTCCGCCAGGGGCACGGCAAACGCCAGTGTCTTTCCGGACCCCGTACGCGCCTGCCCGATCAAGTCCTGCCCCGCCAGGAGATGGGGGATGGACTTTTCTTGAATGGGCGTGGGTGTCGAGATGTTCATCGTGGCCAGCGCCGCCCTGATAGCACGACTCAACGCCATGCCTGGAAACCCGGCATCACCGGAGTGAGTACCGTTGGTTTGGATAGGATTGGCAGCCAATGGTTCGCTCACCGGTGCATCGACCGCAGCGGAAAGACCGTCACGACGGGTTTTGAAGCACGGAGGACAGTACGCCGGCCTGTCCGGGCTTGGCCGGAAAGGGACGGTTGTAGACGTATCGCAAGCAGCGCAAACGGCCTGATGGCGCCGTGAACGATTCGATGAACGTGGGCGGGTTGCTAAAGACTTGAAAGACATAGAGAACAAACTCCTTGGTTATTGGTTACTGGCCATCCCCGCAAACCACGTTGGTCGTCGCCGAGCGGCAACCTCAAGGTGGTTCACCTTATACGACTGTATCCTGGTCTGAGATCAGCAGGTGGTTACAACCGTGCAGGAATGGCGAAAAATGGTATTTCTCAAACAATCGATATTTCAAGGTCCGCGCCGTACAGCAGGGCGTCGGGCAAGCGGCGACGGCTGTCGTCACCGGCGAGGTTTACCTCAGGAAACCCCGACGAGAATCACCCTTCGGGGTCTCGCTTGTACAAACACGCCGCTGGGATGAGCGGCTATAAGATTGGCTCCTCGGGCATGAGCCACACGCCCGGAAATCGCCTTTATACCTGAACGCACGAGAACACAGGGAAAGAGCAAAATTATCTTACAGGTTTTAATAGTGTTTCGATAGGGTTACCCGAACCGATGCCACAAACGGTTCTGAGATGATTCTGAGATCAGAACATTTCTCAACGACCCGGCTTCAATCGGTTGACCGAACACATCCACGAAACCGCCAGCCCATGGTTCAACTCGCATGACTCGAACTGGTGACCGATGTATTCCAACACATCGCCGGCATGACCGTCAAGGGCTCCGGCACTCTCTTTTATCCAGAAGCGACGGTGTTGCAAGACTATGTGAGGCGATTCTGGCGGCCCGTGACGAAGACCATTAAAAAACTGACCGGGAAATTCGTTATGGCCAGTTTGCCGATATGCTAATTCGGTCGTTCGCGCGAGTCGGGATCATTGTTCTCGTGGATGAGGCGACGGGC
Organism: Nitrospira sp. bin75; assembly: GCA_002238765.1. GTDB lineage: Bacteria > Nitrospirota > Nitrospiria > Nitrospirales > UBA8639 > Bin75. Next base: position 19,643 of record MPMZ01000057.1, read on the forward strand.
TATCAAGAAGTCCGAGATCTGGTGCCAGCACGGCCTACCATGAGGACCGACCCCATCACAGTTTGGAAAGCATATCCCCTACCCGGTTCAGACGGCAAGGGAAAAAAGCCAGACACTCTACTTGAGAATTGTCTCATTGACAGGAAACGCTTATGCGCCCATCCCAAAAGATGGATGCTGTCGGCAGGTCCGCCGAGCCTAGAAGATATTATGTGGGATCGAGGACTGCACATGCGGAGATCCCTGGGGCACGTCCGAGTCACGTCACCCCTGTATGTGTTCAGTCATTCGTTGACAGAATGAGGAACTGCCCACAAAGTGGGAACCAGAAAGAAGGGCTCTCTTTTCCCTCCCCTTTGTAAGGGGAGGCCGAGCTAGGCATGCCCCCGCAAAAGC
>MPMZ01000003.1 GCA_002238765.1 Nitrospira sp. bin75
GGACAAACCGTGTGGCACAGCCCCCGGCTGGTATCGATGCCCGGGGCCGGGTCGGTCCGGTCCTCGTTGCAGATCGGCGATCCGTCGGTCATTGCCGAGCGCACGGGGATCACGACCGTCGCCGATTTCCGTGCGAGGGATCTGGCTGCCGGCGGAGAAGGGGCTCCGTTGACGCCGTACGTGCATTATCACGTGTTTCAGTCCCGGAGGAAGTCGCGGCTGATCGTCAATCTCGGCGGGATCGCAAACGTGACTTGGTTGCCGCGGGGAGGCGGGTTGCAGGACGTGGTCGCGTGTGACGTGGGTCCCTGTAACCTGCTGTTGGACGGGTTGCTGGCGCAGGCCACGCACGGGCAACAATCGATCGACCGGAACGGGACCCTGGCCGCTCGCGGATGCGAGCAGAACGCGCTCGTGCAGGTACTCCTGCGACATCCGTTCTTGGCGCGGCGCCCCCCGAAATCCACGGGCCGGGAAGAATTCGGCGACCGCTACATCAGGCGCACCCGGCAGGTCGCCGCGCGACGCGGCCTGTCGTTGGAAGATACACTGGCCTCGGCCTGTGCCGGGATCGCGCGAATGATTCGCGAGTCCGGGCCTTGGGCGGTGGACGAGGTGATTGCCGGGGGTGGCGGCGTGCGGAATCGAGGGCTTATGGGAGCCCTGAAACGGGAATTCGGTCCGGATCGTGTCATGTCCATGGACCAGGCCGGTGTGAAGAGCCAGGCGTTGGAAGCCATGGCCTTTGCGGTGTTGGCCCATGAGACCATCAGAGGCGTGCCGGCCAACCTGCCTTGGGTCACCGGCGCGAAGTCGCCGGTCGTGCTGGGCACGGTGACCCCCGGACGGAATCCAATCGTTTTCACACCATAGCGCGTCGGGAGCCATCATGGATTTTATCGAAGAACTTCTGGAGAGACTGCTTGAATGGCTCCCGCCTGATTGGCTCCCCCTTGACTCTCACGCCCCGCATTATCAGACGCTTGTGGTGGGGCTGATTGTCGTGGCGGGGTTTGTTGTGGTTGTCGTCCTGGTGCGGCTTGGGAGACGCAAGCGTGTGAATACTGACGGTATGTGGATCGACGAAATCGGAGAGCATGTCTCGGCCATGGCCCGTCCGCTCATGGACGGCCCGGATGTCTCGATGTTCAACCTCCTGCTCCTGGCCGTTCGCGACCACTTCTTGTTGCTGTCGAAAATTTCCTTGAGAAGCCTTGTGCAACTGCGCGTCGAGGACGATGCGTTCAAACGCGTGGTGGCTCAACACCTGCGGCACGTGACGGTGGATTTTGTCCTGGTCCATCCGGGGACCCGGCTTCCCGTCAAAGCCATTTTCGTCAGAAAACCGGAAGACGATCCCATGACGGCGAGTTCGCAGGAACGATTGGTAGAAGCGGTATTTCAGAAAGCCGGAATCGAAGTGATCCGCCTCGATCAGGAAGTCCGGTACAGCGTGGAGCGATTGACCAATCTGTTAGGGCTGGACGAAGACATGTGAAGCGGGGAAGGCCGTGCTATGGCATCTTGGTTTACAATGGCACCTCCGGTTTATTGTGATAGCGGGATGCAGGGCAAGGCGTCCCGCAGCGAAACCCGAGGCTTATCAAACTAGATAGGCGAGGGTTGAGCGAGGACACAACGCCGCCATGCGCCCGATAGCGCAATAAAGCAACGGCTATTCGGTGATGACCGGCAGCACGGCCCGTAACGCCTGGTGGGCGAGATGATGCGTCTCACCGCTCAACACGGCGGGGTCGCTGAACGGAACGAATCGGGCCAGCTTGAAAAAGGGCCGGTGAGCCAACACGGCTGCCACTTCGGAGGACCGCTCCCGGGTGAGTTCCAGCGTGTAGCCGGAGCCCTGCTTCCACTCCCAGAGGGAATGGCTCAGACAGAGGTGGATATCGCGGTCTGCGACTGACGGAAAGCGGTTGATGAGGTTTTCCTTGTACCGCCGGAGATGGCCGCCTTCCAGGATCAGGGCAAAGACCATGTGATGACCCCACCAGACAAGGGAACGGAAAGAAAATTTGACGTCTCTGGTAAAGAACCGTGGGTAATCCAGATATTGATACGGGAAGTCTTCCAGGTGCTCTCCCTTGACGAATTGGCTGGCGTCCGGGTCGAAGGCGTCCGGAACCAGGAGGGCATGGGCCTTGAACTCGCGTTGAAAGGTTTCATGGATCCGTTCCAGCAGGTCCCGGATTTTGGGAGAGACGTGGGCTTTGGTTGAAAAGAATTCGGTGTCGGACAGCAGGGCAATTTCTTTGGAGGTAAAGTTCATGGATCACGACGGGGCGACGAGGAAACGGAGGCATACTGGCATGGTCCGCAAAACGGCTGCAAGCGCGGGACTGTTCTGATGAAGGTGGCCACGTTCAACGTGAATTCGATCCGGAAGCGCATGTCCGTGGTGAAACGGTGGTTGAAACATCATGCGCCGGACGTGCTCTGTCTCCAGGAAACGAAGGTGCAGGATTCTGAGTTCCCTGTCCAAGCATTTGCCGCCACGGGGTATCACGTGCGGTTCTGTGGGATGAAAGGGTACAACGGGGTGGCCCTCTTCACGCGGCGAGAACCTGAGTGGATCTCGTATGGGTTGAACAAGGGACCGGCCGGGGATGGGCCGCGTTTGTTACACGCCGTGGTGGACGGCATTGCCATCGTCAACACGTATATCCCGCAGGGCTTCAGCATCGACCATCCCAAGTATCAATACAAATTGGAGTGGTTCAAGCGGCTGCGCCGGTATTTCGCCCGTCACCTGTCTCCCGATGAGCCCGCAATCTGGTGCGGGGACATGAACGTGGCCCCGGAACCCATTGACGTCCATCACCCGGAAAAACACTTTACCCACGTCTGTTTTCATTACGAGGCCCGGCGAGCCTACCGGCGCGTCATTGAATGGGGGTTCGAGGATCTGTTCCGGCGTCTCTACCCGGACCGGCAACAGTTTACGTTTTTTGATTACCGGCAACCCGATGCCCTCAAAGCGAACCGGGGCTGGCGCGTGGACCACATCCTCGCGACCGGGTCATTGGCCGGGCGCTGTACGGCCGTCGAAGTCGATCTCAAGCCGAGGCAAGGGAAAACCCCGTCAGACCATACCGTGCTTTGGGCGGAATTTTCGGTGTAACGCTTTGCTATACTTTGCTGTGGTTTCGCTATGTTTTAGCTATGTTTAGAGATTTATCGCTATACTTGAGATGTTTTTTGCTATTATATGCTATGCATTGCTATTAAATGCTATGTTTGGCGATGCCGTGCTATGTCCTGTTATTTGCGGGGTAGCCGTTTTTTCTGGGTGTGGAGGGTGTCGGGAATGTTCTCAAGCGGGATGAATACCGCAAGGGCCACCACGGTGCTCCACACCCCGGGCTTGCCGATCGCCGACTGGGTGATGTTCTGCGTCCGAACGATCTTTCCCCCCATTTTGAAGACTTGTTTCCGTTCATTCCATGCCACGTCCGGATCGAAGTCGATCCCCAACGTCGTGGCCAGCATCTGGGCCGCCAGGTCTTCCGTGTACTCGCCGGCTTCTTCGTCGGTTTCCCCATACGCGTGATGTTCGGAGAGGTAGCCGTAGGTTTTATGCCGGCCCTGGGGGATCGCCACGCCGATGGAAGCCGAGATCAACCGGTTGCGTTCGTTGGTTTCACTCCTGGCCATGACACAGTAAGTGATCTCACCGGGATTCAACAGTTTTTCACCATGCTTCCGTGGAATGATCTTGCAATTGGGCGGCAGGATGGACGATACGCTGACCAGATTGCAGTAGGCCACACCGGCGCTTCGCAAGGCTTCTTCAAACGAGGCCAGTTTTTCGCGATGGACGCCGACCCCTCGGGTCAGAAAAATATGCGTGGGAACCATGTCACCTCCCGGTCCTCAAGACAGGACGTGCCTGCGTACGGACAAAACGAGCGCTATAGTGACAAATTTTTCAGGAAACCGCAAGACGGCCTCTACCCCACCCCCGCTTTCGCGGGGGCATGCCTGGCTCGCCCTCCCTCTTCGGAAATGCGCCCACTTACAAAGGGGAGGGAACAGACGGCTGTCCCTTTGCTCTTTCCCCTCCTTTGTAAGGAGGGGCGAAGGGGAGGTAGAGGGAGGGACAAGACGCCGACAAAAATGGACGCGCCTTATTGGGACAGGTGCAGGACCAACAGCTTTTGGTCGGAGAGTTCCTGGACCGCGTATTTGACGCCTTCACGTCCCAGCCCGGAATCCTTCATCCCGCCGTACGGCATGTGGTCGGCCCGAAACGTCGGGATTTCATTGGCCAGCACCGTGCCCACGTCAAGCGCCTGGTAGGCGCGGAAGATCGAATCGACGTTGCGGGTAAAAATCCCGGCCTGGAGACCATAGGGGGAGTCGTTCACCATGTCGAAGGCCTGGTCGAGTTGTTGATACCGGGAAAGAGTCATCACCGGACCGAAGGCTTCTTCGCAGGAAATTTTCATGCGTGGATCCACGTCGGTCAGGACCGTGGGGTGCATCAACGACCCGTCACGAGTCCCGCCGGTTCTGAGCCGGGCGCCTTGCCGGACGGCTTCCTGGATCCAGGTCTCCACCCGGATGGCCGCGCGTTCGTCAATTAGCGGACCGACGACCGTGGCCTCGTCGGCAGGGTCTCCGGCCGGCAACGCTTTCACGAGCGGGAGCAAGCGGTCGAGGAAGGCGTCATACACGTCGTCGTGGAGGTACATGCGCTGGACGGAAATGCAGGTCTGTCCGGAATACGCAAAGCCGCCCGTGACGCACCGTTGGGCGGCCTGGTGCAGGTCGGCATCGGGTTCGATGATGACCGCGGCGTTGCCTCCCAGTTCGAGCAGGACCCGTTTCTTCCCGGCTTTGTCTTTCAGGCTCCAGCCGACCGCGGCGCTGCCGGTAAAACTCAAGGCTTGAATTCTCGGATCGCGGACCATGGATTCCGCCAGGGCGTTGTCGCACGGCAGGACGCTCAAGGTTCCTTCCGGGAGATCGAGTTCCTCAAAGAGCCGTCCCAACCGCAACGCGGTGAGCGGGGTCTGCGGAGCCGGTTTCAGCAGAATGGGGTTGCCGACCGCGAGGCACGGGGCCACTTTATGCGCGACCAGATTCAGGGGAAAATTGAACGGCGTAATGCACAGGACCGGTCCGATCGGCACGCGTTGCCCGAGACCCAGGTGGCGCTCCATGCCCGGGCTGATGTCCATCGGGATGACTTCGCCCGGTATCCGTTTGGCTTCCTCGCTCGCGATCGAAAAGGTTTGAACGGCCCGGTCCACTTCGCGCCGGGCATCGGTGATGGGTTTACCCGCTTCCAGGCAGATGGTGCGGGCAAAGTCTTCTTTTTGTTCTTTCAGCCTGACGGCGAGATTCTGGAGTGCCGTGGCGCGGGTATGGGAAGCGGAGCGGGCGAGACTGGAAAAGGCTTTCAGGCTGAGGGTCACGGCCTCCTCGATGTCCGCCGGTTGGGCGAGGCAGACTTCCGCGATCGGGGTGTCGGTAAAGGGGTTGGTCACGGCCTGACGCGTAGGGGTCTCGCGCCATTCGGAACCGACGAGGATGGGAGCGATGGTTTCCACGGACACGGGAGGGAATCAGGGGCAGTGTTGAACGTTCAGCCGTACTCGTACGGTGACAAGGACCCGCGCTTCTTACAGGGACTCGGAAGACGCTTTGGGAGAGGACACCGTTTGGAGCAGCTTGTCGATCTCTTCCTTGAACACCTCGTAGGGAAAGGCGCCTGGGATCGCGATGGCTTCTTGGGGATCATCCGTGACGTACAAAATAAAATGCGGGGTGCCCCGGATCCCCAGTTGGCCTCCCTCCATCCGGTCTTTAAAAATGTCCTGGGTATAACGTGACGCCTCCAGGCATGCGGTAAATTGCTTGGCATCGAGCCGGAGGTCTTCAGCCTGTTGCCGGAGTTGCGCCGCCGAGAATTTGTTGCTGCTTGAAAATAAACGGTCGTGCATCGCCCAATACTGTCCCTGCTCTCCCGCGCATCGGGCCGCCATGGCGGTATCCACGCTCGGACCGCTGGGGGACCGCGGGAAATCACGATACACCAGGCGCATCTTGCCGGTGTCAATGTATTCGGAGAACAGGATCGGCCAGGTTTCCTGGAAAAACTTTTCGCAGTACCCACACGTGAAATCCGAATATTCCAAGAGCGTGAGCGGGGCCTGGGGATTGCCGCGGACCCGGTCATCTTCCTCGGTAAACCCTTGATCCGCCCGGACCCCGGCCGACAACGCGAGCCCGAGGCTCAACACTGCGATCGCCAGCCCGCCTGTGATGGTCAAACGATCGGACCGCACGGGGGAAGATGTATGCGCCGATGGTGAAGAGGTCTTCATCGTGTCTCCTTTTTCATGAAGAGAGCTATTTCTTACAGTGTGGGGTGACGCAAGGTTTCTGTCAAGCCGAAGCGTCGGGAGGGCCGTTTCTTGTGACGTCTTCGTTCGGTACTCCGGTTCCCCTCCTTTGCCTGCCCTGAGCGAAGTCGAAGGGTAAGGAGGGGCGAGGGGAGGTAGAGGCATGTAGCAGGACCGCATCACGGCCTACCCGGCGTCCGGTGACGAGGAAGACCCTTCGAGTAAGGCCATGAGTAACAGCGGCCAGACCACCGTCGCGTCACTCAACACTTCGGCGAAGCGTCCTCCTTGTTCGGGTGGAACGAATTTCCCCCAGGAGATGCCCTCCTGGTAGGTGCAGCCGCTGAGGCCGCCCCAGTAGTCGGGTTCCGGGCAAATGCGAACGCCATAGTGGAACCGGGGCGGGGTGATGGTAGTGCCCATCCGCATATTCAGGATTTCGATGTACGGGGGAACCTGTTGCGCCCAATTCCGGGGCACGCCGCCGCCGATGGTAAAAATGCCCAGTTTCTTGGCGCCCAGCAGGTTACGGGTGTAGCTGTTGAGATCGAGGAACGGATTGAAGGTGGGACGATGTTGTTGCAACCGGTCCCAGATCGTCTGGCTATCATCGGGAACGGGTTCCGCACCCGATTGCGCGGGTCCCTTTCCTTTCATCGCCCAGATGGACGTATCGAGGCCCAGTTCCGAGTCCGTGAACGCGGGCACGTACACCGGGACCCCTTGCAGGAAGGCACTCTTGAGGATACCCGGCCCGGAAAATTGTTCGGCCAGGGTCCGCCCCAGTTCCCGGTTCAGGAGTTCCGACGAGAGCGGTTCGTCGGGGCTGAGCCGGTTCAGGGTGGTCGCGGCCACTTCCTCGACGTGGTTCAGGTTCAGCTCCATTTCGAGCGTGTCATAGACCCGGTTATACCCCTTTTCAAAGAGTTCGACGTCGTCCATGGCCGGTTGGTATTTGTAATGCGTTTGTCCGACGGCTTCGCTCATGCCATGGGCCATCAACGCCCCGGTGGAGACGATGGCCTGGACCATTCCTCGATCGAGCATCGTACAGATGACTTTCCCCATTTTGGCGATGGTCATGGCCCCTGACAGCGTCATGACCACGAAACAGTCGGGGTCTTCGATCATGGCTTTGAGCACCCCGAAGGCTTCCCCGAGCCGCCGGCCCCCGAACGCGGTTTTTTTCATCGCGGTCAGCAGGTCGGAGAAGGAATGAATGCGTGCGGGGTCCAGGGCTTCCAGGGCCTCGAGCCCGTCGTCGGCCCCGTCATGAAATGCGCGCGACATCAGGTTTTCCTGTTGCGGCGTTGTCCGATGCGAGGTTGGGGCGTGGGGCAAAAAAACGAAGCGGGATCAACCGAGGTCTTGCCCATCTCAAAGGACATGAGAAAAAAGCCTGGTGTCATGAGGACATGCCGGGAGCGGGAAATGGTGGTCCCAACGGGATTTGAACCCGTGTCTGCACCTTGAGAGGGTGCCGTCCTGGGCCAAGCTAGACGATGGGACCAGCCTATGGGTTATGCAGTCGCGATCAATGCGTCGAAACGGCAGCACTCTACCATTACCGAAACACGCCGTGCAATTCGTGGCCAGGGTTGCGACGTATTGCAGAATAGCTTGGCATTGTGTAGTATATGCATTAACTGTCATGCTTGTATTACATCTGACCTATACGGCCCAGTGAATATGGAGGGTCCAACATGGCGTCTCTCCGTTTGAACAGGGAACTGGAAACCAGGCTGGATCATCTGGCGCAAACAACCGGGCGAACCAAGACGTTTTATATCCGCCAACTCATCGAAGACCATATCGATGAGTTGGAAGATCGCTACATTGCCGAGTCCAGACTTGAAAATCCTGCTGATCGACTGACGAGCAAGAAGATGAGGCAGGAACTTGGGCTGGGAAATTGAATATGACCGTCGGGTTCTAAAGGATATGAAAAAGCTGGACAAGAACGTTCAGCGGCAGATCCTTGATTACTTTGACGAATGTCTTGCTCCTTCTCCCAATCCTCGCCGTTTTGGCAAACCTCTCAAGTCCATTTTCTCTGGTCTATGGCGCTATCGCATAGGCGATTACCGTGCCATTTGCCGGCTTGAGGATAAGAAACTCATCGTCCTGGTCATTCGCGTTGCACACCGGAGCAGAGTGTATAAAAAGCCGGTGTAGGCCGTAGATCAAGAAACCGGTCAAGAAGGGCAATGTTTGATTTGAACGCCGTCGGGGGATCCGATGATTAACGTGGACGTCCGGTTGATGAAGAGGCCGTTCTCCACGACGCCCGGTATGCCATTGAGCCGCGCTTCGAGTTGCCCGGGGTCCGGGATCGAGTCCACCAGGAAATCGAGAATGTAATGGCCCCCGTCGGTCTCGAATGCCGTTCCCTGTTTTTCCCTGAGCGTCGGCACGCCGCCCAACGCCTGAAGCTGCTTGGCGGCTTGTGGCCAGCCGAACGGGGTTACTTCCACGGGGACGGGCATGGGCTTGCCCAGCACCGGCACGCATTTCGTGGGATCGACCAGGACGATGAACGTGCGCGCGGCCGTGGCTACGATTTTTTCCCGAAGTAAGGCCCCCCCCCCGCCCTTGATCAACTGGAAGTGGGGATCCACCTGATCCGCGCCGTCCACCGCCACGTCCAAGGTCCACTCTGCCTGTTCCGGGAGAAGAGGGATTTGCAGTTCCCTGGCCAATTCCGCGGTTTCACGGGACGTGGGGACGCCGTGCACCCGGAGTCCGGCCTGCACGCGTTTGCCGAGGGCCAGCAGGAAATATTTCACGGTGGACCCGGTCCCCAAGCCTACCAGCGCCCCATCCTTGATGAACTCCAAGGCGGCCTCGCCGGCCTCGCGTTTGCCGGTTTCCCGCGGGTCCGGCGACTGTGGGGAAAGCGTCATGGTTGGTTTACGACTCTGCTTCCATGGGCGCTTCCATGCGCGCGGCCACGGAAGCCGCGCCGAGCAGGGCGGCCTTGTCGTTCATGATGACGTGGACCGGAATCGATGAGAGCAGCCGTTTGTACCGCCCTTTGCTGATGAATGCCTGGCTGAAGCGTTGATCGCGGAGTTTGTCGATAATTTTCGGCGGGATTCCCCCGCCGATGTACACCCCGCCCCGTGCCAATGTGTTGAGGGCGCAGTTCCCGGCTTCCGCGGCCAGGACCGAGACGAACACGTCCAGCGCCTGCACGCAAATATCGGGCTTGCCGGCGAGCCCGGCTTCGGCGATCAGCGCGGGCGGGTCTCCGGTGGGCAGACGTTCGGCAAACCAGGTCGGCTCATTCCTCTTGGTGTCACGGAGAAACTGGTAGATGCCGTGCAGGCCGGTTCCCGACAACACCCGTTCGAAACTGACGTGCAGGAAACTCGTGCGCAGGTACCGGAGCAGGTCGATCTCCAGGTCGCTCCCCGGGGCAAAACTGGCATGTCCGCCTTCGGACGGCAACGCGTGATACCGGTCTCCGTCCCAATACAGCACGGCCTCGCCCAGCCCTGTGCCCGGGGCGATCAGAACTTTGGTTCCATCTTCCTGCGGTTCGCCATGGACGACTTCGGTTTCTTCCGGCTCGAGGACCAACACGCCATGGGCCATGGCTTCGACGTCGTTCAGGAGGCGCACGCCGCAGGAGGTGTTCAAGGTCTCGGTCAAGGCGTGCCCGTCGATGGTCCAGGGGAGATTCGTGGCGCGGCAGCGGTTGTCCACGACCGGGCCGGCGACGCCGAAACAGGCCGCATGGAGCGGCATGGTCGGTGAAATTTCCGGAGCGTCTTCATCGATTTCCGTGTCTTCGCCTTCTTCTTCATCGCTCTCGCCGGCAGGCGCAGGCGGACGCAAGAATTCTTCGAGGACTTCCTCGAACGACTCGAAGTCCGCGTTCCAGAATTTCTCCTCCCGAATGGGGGCGACCCGTGTCTCCTGCCAATCAAACAATGCCAGATAGGTTTTGGTTCCGCCGATGTCTCCCGCTACAATCATGATGCTCCTTTTTCGTGTTCCATGTGTTGATGACTGCGCCGCCTCCCGCTTTCTTCATCACTCCCCCCTTGAGGGGGAGTCGGCAGGCCAAGGGCACCAGCCCGCCGGCGAGCCGGTGGGCTGGTAAGGGGCCCAGCCACCATAAAAGAAGCGGATGAACGTTTGCAACGAGCGTGCGCTGACGGGAGGAGACGGGAAAGGCTGCTTTAATCTCCAGCCAGCGGTTCCCACCGTGAAAACGTCGCGGCTTGCCCTTGGACGGTCCCGTGGTCGTCCAGGATGTTCCAGACCGTGGCCTGTTGCACGAGAAACCGGCGGCCCGTCCGTGAAATGCGTATCCCCTGGTAGTCGGTAATGAACCCCTGCGCGGCCACTTGGTCGAGCATCCGGGCCCGCTCGGCTTGATTCACGGGTTCCGCGGTCAAGCGCGACGGGATCCCGGTAAAGCCGTCCCAGGTCCCTTCCCACAAGGCGAGGGCCTGTCGATTGCCGTAATTGAGGATGGGGTCTTCCGCCTTGGTGTGGGAGGCCACCACAAACGGCGAAACATAAAGCCGTTCGCTTTGTTCTTCAAGCGTGCCCGTCCGGTCGATGAGTTCATGCTTCAACCAGAACGCATAGCTGTCCAACAGCCACCGGATCCAGTTGAAATCCATGGGAGGCAGCGGTTCCGGGAACCCGGTGTTCATACGTCTTGTCCGGACAAAAGGATGCGCGTTGTTAAAGACTGCGGCCCAAGCAAGGACATCCTTCCGTTGCCATATCGTGGTGGCGACGGACGATGAAATTCGTGGCCCATGGTGTCTTGGCTTCTTATCGTGAACGGAAATCACAAAGACGTGTGTGCTTCACGAGTTGCTGGATGTTTTGCAAAGTGAAGACCTTGCCTTGAGTGGCAAGAAGCAACTTCTTCATGTCCTCACGGCGTACGCCGAAGCCGCGTCCGGCAATACAGGCGACCACTTCGAATTTTGGCTTGTTTGGCGGTTGTCCTTCCATGCTGAGCGAGCCAAGATGCTGAACTCGTGTGATCTTATCGCGAGCCGTGCCGTCGTCTTCGGTAAGTTTGGCCTCGATGACGATCTGCGGGTTGAACTCGTTGGGGATGATGAAATCAGGGGTTTGGTCGAAACCCGGCAAGCGTCCGGCTCTCTTAGTTTTTCGAGAACTGATGCCTGCGCGGGACAGAACGTCCTCGATGGCGTTTTCGACGATATTACCGACAATCTCGCTGATGGAGTCCCTGTGGCCAGCAAACGGCCGGCCAAGGAAACGCTCATAAAGCAATATCGAATAGGGAACACCCAAATCCGCAAGGGATTGGAGGCTGGTAAGCCCCGATGTCGTATCGGCCTTGTCGAGCCTGTGGAGGCTGTCGGGAGAAACCTTTGGGGCACCGGATTCAAGAATGTGGCAGGCGGCGGTGACCAATGCTTGAATGCGCTGCTCCGTCACGCTTCCCTTTCTCGGCAGGGGCACTTCTGGCTTCATGCGGATATTGCGGTCAATCTCACGCGCCGCGCCCTGTGTCACCCCAATTTCTGTGTGCCGGCTTGTGTAGTAGGCCCACTCCGACGGGGTGAAGCCTATCATGCAGCGAAGGACAATCAATGAAATCGGCGCGTCGAATACGGCTGGCATGACCGTTGTTGGCGTCACGTTCTGGAAATTTCTCGTAGCACGTTTTAAGGTTTCGTAGCCAGCCTCGAACGTGGTGAACTCGACGAATCCTTTGCCCTTCGGCATGACCAGAAATTCGGATTCCAGACACCCAAACACCGCATCGACATACGCGTCCAAATTGGACTGAACTTCGTCGAAGCCGACTTCAAAAGGAAACGGCATCGCGCATGTCCTCATCGGGCTTTGTTGCTGACAGCGACGGCTCAAGCGATACCGCCTTGGGCTTGGCAGCTTCTACAAGGTTTATGACGTGGTCGGGATATCCGAGGGTGGAAAGCACGCCAGCGAAAGCCGTGATCTTTTGCACGGTAGATTGGGTGTTGTCCCAGCTTTCGTGGAGTTTCCAGATTGCCATACGGGTAAGATGACCAAGAACGATGCATCGAGTATCGCCACGGGTAGCCGTTCTGCCAGAAATCTCCAGCATTGCTAAATCCTTTGCTACAATCCCGGCAAGCTGCCGCGACGTGTCGAACAGCCAACTACGTGGGACCATGCCTGTTGACCGGCACACGAAAACCGTGTCGATGATCGAAGAGGTCGTGCCATGGATATGAATTGAGCCACTCATTTCGGCTGGGCATGGCAACGACGCCGAACAAACCAGGCCTGCATCCAGGATGGCTACCCCTACGGCGTAATAGGCTTCCTGCTTGTTGTGGTGGTAGGTGAATGTGAGAGGGGCACCGGGCTTCAAGGCACGCGCCATACGCGAATAGACGGCGGATAATCCTTCGGTGAAATGGCCCAAGTCGCGATTTTGTGAGACATTGCCCGTCAGTTCATCGGCCGACCGCGTGGACGCGCGATCAAAACCCTCGGCTTTGTCTCCGACAAGTCGACGGAGCCAGACGTAGCAGAAATCCATCAGTTCGCCGTACTGGACGTTGCCGAAGTACGGTGGATCCGTAAACACGGCGTCGAGACTATTCGGGTCAAGTTGGATCTCTGTGGCGTTCGCGCAACGGATAGTTACCGCACGGTGGTTGCCATTGCGCTTCTCGCCGATCCATTCGCCGTTGATGGGGACCCGGGCCTTGTATATTCCATTGCGGCGAACTTCGAAAGGCGCGTCGCAATAGCGCTTCGCCTTGGTGTATTTGTCGATTATATTGGACCATCCACCGGAACCAACATTAGAGCCTGCACCGTCGGTGATGCCGAGAAAGTTGGATTCGCATTGCACCAGCCCGACAGGAAAGCCATGTACGGAGAAGATATCCAGGGCTTTGAGCGCCATGGTGTCATAGCGGCAGAGCATGTTCTGATAGCGGAGTAAATCAGAAAGGTTGGTGGCAAGCGCATGGCGCATGCGTTCGTCTTCTATCTTAGAGATCAATCGGCAACTTAACTCTAAGCCAAGAAGTTGACGCGGATTAAACATATCTCTATAGCGCCGATAGCCCCACCGATGCAGGCGGTCGGTTTCGTCGCCAGAGAGAATTTCCTGATCCGGTACGAAGATAGAGGTCAACTGTTCCCATCGTCTGATCGCGGCCGCAACGCACGAGATGTCTTCGCCGTCGGGGCTTTTGAAGAAGCGGCCTTTATGCTTGGATTTTCGTTTCGGGTTGTAATATTCGATAGCGAACATGCGGTGTCCAAGGGGTGCGCGCAGTTTTCCAGGGTAAGTATTGGGATGTCCGCAGTGGGGGCAGGTGCAACGTCCCTTTTGCGCGGGTCCAGCTTGGCGAAGAGCGGTCTTGCACGAGGAGCAATGGCCGGGCTTCCTGCGGTCGTCGACCTCGTTGAGGTCGCCACAAGCCTGACACACAAGGACGTTCTTCGGATGGCGCCTGTTTTCGGCGAGAAGGTAGCCCGGGAATAGATCGAACTGTTTTCCGCAAGCTTTACAATCGAGCACTTTGACCCAAAGAAAGGACTTCACAGGCACATCGGCGTCGCCATAGAGTGGGCAAGATGTGCGGTAATATTGATTAATATCAGCACGTAGGGATTCGAGAAGGTTTTGGGCCGCCTGTTTGTATGCCCGTATGTCGAGATGTTCGATTTCCTCGCGGACGATCCAGGCAGACATTGGATTGATATCGAAGCCCTGCACATTGCAGCCGACCCGGTTGGCCTCTATCAAAGGAGTGCCGCCGCCCATAAAAGGGTCCGCGATTTTGAATCCCGAAAAGTCGTTTGCCCCAAAAAAGATGTCTGCCAGGCAATCGTTCCCGAATTCGGCGAGGATCAGCCCGCGAAACAAGGTTCCGGGACGACGGGCGAACCATTTATGAACGCCGATGATGGGGCGATAATTTTGCTGGATTTGCTTTTCCTTGAGAGCCATTCCGGCAATCAGAGAAACGTCAAAATTCTTTTCAATACTCATTGGTGCCCGCGGCCTTTTTCATAAATTTCTCGCCAATATGCAGAACACGAGGCAGGTGATGCAGTGTATCAAGAAGACTCACGATGCGGCTAGCCTGATCGCTCGATACCGTGGTCGCGCGCAATGGTCAGAATGTGAGAGACGATCTTCTCCGGTGAGAGGTCGTCGGTTGCAATGGTATGATCGGCCGCGGCCTGATATTTCGGGGTTCGTTCATCCAGGACGTCCTGGATTTCCTCGACAAACGTCTTGCCCGCGGTGAGGGCCGGGCGTTGCGTGTCATCCGAAATCCGCCGGGTAATCGTCGAAACCGTGGCGGTCAGCCAGAACAGCAGGCCGTTGGGCTTCAACGCCGTCACGTTCTCCGGTCGCAGGATCAGCCCCCCGCCTGTATCGATGACCAGGCAATCCTGGTTTTTGAGTACGAGGCACACCTCCGTTTCGAGATTGCGAAAGTGTTCCCACCCGTCGCGGGCCACAATGTCCGGAATGGGCCGTTGCGCCTTTTCGACGATGCGCACGTCCGTGGAAACCGCTTTCCACCCGAGTCGCGTCGCGAGGAGTTCCGCCACGGTGCTTTTCCCCGTTCCTCGATAACCGATGAGCACCAGATTCATGGCCCTCACCCTTACCCTCTCCCGGGGGGAGAGGGAGAACTAGAGGAAGATCTTGAAAAGCGCGACTCCAGGACCTGACGCATAACGGGGACGGGTGCGTTTTGGCCCGTCCACAACTCGAATTGGGCGACGGCCTGATGCAGGAACATTTCCAAGCCCCGGATCGTAGGACAGCCGGCGTTCCGGGCTTCCTTCAGCAATCGCGTATCCAACGGGTTGTAGACGATATCCATGACCGTCAGGTCGGGATGGAAAAATTGTTGAGGCACGCAGGTCTGATCGGTGTGGGGGTCCATTCCCACGGGGGTGCAGTGAATCAAGACCTGCGCCTGGGCCAGGGCCGGTTCCAGGGTGTTTGCATCGAGCGGGTGATCTTCGATGGGAAGCGGCGTCCCTTCACGAAGATTGCGGGCCAGGGTTTGGCGTTCCTCCTCTTCGATCCCAAGGATCGTCAGCCGGCCGGCAGGGGTCGCCAGCGCGAGGCCGAACGCAATGGCCCGTGCGGCTCCGCCGGATCCGATCATGACCACCTGTTTGCCGGCGAGGTCGACGCTTGCGTGTTGTAACGCCAAGAGGGCGCCGGAGGCGTCCGTATTATGTCCGGCCAGGGTGTTGTCCGATTTGACGATGGTATTGACGGCCCCGATGTGCCGGGCCGTGGCATCGATCGTATCCAGGTGGGCCATGACCGAGACTTTATGGGGAATCGTGACGCTGAATCCCCTGAGGTTGCCCAACGCGCGGATTCCGTGAAGGGCATGGGGCAGGTCTTCGACGGGAAACGCCAGGTACACGTAATTCAGTCCCAAGTGTCGAAACGCGGCATTATGAATGGCCGGGGACAGCGAGTGTTTCACCGGATGGCCGAGGACGCCGCACAATTGCGTATCGGTATTGATTTCCATAGAGGCTCCTTCGTTTTCGATCAAGTCGGGGACAGGCTCTAGCTGGCAGGGTCGCGTCCCAGCCTGTTCCTCTCAACTCTACCCCACCTTCGCTTCCCCTTACAAAGGGGAGGAAAAAGGCAACGACCCTGAATGGCCGGGAAGGAAGGACTCACAATGGACCGACGGGAGAAACGGGGCGAGCAATCAGAATGACCGGGGCGCGCCGAAATTCACGCGGAGATTCAATGACCCCACGTGAATGGTGGTGTCCCAGACGCCGTGGACCCGAGGATCAATATTGTTAGAAATTCCACGCGATTGGTAGAAAATGCCCTGATAGGCCACGTCGATCCCTATGGCGGCCACACCCAGACCATCCCGACCGGTCCCGCAAGGAATTACGCCCAGAAAGAGCCCGCCGCGCCGGCACAGAAACCCGATTCCGGCGGAATACGAATGAGAATTGGAATCCGGGACGTCCGGCCTGAACGTCCGTTCCGGCACCGGGCTGTCGGAATACACGTACCCGCCTCGAACGGCCACGTCCCAGGACGGCAACCAAGCCGGCTTGACGAACTTGTATTCGGTGCCGGCCATCACGACGTACGAGGTTTGCCAGTTTCGCGGGTTGGGAAGCACCGCGCCATTGGACAGGGTTACGTCAAGGTGATCGAACGAGGTCCAATCCGCGAAATCCACGTCGACTTCCACTTTCCACTCGCGCCGGGTATCCCGTATGGGCCACACCGCAAGACCGGCGGTGACGACTTGCGGCAGGTTCAGATCAGCCTTTGCTCCCAGCGCAAAACCCCGACTCTTGTTCAACAACTGTCCCCTCAAGTTCAACGTCGCCCGGCTGCGATAGACCAACGCGACATTGACCAGGGGTTGCTCGTGCTCATTGCGAACAGGCGTCAACAGCAAACCGACGTGATATCCGAGGGCCGTGTCCCGGCCGTTCAATTCGATTCCGTCGTCGGGGGCAAACGGGAACCCGGCTCGCGCCAGATCCGCACCGGTTTGCTGCACCTCTACGTGCCCCTCGCCGAACAAGTCGGAAAACGTATACACATCCAACCCGGCGCCAAGCGCCAACGAGGGGTGTACTCTGAACGCTACGGTCGGGGTGACGTCCAGGATCGGGGA
The DNA here is from genome assembly GCA_002238765.1 of Nitrospira sp. bin75. Taxonomy (GTDB): domain Bacteria; phylum Nitrospirota; class Nitrospiria; order Nitrospirales; family UBA8639; genus Bin75. The sequence continues at coordinate 17,018 of MPMZ01000003.1, forward strand.
CGCCGCCCTCGTGAGGATAGGGGCGAGGCCGGACGTCCGGGGATAGCGCGTGATGTTGCCGAAGGGGGAATAAACCCCCAGTCCCAGCGTCAGAGACTTGAGCGAAGGGGCCCCCAAATCACCGAGCCGGGCAGTCACGAAGAAACTGCTCGGGGGAGGATTGGCAAAGGTCCCGCCGAAATCACCTTCAATCGCCGGTCCCGAAGATGGCCTGAAATCAATGTCGCCGTTTACGAGCAGCGTGCCTGCCGTTATTTGAAGGCCATGCAGGTCCGTGATGGCAGCCGGGTTGAAATGGACGGCTGACGGGTCATCGGCCTGGGCGGCGAAGGCTCCGCCTTGAGCCGTGGCCGCCGCGCTTTGATCCAGAATTCTGAAGCCTTCGCCAAAGGCCGGGAGAGCAAAGCCCGTGACCGTGACGAGTGCCAGGATAGTCCTGAGCGTAGCGTAGCGAAGTCGAAGGGCAAGAAGCGGGCCGGGCAAAGAAGGGCGGGAATAGCTGCTCTGTCGAAGCATGGTGCACGGTGGAGCGAAGGGGCCGGAAGAACGGGAGGAGAGGACAGGCACGAATGAGTGAGACCATTGAGATGATTTCATGACGGTGCTTTCCCTCAGAATGGATATTGGACCGTACGGTACTATTTGTACTGTACCTCAATGGGGCGGCGACGGCAAGACAAGAGGCCGGAATCGACGGAACATGAAAAAGACAAGCTGTATTGTTGGAAGCCGTGGGGTTCAGTACAATACCGTTGCAGAGGTGCCAACCCTCATTCCCCTCCTTTGTAAGGACGGGGACTTTTTCCGAAGAGGAAAAGTCGGGGAGGTAGAAAAGGGGAGCAAAAGGCCAACGTCTCGGATCGGAGCAAGACAGACGATGATCGTCAAAAAATTACTGCACACACGCATGCGCGTCAGTGACATGGATGCCACCATCGCGTTTTACCGGGACGTGTTGGGGTTGGAAGTGTTGGAGCGCAAGGTGTCGCCGCGCGGGTCGCATCTGGCTTTTCTGGCGGTCCCCAACAGCGAGGAACTCATTGAACTGTGCAGTTTCCCGGAGAGCGGCCCCGTCCGCGTGCAGGAAGATCTGGTCCATCTCGCGTTTGAAGTGGATGACCTTGACCGGACGATGGCTCAGTTGAAGGCCAAGCACGTTCCCATCACGGACGGCCCGACTCGCACGTCGTCAGGGAGCCGGTTTATTTTTATCGATGCTCCGGACGGCTATGAAGTGGAGTTGATCGAACGGCCGCCGGGGACGGCCATCGTGTAACGGACTTCACCCATGCCCAACCCCCGCCCGAGCATCCTGAGCGGAGCGAACCGGAGTCGAAGGGCTCTCGAATCGACCCTGGCGCACCTGCCCGATCAGCCCGGTGTGTACCTGCTGAAAGGCAAGGGCGGGGAAATCCTCTACATCGGGAAAGCCCGGGTGCTGGCGGACCGGGTGCGCTCGTATTTTCAGAAAGGCGGCGACCCGACTCCCAAGACCCGCGTGTTGACGTCCCTGGTCCGGGACATCGAAACGATCGTCACCCGATCCGAATTGGAAGCCCTCCTACTCGAGAGCAACCTGGTCAAACGCCATCGCCCCCGGTTCAACGTGGTGCTTCGCGATGACAAGCACTATCCGTTTCTGCGCCTGCCGGTGAAGGAGAATTTTCCCCGCCTCTCGATCGTGCGTCGCGTGAAGAACGACGGGGCGCTGTACTTCGGTCCCTACGTGCCGGCGGGCGCGCTTCGGGAAACCCTGAAGGTCATCAAGAAGGTGTTCCCGCTGGCCACGTGCAAGATCGACATTGACGGGACGGCCGAGCGCGCCTGTCTGGAGTTTGAAATCAAGCGGTGCATGGCGCCCTGTACCGGTAACCAGTCGCAGGAAGATTATCAACGCATCGTCGAACAGGTACGCTGTTTTCTGGAAGGGCGGGACAAGGAACTGCTGGACGGGTTGCGCAAGGACATGGAAGCGGCCGCCGATCGGGAGGAATTCGAAGAAGCGGCCCGGTTGCGGGATCGTATGGCCAGTATTGCCAAGACGTTGGAAAAACAGCGCGTGGCGCAAATCGGGCCCATGGACCAGGACATCATCGGCTTGGCCAGGATGGGCAGGGCGGCGGATCTGCAACTGTTGTTTGTGCGCGGCGGCTTGTTGATCGGTCGCAAGGACTTTTTTTGGGCTGATACGAAAGAGGCTCCGGATGAAGAGTTGATCCGGTCCGCCATCGAGCAATTCTATAATAAGGACACCCTGCCCCCCAGGGAACTGTTGGTGTCCGAAACATTGGCCGACCGGGAATTGATTCAGCGCTGGCTCAGTCAAAAGAAAGGCCGGCGCGTGCGCATCCTGACGCCCGAGCGAGGCGCGAAACGCCAATTGCTCCACTTAGCCGAAGAAAATGCCGCCGCGGCCATTGCGGAGCATTTGCGCAATACGGCGGTGGAACACAGGGAGGCCGAAGACCTGCAACGGCTCCTCGGGTTGCCCAGGACGCCGAGCCGGGTGGAAGGGTTTGATATTTCCAATACCATGGGCACCCATTCCGTGGCTTCGATGGTGGTGTGGGAAGACGGAAAAATGAAGAAAGCGGATTACCGGCGGTTTCGTATCAGGACCGTCGAAGGGGCGAATGACTTTGCGAGCATGGAGGAAGTCGTCAAGCGCCGGTACGGCGGCACCCTCGGCACCCGGGCCGATAAGATGCTGCCGCTTCCCGATTTGATTCTGATCGATGGAGGAGCCGGGCAATTGGGAGCCGCGGTGGATGCCTTGCGTAGCGCCGGTCTCGCTCACCTGCCCATCGTCGGATTAGCCAAGGCCAAGGGCGAGAAAGAAGAGCGGATCTACGCACCCGGTCAACGCGACCCGCTCATCCTGTCCCCGACGTCCCACGTCTCCCGGCTGGTCCAGCGCATCCGGGACGAAGCGCATCGCTTCGCCATTGCCTACCATCGCAAACTCCGCGGCCAAGCCTTCGTCATGCCGGTGTCGAAATCGGCCAAAACCCGCAGATAAAAGGACGGGTTTTCCATACTTTGTTTATCCTTTTGCCTATCGAAAACGTCACCGCTGGCGTCAGACGAGATGACTGGGGAATGATTCACGAGGATTCCGAATTGGTTGATTGCTGAATGCCGTCAACGAGGGCATAATGCGTTCATGGCAGTACAAATCACCATTAGAGGGGTGCCCGAGGAAGTCCGCGATGAACTCGCAATGCGGGCGGCACTCCAATGCCAGTCCATGCAGGAATTCCTTCGTTGCGAACTGGCACGTCTCGCGGAACGGCCCTCCGTTGGCATGTGGCTGCAAGCCGTTCGCAACCGCAAGGTAGGAACGAAAACACGGATCCCACCGTCCCTCATCCTCCGCGCCCGTGACGCGGACCGCCCGTGACGACCGTCGTCGACGGATCCGTGCTGGTAGCGGCCTTGGTCGTGTCGGGACGCGAAGGAGCAACTTGCGACACCCAATATTCTCATGCCATCGGTGAATGAAAACAAACGGTAAGTCGTATACTTGGATCAAAGCATGAAACTCACAGCGGCAGAGTGCCGTCTTCGCAAGCGCTTACTCGGTCTCGTTGAGCAGTTACCATCCTCACCTCGTACGTTGAGCAAAATACAAATACGAGGTCTTCACTCAGGAAAACGGTTGTCCGTCATGGCAACTATGAACGGCTCTTTCGATTATCATCTCAGGCTGCTACGTGAGCATCTTGCTCATCCTCAAGAGATTGCTGTCTCCGAAATCAATCCTTCCTTAAGTATAGTCGTAGGGAATACCCAAGACTCCCAGCTCTTCAATGCTGCTTCCCTTCTCTGGTCGGTGCCAGTAAGCAAGGGGTTCGGACGACGTATACGATACCTTGTGAGAGACAAAAACAATGGCAAACTCATCGGTATCATTGGCCTCACGGACCCCGTTTTTAACCTCACGCCACGCGACGCCTGGGTTGGCTGGAATTCCAGTGATCGTGCAGAACGTCTGATTCACGTGATGGATGCCTTTGTACTGGGTGCCTTACCGCCTTATAGCAAAATTCTCGGCGGCAAACTGGTGGCCCTATTGGCGACATCTAAAGAAGTGGTCACGAATTTTCACCAAAAGTACCGAACCTATGAGGGCATAATCAGTAAAAGCAAGAAGGATCCTCGTCTTGTCCTCCTCACAACGTCTTCGGCCCTTGGTCGATCATCGCTCTACAACCGCCTCCGGATACCGGGAAGCGTCACGTTTCTTACGGATGTTGAGACTGATCGTGTCCCGACGTGGTACACGCAGGGCTATGGACATTTCCACATCCCCGAGGACATGTTCGCAGAACTGCAAAGAGTCCTCATTCGACGCAATCATCCTTATGCTAAGGGCAACAGGTTTGGTAACGGTCCCAACTGGCGCATTCGGGTTATTCGCCAAGCCGCCGTGGAATTGGGAATTGATACCGAAGTAATTCAGCACGGCATTCGTCGCCAAGTGTATGTCATCCCTCTTGCAAACAATGCACGTGAGATACTTCTTGGGACAAGAAAACGTCCGTCTTATATCACCAGGACAGCCGCAGAAATCGCCGACTACTGGCGTGAAAGGTGGGCAATTCCTCGGGCGCAACGGCATCCCGAATGGAGGAACTGGAACGTAGGCGGAACGATCTCCAGCCTCCGCCGTCTTCACGTAATCGCTGAAAGAATGGGGTAATGCAAGCGTGTCGCTAGCGAATCTGGACAGAGAAGCGCTCCGCAAGAAGGTCATGGAAGCGTATAACGTCGATGATCCTCATCTCCAGCGATTTCGGGAGTACGCGCGTCGACTCCGAAACAGCGTGAAACCGCTTCGTACCTATTCCGTCAACGCGGTCTCATTTGTCTCAGCAGATGGCGGTGACAACCGACTCACTTTCAATCCAGCAGTTGTTGAACTTATACGTGTCGTGGACTCACGTGGTAAAGAATGTGCCCTTGACGCAGTCGCCGGAACTACCGGCATCGAAGAATTGGAGGAAAGGGCCAAGCTGCAATCAACGCATAACGTCACACCCCTGCAACGATTATCCCGAGATACAGGCAAGACACTCAGAGAGATGTCCTATCTCATTAGAGGTATTGGGACTCCAGGAAAGAGCACTGGGGCGATGCGATGTTACCGGGACATCGTTGAGTGGGCGGTGCTGTATGACCTTGTTGCGAATCCTAGTCTGCAATGGGGAGGTGACACAATTCTGGTTCGGGATGGTCTGCTTCGAACGAAATCATTTTCACGAGACATGTTCCCTCTCCTGGATCAAAAACTCCGCGACGGCATTGCAGCCCACAAGAACGAGAACGTACAACTGTCACTTGTAGGCGTCGCCAAACAAAGTGCCGTGCTTGGACGACTCGCTGTTGCTCTGGAACTTGAGGCCACGTTCCATAAGAACTATCCATGCTATGTCCAAGTTGAAGAAGACATTGAAGCCGAGTGCTACAACTTCGATCGCACTTGGCTCCAAACATATGAGACGACTGACGAGGATGACACCGGACGTCGGCTGTACCAATCCCTAGGCCGTCTCTATCTTGTGAAATTTGGAGACAGGCCAATGGACCCTGTCTGGCCCGTTGATATCGCCGTCTGGCAAGTAGACCAAGCAGACCGCATTCTGGGACAACTGACAGTCGATGCCCAGCAGGGCTTTCCAATTCCAGACTATCCCATGTGCATCCAGAGAGCACACGACTTTGCGAAGTTGTCCGGTCTTGAGGTCCAGGATCTCCAAGACATGCTTGTTGAAGGAATGTGTGGCAAGCTTACGGCTGAAGAATCTGAGCGCCTGCTTCGCATGAAGTATCTGGGGCAGACCTTAGCAAATCTGAGATACAAGGAGGCTTAAAGTGCTGTTTGCCAACTCACGAATCGTGGGAACCTTCAAAGGATTTAATGATCGCGGCCTTGAATTTGCAGCCGAGATCGTTGCCCCATACGATGCCAGCATGCTTGATCGTCCGCAGCTCGGTCAGTTCCTCCTTGTTGAACTAGCTTCACAGGAAGAAGCAGCGCTGGGACGCATAACCCGTTTCGTTCCTTCTGGATTATTGGCGACACCGGAAGGGGAAGACTACGTCAATACGATGCAACGTAGGCAGCAAAACGTTCCGGAGGATCTCAAGCAGCAGCGGCTGAAGTATCGCGTCCAAGTGAAATTGCTCGGAGCGGTACGCGCAAAAGATGACGGAATCATCTATGTCCCATCACAGCGCAGATTGCCGCACCTTGGCGCGCGTGTCGCATTGCCCAGTGACCAAGTTCTGCAGGAACTCTGCAAACTGAGCCGGGGTACGACTGAGTTGGGGGCCTATGTACTGGGAGAGTTTGTTTTCTGCGGTGGCGGACACCAGCAGCGGCAGCCGGAACTGATTTCATTTGATCCACACCTCCAAGTCACTTTCGACATAAAAAAACTCGTTTCCAGACGATCCGTCGTCTTCGCACGGGCAGGCTATGGAAAATCCAATCTTATCAAGTTCCTGATTGCCGAGTTGTACAAGACGCAGCCAAGGACCGCGAACGATCGCCCCGTTGGTACGCTAATTTTCGATCCCGACGGTGAGTACTTTTGGCCTGATCGTGTGGAGAATCGCCCTGGACTGTGCGACGTGCCACACTTGAAAGATCAACTCCTCGTATTTACCAACAGGCCAGCTCCGAGTCCGTACTATGGCAGTTGGAAAGCCGGTGAAGTGAGACTCGATATCCGCGACCTCTCTCCACGCGATGTGATCAGTATTGCCATTTCTTCAGATCGCCAGAACCAACAAAACGTCCTCAAACTCAAAAGCGTCTCTCGTGAAAATTGGCGTAGGCTCGTTGATCTGATCCACAACGAAGAGTTACAGGCGAGCGATCAGGAAGTCGGCAACTGCCTTGGCTACACCGGGGACCAAATTTCTCAGTCTGTAGCGGAAATCAGCGCGGCTCGTAGCAACATGTTCGGTGTCGTGCGTACACTCCATGACCCGACCAGTCATGTGTTGGCCGAAACACTCCAGGCGCTGTCTCAAGGAAAGGTCGTCGTAATCGATATCAGTCTGTTGAGTTCGGGTGCCGGTAACATGCTTGCCGGTCTACTCCTCCGGCGAATTTTCTCACACAATCAGGAGCACTTCACGGGCGGACAACCCATTATTCCTGTTGTGGCCATTATAGAAGAAGCACAAAGCGTCCTTGGTCGAAACCTCGACGACACCAGCCCTTTTGTTGAATGGGTGAAGGAAGGACGCAAATACGATCTGGGAGCCATGCTCATCACACAGCAACCAGGCGCAATGGCACCCGAACTGCTTAGCCAAGCGGACAACTGGTTTTGTTTTCATTTGCTTTCAGAGGGCGATGCCGGCGTTCTCGGAAAATACAATTCCCACTATTCGACAGACATTCTTGCGCATCTCATCGCAGAACCCATTCCGGGTAATTGCTACATGTGGAGTGCACCGCATCAACCCTTCGTACTTCCGGTCCGATTGAGAGACTTCGGTGAAATCTACGGAGACAATATACAGGAAGACGAAGGGAAACCACCGATCGAAGACACGGGAGCCAAAGAAGTCGTCAAGGCGGCGTCAGATGCGATGGCTCACATCAAGGAGAAGTTGGTGGAGCAATTGAGGGATAGTACGACCAAGTACTGGCGTATGCCGAGTGAAGCCGGTAGGCAGGAATTGCTTGGGATCAAGGACGGTCAGTTGTACTACCTCATCAAGAATAGCAAGGCCCCAGAAGATATCCAGACGGAAGATGAACTGAAACGTCCGCTTCTCACATTCTTGCTCGGCGAAGGAGCGCTCCATGTTAAAGAGTACGGTGGCAAGCAGTATTATTGCGCGACCTCCCAGGACTGGGAATGCGCGACAGGAATGAAGCCGACGCCTTCAGACCTCTGACACTAGAGGAGCAAAAAGCCGTGGACAAACAACCGAAAAATCCTTTTCATCCGGGCGAAATGCTGCTGGAGGAATTTCTGGAGCCCATGAGAGTGAGCCAGGCGGCTTTCGCACAGAAATCGGCTGGAGCCGAGCGCGTTTGAATGAACTGATACGAGGCAAGCGAGGCATCACCGCAGAAGCGGCGCTCGATCTGGCCGACACCCTGGGGACCTCGCCGAAACTTTGGCTGAACTTGCAAGCGACGTACGATTTGGCCAAGGCCGTCGAGGCAAGACGGGTGGCGTAAGTCACTTGCTTTCTGCCGACGCGGAGCGCTCGTTGACATCGGCCTCCCGTTCTCACCTCAACTCTGCCTCGTTCGTAGACAAGAACGAAGAATTCAATACTCCCCGGCACTCGGCGTTTGTTTTGCATTACATCATTGTCTTCATCTATATAATTTGATATATAAATAAATATCTAAATATTAATTTGATATATAATAACATATTAAAATGAATTATAAGACCGAATATATAGCCAGTACGCTCCGTTTCGCCCGCGAAGCCAGAGGTCTCAGCCAGCGTGAGTTGAGCAGCAAATCAGGGGTGCCGCAGGGCCATATCTCGAAGATCGAGAACGGTGCCGTCGATCTCAGAGTTTCGAGCTTGGTCGCGCTTGCCCGCACCCTTGATCTCGAGGCGATGCTCGTGCCCAGCAAGTCGGTTCCGGCCGTTCAGTCGATTGCAAGCAGTACCCCAGCCAGTGCCCAGCAGGATGGCAAAGCCAACCGACGGGTCCTAAGGGAATTGGCACGTCTGCAAAGCGCGATTAAGAATCTGCCGACCGACCTTTTTCCCAAAAGCGAACAGGAGTGGTTTCAACGCCACGTGCGCGGGCTTTCGTACTTTCGCCCAACACTACTTGAAGTCCGGACCATCCGGGAGGCCAATCGGGCGATCAGGGCGTTTGGTCACGGCACCCATGATCCGAATGCTATCCGCCAATCCTTGCTCCGGCTTCGAGATTTGCGAAACGCGCTGGCTCATGGCCGGATTGCGGGTGATGAAACCGAGTCCACGCGCCCGGCCTACAGCTTGGACGAGGACGATCATGGCTGATGTCAACGTTCTCGACGTCCTGCTTCACGACGAGCCCATCGGTACGCTCACCCGCGTTGACGGCGACCGGATTTTCTTTGCCTTCAAGGATGCTTATGTTGCGGATAAGAATCGGCCGGTGCTTGGATTGAGTTTTAAGGATTTACTTGGTGAACTGATCACCGCTTTCAGGCCCACCCGGACACGGCTCATGCCGTTCTTCTCGAATCTGCTGCCCGAAGGGCATATGCGCACCTATCTCGCCGAGCGTGCAGGCGTGAAACCCGTGCGCGAGTTTTTCCTGCTCTGGATACTCGGCATGGACCTGCCGGGCGCGATTACGATCAGACCTGCAGATGATGAAGAGTGGCCGCCCGATGATCGTGACACGACCGACGAGAGTGATCGTGATGATGACCGCAATAACGCCTTGCGTTTTTCTTTGGCCGGTGTGCAACTCAAATTCTCGGCCATCAACGAGGCCGGCAGTGGGCTGACCATTCCGGCCAAGGGCATCGGCGGCTCGTGGGTCGTCAAGCTGCCTTCGCGCGAATTTGCAGGCGTCCCCGAAAACGAATTTTCGATGATGACGTTGGCCCGGCTGATCGGTATGGACGTGCCTGCGATGCGGCTTGTCGATATCGACACCATTCGGAATCTACCGGACGGGACCGGCACTCTTAAAGGGCAGGCGCTGGCAATCGAGCGCTTCGACCGGTTAACGGGCGGTGGGGCTGTTCACATGGAAGATTTCGCGCAGATATTCGGTGTCTATCCCGAGGCAAAATATGAGAAGGCCAGTGCGCGCAGCATTGGCAGGGTTATTGGTGCCGAGGGCAGTGAAGCGGACGTTGTCGAATTTATTCGGCGACTGACTTTCAACGTGCTGATCGGTAATGCCGACATGCACCTGAAGAACTGGTCGCTGATCTACCCCGACCGTCGGCACGCCGCCCTGGCACCGGCCTATGATTTTGTTTCCACGATCGCCTACATCCCGGATGGAAAATCCGCCCTGAATTTCAGCCGGACCAGAATCTTCGCCGAATATTCAGAGGACGAACTCTCCCATCTTGCCGCCAAGGCTCGATTGCCGGAAAAACTCGTTCTCGATACCGCCCGTGAAACCGTTGCGCTGTTTCACCAGCACTGGCAAGCCGAAAAGGCAAATCTTCCGCTGGCGGCCAAAGTTGTTCAGGCCGTTGAAGCCCATTTGAAGACGATATCCATTGCTTGAATAGGTCTGACCTGTACGCCTGTCTGGCGGTGTCGTCCTGTGGGTACAAATTGCCAAGGTATTCGCCGCGCCAAGAGAAACGTCGGAGGCTCTCCCTGCATCCAAAACTTGAATTTTTCACAGGGATCATGTGACCTGCTCCCTGCCCGTACGCCCCTTGTCGGCTTACGCTACGCTAAGCCGACCTACTATATCCAAGCCCAAAGGCAACAAATCCAAAAACAAAAGACCTGAAATCCTTCGAACTCTCGACATTTCTTAAAGGACAAGAAAATGAGCAGATCAGGGGAAAAAGATCACTATATTCCAGTCGGATACCTCAAAAACTGGAAAAAAGAAGACGGACAACTGTTCGTCTACGACATCAAAGAACGGAAACAATTCGAAAGAGGACCGAAAGGAATCGCACACGAACCGAGATTCCATGGATCAATTGAAACAGAAATAAGAGACAACATCGAAAATCCAGCCTTTGACGCACTCCGAATGATAAAAGAGAAAGAGGAAATTCAACAGGATACTCTGGACCGAATACTCCTTCTAATGGCTCTGATTATCCTATGCAATCCGAGAGATCGAAGAAAAAGGCAGAAGACAATTCACGGAGTGGAAAGAATACAAAAAGATCTCCAACAGGCCCTTGACTTGAAAAATCCGGAAGTGCCAATAGAGAAAAAAATCAGAATTCTGCAAGAACGATCAAAATACGTTGAACTAACAATTGCGGAGCAGAATCCAGAAGCGACACAAAAAGAAGTTGAAGAAAAACGAAAAGTCGTGGAAGAGGCTGAAGAAAGAGAGAAAAGGGCCATAAACGTAGCTGAAAGTCTTTCTATGGAAATTCCCAACATCAAGAAAATACACGAAATCCTCAGAAAAAGAAGTTGGATACTTCTTAAAACAGAAGAAAATCTTCCCGAATTTATTACGTGCGACCATCCCGTATCCTTTTCGCCAATCTATGACATTTCAGAAACCGAAGGCCCTATCTACATCGGTTACAAATCCGCAAACACCTATGTCACATTCCCATTGAACCCCAGACAAGCCATATACGGAACATTCCAAAGACTGGAAGAAAGCGAAATAACAATCGAAGCAAACGAAAAAGGTGAAAGAGTAGTAGCAGAAATCAATGGGGACATATGGAGCAGCGCAATCCGTCAAGTATACGGAAAATCACCCTTCCTCCCACAAGTTCCTTAAAACCACCAAGATCAATCGACACCATTACAGCGGGAATTATCCAGAATAGTTGACGGTTATTTCTTGCTGGATTTCCTTTTGGGGGGGCTTGGCAGTATGGTGTCCTTGGGTGGTTGATAGGTGGCGACGAGTTTCACCATGCGATCGAGGGCCTGTTGGGTGGATGGGTTCATGCCTCACTTCCTTTCTGCCTGAGGATGATGCGCACTGCAAAAGACCTCTTCGGTGCTCCTATTGTTCAGTTTGTACGCCCTGTCAAGTACGGCCTTTGGCGCGGCAGGCGAGCGGCCGACGCTCACACCCCGTCAGTACCGGAATGCCATCACGGGTCGCCTTCAGCAGAGCGACCCCGCCTTCGGCAGCTTCGCAATGAATCTGTACACTCCTGGCCTTGCCCCCGTCAGAAGTGCCGAGACGACCTTCACGGGCGACCGTTTTACCTTGTCGGTCGAAAGGCAGAACGGCAGTAGATTCACTTTGGATACCAACCGCCATTACACAGAAGTGGTCAACGACGATTCCATCTCGACCAATCCGGTCAGCAATCGGCCGTTTGCCTCTGGCTATATGGCATCTGTGAGTGGCAGTCGTGCGGCCATTGCAGGAACGTCAGTCGAATGGTCCCGGACAGATCCGATTATTTGGCCGGCGGGTATTGGTTGTTTTTCGATGCGGATCTCAATGCAATCGAGATGGGAGCCTTCATCGATGGGACGGACTATCCTGCCGACTTCACCTCGAACTTGCCGGTGACGGGTACCGCTACCTATCGCGGACGCGCTGGAGGACTATACGTCGCCGCAGCCGGATCAGACACGCTGTCTCCAGGAGCGACGGAACTCGGGGAATATGAGGGACGGGCCGGCTTGACCGCTGATTTTGGAACTATGCGCATTCACGGCCTCGTCGATCAGGTGCAGACCTTCAACGTGGTGGGCCAGCATGCCAATGGGGTGCCGCATGTCAATCCGTACCTCGAAGATGCCAATATGGAGATGATGTTAGGCCCGGTGTCGATCAATCAAAATGGCACCTTTTGGGGGTCCAATGTGGAATTTACGAGTGATGAGTATACGATTACCTCTTCTACGGGGTCCTGGGCCGGTCAGTTTTCCAATGTGGCTGATCGTCAAGGGAATCCCCGGGCCGCGGCAGGCACAAATGCGGGGTTCTTCGAGACCGCAGGAGGAAGTCGGGTTGGCTTGACCGGGGCCTTTTACGGGGCTACCGAACGGTTTGAGTAAGGGTGCCACCGAACGGGGCAAGGTCTCAGGGCCTCGCCCCGCTTTTATTGTCATTTGATTGCGGAAGATTGAGCATTTCCACGCCCACCACTTCGTTTGCTTCGTTGTAATCGAGCACCACTCCCGGTGAGACTTCTTCGGACTCGACGATGGCAGAGTTGTCGATGCGCAGGTAAAGCGCGTCGGCTTCCTTATCGACGTGTAGTTTCATTATTTTCCTTTCATATTGCAGTCGAAGAATATGCTCTCCACCCGCCAGGCGCCATACTCCAAGGTCGTCGGCAGGCGGAATTTCACGGATCTTGCTGCCTATAAATGCCGCACGTTGGACAATGTGGCCATCTTGCGGTCCAGCGTCAGGGTCTCCAACCCGGCTCGTGAGTCGTCATCGGCGATGAGTCTGTCGAAGAGTCCGGGACTGCCTGAGGCTGAAAGGGCTTCAATGACGGCCGGCCCGTTCAGAGGGGCAACCAAGCCGCTGGTCAGCGCGTCTCGGAGACCGGCACGGGCGTTGGCGCTGAGGATGCCGTAGTGGTGCATCAAGGCGGCGTAGGCTTCCCCTATAGTTTGGTTGGACGCGAATAGTTCGCACTTCCGTTCCTCCATCAAAGCGACAAGACGGCGTATACAGCGCTCGAAGTCGTCTTGCGGCTCCCGTACAACCAGCCTGACCAGGATTGAGGTGTCAACGCCGTAGTGAGGGGCCATATCCTTGTTCCCGTTGGTCCCGGAATTTGCGGATGTCGAATGGCGGATGTCCGGGTGGAATCTTGTCTCTGAGCGTCCCCAATTTCGAATAGTCGATCCGCCTGGGGCGCAGGATGAACCCGTCGGGGCTTTCTTCCAGTTCGAGTTTATCGCCGGGCCCCACGCCTAGTGTCTCCAACACCCGCGCTGGGAACGTAACTTGTCGCTTTGATGTAATCGTGACAATCATGGCGATCCTCCTTACCAAAAGAATATATAAGTAAGGCGAAAGAATCAAGCGCCGAGCAACCCTTCCGGTGCCGTTAATTGGACCCATTCAACTCAAGGGGTGAACATAATAGAAATTGCGCAATCTGCCAAGGGCCGATGACTGCTCTGATTGCGGGTAGCTCATATCTTGTCGCCTATCCGTCGCTGTGGTACATTTTTTCTTCATCCCAGGCGCGGGGCGGGCATTGCCCAACCGCGTTCATCCGGCCCATGTCCAAATTCTACGATCACCAGGCCATTGAAAAGAAGTGGCAAGTCTACTGGCGCGAGCACCAGCCTTTTCGTTCGGACGTCGACCCCGCGAAACCCAAGTTTTATGTCCTCGATATGTTCCCGTACCCGTCGGGTGCCGGACTCCACGTGGGTCATCCCAAGGGCTATATCGCGACCGACATCATCGCCCGCTACAAACGGATGCGGGGGTGGAACGTGCTGCACCCCATGGGCTGGGACGCCTTCGGCCTGCCGGCGGAACAATACGCGATTAAAACCGGGACCCATCCCCGGGAGACCACCACACGGAACATTGCAAACTTCAAGCGGCAATTCCAGTCCCTGGGCATGGATTACGACTGGTCGCGGGAAATCGATACCACGGACCCCCAATACGTGCGATGGACGCAATGGATCTTCCGGAAACTTTATGAAAAGGGGCTGGCGTATCTGGCGGAAGTCCCGGTGAACTGGTGCCCGGCCCTGGGCACCGTGCTGGCCAATGAGGAAGTGATCGACGGCAAGAGCGAGATCGGCGGGCATCCGGTCGTGCGGGTGCCCATGCGCCAGTGGATGCTGCGCATCACGGCCTATGCCGAGCGGTTGATCGACGACCTGGAGTTGGTGGATTGGCCGGAGTCCATCAAGCGGATGCAGCGGGAGTGGGTCGGCCGTTCGGAAGGCGCCAGAATTTTCTTTGAAGTCTCAGGGCATGCGCCGCAATCGATCGAAGTGTTTACCACCCGGCCTGACACCCTGTTCGGGGCTACCTATATGGTCCTGGCCCCTGAGCATTTCTTGGTAGCGACCATCACGACCCCCGAGCAACGTCCGGCGGTGGAAGCCTATGTCGAAGCCGTGTCCCGCCGGAGCGAGCGGGCGCGCGTGGCCGAACTGGGTGAGAAGACCGGGGTCTTCACCGGCGCGTGTGCCGTGCATTCGGTCACGGGCAAGCCCATTCCGATCTGGATTGCGGATTACGTGTTGGCGACCTACGGAACCGGCGCGATCATGGCGGTGCCGGGGCATGACACGCGGGATTATGCCTTTGCGAAGCAGATGGACTTGCCGATTGTCGAAGTCGTGGCCGGCGGCGATCTTTCCACCGGCGCGTATACGGGCGACGGCACGAACGTGAATTCCGACTTCCTGGACGGCTTGGCCACTTCCGAAGCCAAGACCCGCATGTGCGACTGGCTGGCGCAACACGGCAAGGGTGAGAAGACCGTGAATTATAAATTGCGCGATTGGCTCTTCAGCCGGCAGCGATATTGGGGTGAGCCGTTTCCCGTGCTCCATCTGGAAGACGGGACGACCAAGCTCGTTCCCGAATCGGAGTTGCCGGTGGTGCTGCCGGAGTTGGAGGATTTTCGTCCCAGCGGGGAGTTCGAAACGCCCCTGGCTCGCGTCCGCGATTGGGTGGAAGTGACAGATCCCGAAACTCGGCAGAAGGCCCTGCGTGATACCAATACCATGCCCCAGTGGGCCGGGAGTTGCTGGTATTACCTTCGCTTTTGCGACCCCCGGAATGACCGGGAACCGTGGTCCGAAGACGCCGAACAGTATTGGATGCCCGTTGATTTATACGTGGGCGGAGCCGAGCACGCTGTCCTGCACCTGCTCTATTCACGGTTTTGGCATAAGGTGCTGTATGACCTCGGGCTGGTGCATACGCCCGAACCGTTTCAGAAATTGCTGAATCCGGGCATGATTCTGGGACACAGCTATCGCTACTTCGACAACAATCTCTCCGATGATCCCGGGTTTGCGGCGCGAGCGTATCCAGCGTCTGACGTGCGTTTTGAACACGACACTCCGGTTCACAAACAGACGGGAGAGGAACTGAAAGCCCGATGGGTGGCTTCACAGGACGTGCGGTGGGAAGAGGGGACGCCGTTGCATCCGACGCTTGACGGGCTGGTGCTGGAGGAAGTCACGGAGAAAATGTCGAAGAGTCGGGGTAACGTGGTGAATCCGGACGAGATTATTGCCGAATACGGGACGGATGCGCTGCGGCTGTATGAAATGTTCATGGGACCGTTGGAAAAAGGCGCTCCCTGGTCTTCCGAATCCATCCCGGGTGTGGCGCGGCTTCTGCAGCGCGCCTATCGTCTGGTGTTGGGTGAACACGAACCCGTGCCGGTCGTCGAGGGGCAGGGAACGCCCGATCAGGCGCGTCTCACGGCCCGGACGATTCAGGGGGTGACGCAGGACCTTGAGGAGATGGGCTTCAATACGGCCATTTCGAAACTGATGGTCTTTGTGCGGGATATTACCAAAGACGGACCGTTGCCGCGTGCGTCGGCCGAAGCTTTTGCCGTGTTGCTGTCGCCGTTTGCCCCGCACCTGGCGGAAGAATTATGGGAGGGGTTGGGACGCGAGCCGAGTCTCGCGCACCAAGCCTGGCCGGCGTTCGATCCCGCCCTGGTGGTCCGTGAGGAATTGACCATACCCCTTCAGGTCAACGGTAAGCTGCGCAGCAAGATTCAGGTGCCGGCCGGCGCGCAGAAAGACGAGATCCTCGAACTCGCACACGCGGATAAAAAATTGGGGGAATGGTTGCAGGGGACCACGCCTCGAAAAGTGATCTACGTCGAAAAGAAGTTGGTCAATTTTGTGGTCTGAGTTCCCTCTCCCCTTGGGGGAGGGGGGGACAGGGAAAAAGGGACATGCATCTGATGAACAGATTCGTCTCGGCTCTGGTTTTCGTCTCGATGTTGCTTGTCGTGCTCCCGGGATGCGGCTACAGGTTTTCCGTGGAAGGGCCGGGTCCGCGGGTGGGGGGAGGTCCCGACCCTGATCAAGCGGGACCCCCGGTGAGATTGGTCATTCGAGACCTGCTCAACCGCACGTTCCAGAGCAATCTGGAATTTGCGTATACCCGATACATGCGGGAGCAATTCGCCGTGAGCAGCGGAGCGCAAGTCGTGGCGGATGACGCCAAAGCCGATTACGTCATGACGGGCGAGATCGTCTCAGTCTCGGTCCCGTCAATCACGTTTTCGGCCGGCCAAACCCGGGAACGCCGTGTGAACGTGGTGGTGCGCGTGACGGTGGCTCATCGAGAGACGGGCCGGAGTCTCTGGGCGGAAACGGCCACGGGTACCGGAGAGTTTTTTGTGAATCGTGCGCCCGACGTCGAAGCCCGCCAGGATCAAATTCAGTTCAACCGGGTCCTGCAAGACCGGGCCTTGGAGCAGGCCGGCCAGGATGTCGTGGAACTATTGGCCGCAGCCTTCTGGCACGCCAGGGACCAGGGAATCTTTTCCGGGGCGGGTGCCCCCACCACCTCTCCCTCAACCGGCTCCGGGGACTAGAGTGAGGGAAAAAGAGCGAGGGTGAAGGTCCGGTGATCAAACCTGCCGAACTCGGTCCGTCCTTACGACAAGAGAAGAGGTTGTTTCTGGTCCTTGGGGAAGAGGACTGCTTGCGCGATCAAGCCATCGAGACGATCCGGGACGCCTCGCGTTCCAAAGGCGCGAATGCGGGCGACGGACAAAGCAACGGTGACGAGTTTTCCTGTGACGTCTTGTACGGCGATGACACGAATGCCCGGGAAGTGCTGGCCCGTGTCCAGGAAGTTCCCTTCTTTTCAAGCCACCAGGTGGTTCTTCTGAAATGGGCGGACAAGCTTCCCGCCAAGGAGGGGGAGGCTCTAATCCCCTATTTTTCCGCGCCGTCCGATTCGACGACCATGATCGTCTCCGCGGCGAAACTGGATGGCCGGCTGAAATGGGTCCAAGCCTTGAAGAAGCAAGCCGTGGTGGTGAACTGTGCGCCCCTGTATGACAATCAACGATTGGGGTGGGTCCGCCAGGAAGCCGCGCGTGTGGGGATTCAACTGGATGCCGAAGCCGCGGGGTTACTGAAAGAACTGGCCGGCGAAGGGTTGTCCGTGGTCCGGCGGGAATTGGAGAAGTTGTCGCTTTACGTGTCAGCGAAAGAAACGGTCACCGCTCATGACGTCATTGCCGTCCAAGGGGCGGAACCCGGCGCGTCGGTGTTTGATCTGTCGGGCGCCATTATCCATGGCCGGGTGTCGCAAGCCCTCCTCATTCTGCAGAAAACATTGGAGTCGGGTGAGGCCCCGCTTCGGATTCTCGGCGCGTTGCTGTGGCAGTACCGGCGTCTGTGGAAAGCCAAAGACGGGCTGAGCCGCCGGGTCAGTGAGGCAGCGGTTGCGAAGTCTCTGGGGATCGCGCCTTTCCGGCAGGGCGAGTTTTTTGCCGTGCTCACACGCGCTCCCTCGGCGCATTTTCCCGAGGCGTTTCAAGCCTTTTCGGTTACGGATCGTGCGCTGAAAGGTGCGGCCGCCGCTTCCCCTCACCGGATCATGCATGCTTTGATCATGGACTTGTGCCGGTCGGCGAAAGCTTTGTCGCGGCCCCCATTGCGACCTGAACGTGCGGGGTAAAGCCGGGCCATGGCCCGGGAGATGCCATGCAGAACCCTCGCCCCTGACCTGAAATTAGGCGAAGCCCCCGACATTTTTTATCGGGGGGCCGGGTGAGGGGGTCTTTATTGGGCCTTGAGGGCGTTGAACCGGGTCGAGAGTTGAGAAATGCGTCGGGAAGCGGTATTCCGATGGAGCGCGCCTTTGGTCACGGCCTTGTGAAGGGCTGCGGTGGCTTCCCGGAGAAGGGGTTGAGCCGTTTTGGCATCGTGCTGTTGGAGAGCGGTTGTAAATTTCTTGACGACCGTGTTGGTGCGATGCAGGATCGCGTGGTTTCGAATATGACGCTTTTCGGACTGACGGGCACGTTTAATGGCTGATTTATGAACAACCGGCATCCTTGTTTCTCCATTCAGAGGTTTGAATTTTTCATTATTAACATAGCCTCTTCTCGATGGTCAACGGGAAAGAGACACGAATGGATCGAAACATGAGAGGCGCGGGGATTCAAGCCAAAGACCGGCTCGTGTTTGCCTTGGACGTGTCGACGGCACAGGCCGCCGAGTCGATGCTGGATCGTGTCCGGGAGTCCGTTGGGGTGATCAAAGTCGGGTTGGAACTCTTTGCGAGCGAAGGACCTGCGGTCGTCCGGATGGTGCGGCAGTATGGGAAACCCGTGTTTCTCGACTTGAAGGTGTTGGATGTTGCGGAGACGGTGCAACGGACCACCGCGCGCGTCGCGGACATGGGCGTGGCCTTCCTGACCGTGCATGCCGAGCGAAAGGCGCTGTCCGCCGCGGTGAAGGGACGGGAAGCCAATCCGGCCATGAAGATTTTGGCGGTGACGGTGTTGACGAACGTCGAACGTGCGGATCTTCGGGAAGGGGGATACGATGGGACCATCGAGCAAGCGGTGGTGACTCGTGCACGAGTGGCTGCCGACGTGGGGTGTGACGGGGTGATTGCCTCGGGGCAGGAACCCGCGGCCATTCGATCGGCCGTCGACTCGCCGTTGTTGATTGTGACGCCCGGCGTACGGCTTGCCGGGAATGACGTGGATGAGCATGCTCGTGTCGTGACGCCTCGCCAAGCCATTCACGCCGGAGCGGATTACGTGGTGGTGGGCCGGCCGATTCGGGATGCGCCGGACCCGCGTGCCGCGGCTCAGGCCATCGTGGACGAGATGCAAGCGGCCTTTGATGAATCACTCCCCCCTTGAGGGGGAGTCGGAGAGCCAAGGGCACGGCCCGCAGGCGAACCGGTGGGGGGTAGGGAACATCGGGTTACGCTACGCCTGTCCTGAGCGTAGCGCGGCGGCGCGAAGGCGAAGGGCCTGTCCTGAGCGAAGTCGAAGGAAGCGTAGTCGAAGGGCGAACCCGACCTGCGGCTACCGACATAGGCGTTTGTCTTGCATCGTCTCAAGCCTTTTCAGTAAAATCGCCCTACGTTCGTGAAACGGTTGTTGTCACGACTCGTCGGGTGGTGGGTGTAGCTCAGTTGGTTAGAGCGCCGGATTGTGGTTCCGGAGGTCGCGGGTTCAATTCCCGTCACTCACCCCATTTTCCCCTTTCAATGTCCAGTCTTCCCGCTCCGTGCCACTTTCCCGACCCGGTGGTGCTTCACGGTCCGTTGAATGGTGTGGCGTGAACAGAAACGTTGGTCAGTGAGGCCGTCCCGTTCATGGGCCCGTCGTGTGAGCTTCCTCGTCGTTTTTCTTTTGACGAGTGTCTGTTCATGGCCCCAATCCGAGGCTCGGGACGTGGCCTGTGCATCGGCGGAAGCCTGTTTTCGACAGGCCGCGTCTTTTTCCGACGAGCATCCCGATCAAGTGCTTCTGCAGGCCGACCGTTTTGGCCACGTGCAGGAGGCGTATCCAGGCACCCTGTGGGCCCGGCGCGCAGGATTTCGCATCGGATGGTCCCTGCTCGAACATGATCCTGCCCGGGCCCTTGACTATCTCCGGACGGCCCGCATGGATTTCCCGCTGCTCGAAGATTACGTGTTGTTGAAACTCGGTCGGGCATTGAGGCGGATGGGTTCATTGCATGCATCCGCCCTGACGTTTGAATCGGCGCTGGGGTTGTCCGTTTCTTCCGCCTTGCGCAACGAGACGTCGTATGAAGCGGGATTCGCCTGGTTCGAGAACGGGCATTGCCAGTCCGCCGTCGCGCACCTGGAGCAAGCCATTTCCGGTGATCCGGATTCTCCATCTGCTCCCCGGGCTTTCTCCGTTGTGGCCGATTGCGCCGCCCGGTTGCAACGAGTGATCCGGGCGAAACACGCGCTGGGCGAGCTGTGGCGAAACTATCCCGAATCTCCGGAGGCTCAAGCGGTGGACAAAATCGTGCAGTCAGATCAGCCGGGTGCGCTGCCTTGGACTCCTTCGTCGGAAGATTATTATCAACGAGGCCGGACGTGGTACGACCTCGCACGCTTTGAAGCCGCCATCCGGGATTTTCAGAAGTTCCTGGCCGATCGACCGCACGGCCCGCGTTCCGAGCAGGGGCTTTTTCAGTTGGCAATGGCCCACGTGCGATTGAAGCAGTATGCCCAAGCCGAGCCCATCTTCCGCCGGCTGTTGACCACCTCTTCCACGTATGCCGGCAAAGCCGCCGTGTGGTTGGCCAAGGTGTACTTGCGGCGGGATCAGGGCCGGATGCTTCTGAAGTTTCGCGATTCGATTCCTCCCGGCTTGAGTGCGAATGAACGCAGCCGGATCGGATGGCTGAGCGGCGTGTGGGCTGAAGGGGAACACGCGATTCAGCAAGCCGTCTCGGCCTATGAGGACGCCTATCGTGTGGCGGAGCTTCCTGCAGCCAAAACGGATTCGTTGTGGCGTTTGGGATGGCTGCACTATCAACAAGGTGCTTGGGACGATGCGGTTGAAGCCTTTCATTCGCTTGCGGCCACCGCTTCCGGCCGGAACCGGCAAAATCGGGCGCATTATTGGGCGGCGCGGGCGCTTGAACGGATGGGTCGCGTCGATGAGGCGCAAACGTTGTACGGGCAGGTGTCTGCCGAATGGCCCATGACTTATTACGGGCAATTGTCCGCGTTTCGCCTGCGGCGTTCATTCCACGTGGAACGCGAGCAAGGTGACTTCCGCGCGATCCAGGCGTTGAACGGTCCCGCATCGTCTTCATTCCGAATCAATCCGCATTTCCAAAAGGCCATGGAACTGTCGAGACTGGGGCTTCGCCGGGAAGCGGCGGAAGAATTGTTGGTGGTCAAGAAGCAATACGGCGATCAGCCGCAAACTCTCTATGCCTTGGCGCGGCACATGCTGGCAGTCGGAGATCATGAATCACCGATCGTGATCGCCAAACGGTACTTTCGGGAGCCACTTGAGCGTCGCCGGATTTCTCTTGATTCCCCGCTATGGCGCATGGCGTATCCAACGGGCTATATCCCGACGATACGGCGCTATGCCGATTCGCACGTGGCCCCTTTTTTGGTTGCGGGGATTATCCGTGAGGAAAGTTTGTATAATCCCGAGGCCTTGTCACCCGTCGGCGCCATGGGGTTGATGCAACTCATGCCGGAGACGGCGAACCGCGTCGCCCGCCGCCTGGGCCTTGGATCCGTGGACCGGGAGGATTTGTTGCAAGCAGATGTGAACGTCCGGTTAGGAGTTGATTATATTGGTGAATTGTTACGTGACTATAAGGGCAATCTCATTCGAGCCGTCGCGGCGTATAATGCCGGTCCCGACGCGGTGAACCGTTGGATTGCTAGGTTTGGCACTCGAGATCCGGACGAGTTTGTCGAACTGATCTCCTATAGGGAAACGCGTCGATACGTGAAACGAGTGCTTACAAGTTATCGTATCTATCAGGCCATTCATTCCACAACATGTAGTGCTTTACCTCTTGACAGGGCCTGCTAAAGATTTTATTTTAGTGATATTTTACTCTCTCGGATCATAGCCAAGGAGTTCGTCACCATGAGTCTTGAAAAAATGGAAACGTTGGAGGTTCGAGTGCGGGGGTTGGTGGAGTTGGTTCAAGAATTAAAGCAGGCTAATGGCTCCCTTCAAGAACGGTTGAATTTGGTTCAAGAGGAATTGTCGAGGCAGGAGGTCCTTGCCCGCGAGTGGGAAGAAGAGCGAGTGACTCTCAAGTCGCGCATTGAAGGGGTCTTGGAGCAACTGGACAGCCTGGAAACATCGGAGACCGGCCTGCAAGAGGCTGTGCATGACTAAGAGCATCGAGGTTGACGTCTACGGGCAGAAGTTGGCCTTGCGACCTATTGAAGACGAAAGCTATGCGCATGAACTCGCCCGATACGTCGAAGGGCAAATGCAGACCATCGCGCAAGGGACGACCCGGTCCACGCCCATCAAGGTGGCCATCCTGGCCGCGATGAACATTGCGGATCAACTGTTTCGGCAAGAACGCCGCCGGCAGGCCGGCGAGGCCGAAATCGAGCGTCGAGCCGAGGGGCTGTTGGAGTGTATCGAATCCCGTATAGGGATGGACGGCCCCTGATCAGTCCCTGTTCTTGCACGAAGCGTAGCGCTCTGGTAACGTAGGTCGTCAAAAATTTTAACCTTTGAGAGGGATACATTCGTCGATCAGGAAGAACGAGTGGCGTATGACATGGAATGAAACGAATTTTGTAACATTGCGGGTGTGTATAACTATGAGGTTTGAATTGAGGAGTGGTTCACCCTGCCGGGCTGGGACTGCATCCGTGAGGCAGGAAGAGTCAACCGGGTAGATAGCCGATAAGAGATCCAAGGTAATGGCGGAGAGAATTTTAAACAGATGTCGAAACCTGGGCGTCAGCCAATATCTACCTTTTGCGATGTTTTTCACACACCCTAACATCGCGTAGAGTCGTTTTTCCGTTTTCTTCATTCCCTGCCTTTTCTTCGTCCCCCTCGTTTCCTGTCGCACGAGTCCACTGTAGAAGACGGCCTGACCAGCTCGTGGTTTCAGACGCTGTCGGCCCCATGGCAACATGAACATTGTCAATGATACCAAAGGCTGACGTACGCGCCTTTGTCTGAGTGGTGAGAGAAGGGGGTGACGACCATTTTTACGGATATGATCATCATGGTAGTCGTTGGAGCCATCGGCCTTGGTGCGGGGGTCGTGTTGAACGGGGTGCTTCAACGTACGCGCTTCGCCACGCAACGTCGTGAAGCCGAAGACCAACTGCTCCAATTAACGCAGTCGGCGGAACGCGAAGCCGAGCATATTGTCAAGGAAGCGAAGATTGAAGCGAAGGATCTCGTATTCCAAGCCAAAGCTCAACTGGAAAAGACGGAAAAAGAAAAACGGAGCGAGTTGCAGTGGGTGGAAAAACGCGTCGGGCAACGTGAAGAAGGATTGGAAAGAAAAATCGCGAATTTTGATCGTCGCGAGGAGGAATTTCGCAAGAGAGAACGTACCGTCTCGGATCGGGAAGTGTCGTTGGCGAATCAAGAACGGGCGTGTGAACAAACGATACGGGAACATCGCGAGGCCTTGGAGCGGGTGGCCGGGTTGACCACGGAAGAAGGCAAGCGACAACTGCTGGCCGAGATTGAAGGTGAGGTTCGCTTGGAAGCCACGGGCCTGATGAAGCGGATCCTTGAAGAAGCTCGGGAAACGGCGGACCGGGAAGCCCAGCAAATCGTGACCAACGCGATTCAACGGATCACTCGTGATTACGTCAATGAAGCCACCATCTCGGTGGTGGCCCTGGCCAGTGACGGGATGAAGGGGCGCATCATCGGACGGGAAGGCCGGAACATTCGAGCCCTGGAAGCGGCCACGGGGGTGGATTTGATCGTCGATGAAACCCCGGAAGCCGTCATCGTTTCCGGGTTCGATCCTTTGCGACGAGAGGTTGCCAAAATCTCGCTCGAACGGTTGATGCAGGATGGTCGCATCCATCCGACGCGGATTGAAGAGGTCGTGGAAAAGGTCAAAGGCGACCTCGAGAAAGTGATGCGGGAAGAAGCCGAAAAGGTGATCTTCGAGGTCGGACTTTCGGATTTTCATCCCGAGATCGTGAAACTCCTGGGTCGGTTACGCTACCGGACCAGCTACGGACAGAATAATTTGTATCATGCCCGTGAGGCGTCGTATATCTGCGGCATCATGGCGGCGGAATTGGGCTTGGATATCAAGTTGGCCAAACGTGGGGCGCTGTTGCACGACATCGGGAAAGTGGTGAGCCACGAAGAAGAGGGCACGCATGCGATGTTGGGCGCCGAAATTGCGAAGAAGTACGGCGAGTCCGAAAAAGTCGTGAATGCGATTGCCGCACACCATGAACAGGTGGACCCGATTTGCCCGGAATCCGTGTTGGTCGCGGCGGCGGAAGCCTTGTCTGCCGCCAGGCCCGGTGCGCGACGCGAAACGCTGGAAGCTTACGTGAAACGATTGGAAAAATTGGAAGGCTTGGCCGTGGGCTATGAGGGCGTGGATAAAGCCTATGCCATTCAGGCCGGGCGGGAAGTGCGCGTGATTGTTCGACAGGAAAAACTGTCCGACAATGAAGCCCTTGTTCTGTCTCGTGACCTGTCCAAGAAAATCGAACAAGAAATGACGTACCCCGGTCAGATTAAAGTGACGGTGATTCGGGAAAGTCGATTCGTCGAATTTGCCAAATAGCGAAGACGGGCAACGGGAAGCGGTTGAATTTGTGGTTGTGTTGTTTATCGGTGACATTGTTGGTGAACCGGGACGGCGTAGCGTCACCCAGAATATCCATCGGGTGAGCGAACAGTATCGCGTCGATATTGTGGTCGGGAACGCCGAGAACGTGGCCGGCGGATTCGGCGTTACGGCTGACTTGGCCAATGATTTGTTCGACCTGGGGTTTTCGGCACTCACGACGGGCAATCACGTCTGGGATAAGAAGGAAATGGTGGACTATATTCGCAAGGAGCCCAGGATCCTGCGCCCGGCCAATTATCCCGACGGGACGCCCGGGCACGGGTCGTTCGTCATTGACCGGCCGAATGGCGAGAAAATCGGTCTGGTCCAGGTCATGGGCCGGGCGTTCATGCCGGCGCTCGATTGTCCCTTTCAGGTGGTCAAACGCGAAGTCGCAAAGCTGCAAGCTCAGACGCCCTGCATTATCGTGGATATGCACGCGGAAACGACGGCGGAGAAGATGGCCATGGGACATTTTCTGGACGGCCAAGTGACGGCCGTCGTGGGCACGCATACGCACGTGCAAACCGCGGATGAGCAGATCCTGCCCAAGGGGACGGCCTATTTGACGGATATCGGGATGACCGGTCCCGTCAATTCCGTGATCGGCATGAAAAAAGAACTCGTGATCGACAAATTTCTCACGCAGATGCCCAGACGCTTTGAAGTCGCCTCCGGCCCGGCGGTGCTGGGTGCGACCGTGATCGAACTGGACCCCTCAACCGGAAGAGCCACCGGCATCCAACGCGTGCGAGAAATCGCGTAACGCGACGCTTCTGACTCGTGTCTGCTTCTCCCCCGACTGTTTATACGGTTACCCAACTGACGACGAGCATTCGCGCGACCCTGGAACACGCGTTTCCGGACGTGTGGGTCGAAGGCGAAGTGTCGAATCTCCGGATCCCGTCCTCCGGGCACGTCTATTTTTCCCTGAACGATCAGGAAAGCCAAATCCGGGCGGTCCTCTTTCGCCGTATGGCCGCGGCGCTTTCGTTCAAGGTCGAAAACGGTCTCACGGTGCTGGCAAAAGGCTGCGTCAGCGTCTATGAACCGAGAGGCGACTATCAGCTTCTTCTGGAGTATCTCGAGCCCAAGGGCATCGGTGCTCTGCAGGTGGCCTTTGAACAACGCAAAAAACAATTCGAGCAGGAAGGGTTGTTTGATCCCGCGCGCAAGCGCTCCCTTCCGTTTCTCCCTCGTCGCGTCGGGGTGATTACGTCCGGCACGGGGGCCGCGTTGCACGATATCGTGACGGTGATGCACCGGCGATGCCCGGTCATCGGCATCCACCTGTTTCCCGTGGCCGTGCAGGGGCCCGGTGCCGCGCAGCAGATCGCGGATGCCGTTCGGCTGGCCAATCACCACACGGACCTCGACGTGCTCATTGTCGGAAGAGGGGGAGGGTCATGGGAAGATCTCTGGAGCTTTAATGAAGAAGTCGTGGTTCGTGCCATCGCCGGCTCTCGTATTCCGGTGATTTCGGCGGTGGGCCATGAAATCGATTTCACGTTATCGGATTTTGTCGCTGATTATCGAGCCCCGACGCCTTCGGCCGCGGCGGAATCCGTTTCTCCCGTTCTGGTCGACTTGATTGAAGGCATACGGGAAAAGCACGCGAGACTGGGCCAGACCATGCGCGGCACCCTGAGGGGGCACAGGCATCAGGTGGCGTTGGCCTTGTCCAGGCTTCCCGTTCCTTCGCAAATCCTCCAACGTCAGGTGCAACGCGTTGATGAGCTCGGTTTCCGTCTTGGGGGCGGCATACGGGTCATGCTGGCGACGGTGCGGCCGAAACTGGCGGTGTTGGCCGCGGGGCTGGAAAGGGCCGGCCCTGGCCAATCGTGGCAACGGGGAAACCTGATGTTGCCCCAGCTTCTTCGACGTCTCTCCAGGGCCATGCCGTGGGTGATTGCCGGGAAAAAACATCAGTTGCGAACCGTGGCCAGCACCCTGGATACCCTGAGTCCTCTCTCGGTTTTGTCTCGCGGGTACAGCATACTTGAGACTGATCCCGGGGGAATAATCGTGAAGGATGCGCAAACCGTCCAAGTCGGCGACCGGATTCGAGCGCGATTGGCCGAAGGAAGGCTGTCTTGTCTCGTTGAACAAACGGAGCGGCAATCTTGACGTCACGGGAACACCTTGTATAATGCGATTCTTTGCGTCATTGTCTTCTCAGCAGGCCTTCGCTCTTCTGCAAAAGCGAACCATGGTCGACACCACACAAGACGCGTAGAGAGAATGGAACGTGATTCACCTGACACCAAAGTTCGAAGGTAGGGATGGCAGCCGTAAAATTTGAAGATGCCTTGGCCAGGCTTGAGACCATCGTCACCGAGTTGGAACGAGGGGATCTCCCGCTGAATGACTCCTTGAAGATGTTTGAAGAGGGGATCAAGCTCTCCAAAACCTGTCTCAAGATGCTGGATGATGCCGAACGGAAAGTGGAAATCATGGTGCAGGACAAAGATGGCAAAAAACGGGTGGAAGCGTATTCCGTCGAGGAAGAAGGAACAAGCTGAACGCCCGCGCTGGCTGAAAGCCAACGGCCCTTCCGGATGACGAATATGATGTGGTCAGTTCCTCGTTCAGTCAACGAATGAAGGAACATGTACAAGCCCACATTGATGTCCACCAAGGTCCCCAAACAGCGACTCGACGAAGTGCTGGTCAGACGTCAGTTGGCCGGCAGCCGGGAGCAGGCGCAGCGGATGATCCTGGCTGGCCTGGTCACGGTGGACGGGGCGCGCGTGGAAAAGCGGGCGACACTCGTTTCAGGGCAAGCGGACGTTGCCGTCGAAGGGCCGGCGAGCCCGTTCGTCAGCCGGGGTGGAGACAAACTCTCGGCCGCGTTGGACGCTTTTTTCCTCCGCGTTGCGGACCGGATCGTCCTGGACGTCGGCGCATCGACGGGCGGGTTTACGCATTGTCTCCTCCAGCACGGGGCCCGTCGAGTCTATGCCGTGGACGTGGGGTATGGGCAATTGGATTGGCGCCTCAGAAACGATCAGCGAGTCGTCGTCCTCGAGCGCTGTAACATCAGGCATCTCGATTGTGCAGCCGTTCCCGAGCCCATCCAATTGGCCGTCATCGACGTCTCCTTTATTTCGCTCCGCTTGGTGTTGCCTTGTGTGGTCAAATTTCTGGCGGCCGGGGCGACGGTCCTTGCGCTAGTCAAACCGCAATTTGAAGCCGGCATGAAGCAGGTGGGGCGGGGCGGCGTGGTTCGAAATGATACGATCCGGCAGGAAGTGGCCAGGCGTATCCAGGACATGGCGCAACAACTGGGATTTGATTGCCTCGGGCTGTTCGATTCCCCCGTGCAGGGGAAAAAAGGGAATCGCGAAATTTTTTTGGGTCTGCGATGGCCGGGTTCGGATTCGGCGACCGCATCTCCGCAACCTGAGGACGTGGCATGAATATTCTAGTTACGGGCGGTGCGGGATTTATCGGGTCTCATATCGTAGACCAGTTTGTCGGGGAGGGGCATCGCGTCTCCGTGATCGACGATCTCTCTACGGGGAAACGGAAGCAGGTTCACCGCAAGGCTGTCTTCTACAAATTGGACGTGTGCAGTCCACGCGTGGAAAAAGTGTTCAAGAAAGAGCGTCCTCTCGCCATCGTGCACCTGGCCGCTCAAATGAACGTCCGAAAGTCGACGGAGGATCCCGTCTTCGACGCGCAAGTGAACATTGTGGGCATCCTCCGGCTTCTGGAGTTGGCCGTCCGGTACGGCGCCAGAAAAATTCTGTTTGCCTCGTCCGGCGGCACGGTGTACGGCGAGCAGGAGGCGTTTCCGGCTTCGGAATCCCATCCCACGCGCCCGCTGTCCCCGTACGGGATCAGTAAACTCACCTGTGAATACTATCTCGAGTACTATCGCCACGTGGCCGGCCTGAAATACGTGGCCCTCCGGCTGGCCAATGTGTATGGCCCGAGACAGAATGCCGACGGTGAAGCCGGCGTGGTCGCGATTTTCACGCAGCAAATGCTGGCGGGCGAACAACCCCGGATTAACGGGAACGGGTTACAGACGCGGGATTACGTTTACGTCGGAGACGTGGTGGACGCGGTGCGGGCGGCATTGGACCCATCGGTCGAGGGAATTTTCAACGTCGGGACCGGAATCGAGACGACGGTGAACGAGATCTTCACCCGGCTGAAAGAACTGACGAACACCGAGTGCCGGGAAATCTACGGTCCCGAGAAAAAAGGCGAGCAAATGCGCAGTGCGCTGGATGCAGGCAAACTGGAGAAAGAGACGGACTGGGCGCCGGGCGTGTCCCTCTCGGAAGGCTTGGATGAGACGGTGAAGTTTTTTCAGCAACAGAAGCGCCGGCGCTTCTGACCGGCGCTTGACTGATGATCAATAACGCGGAACCGAATGGTCGATTTCAACGGACCAGGCTTCAATGCCCCCGACCAGGTTTTTCACGTTGGAGAATCCTTGCTGGAGGAGAAATCCCACGGCGTCGGCGCTGCGCATGCCTTTATGACACAAGGCCACGATTTCATCGGCCGGGTCGAGTTGATTGAGCGATTGGGGTAACGTGCCCAAGGGAATGAGCGTGGACCCTTCAATCCTGGCCATGGAAAATTCATGCGGTTCCCGAACGTCCAATAAGAACACCTTATCCCCTTTATCCAAGCGATCCTTCAGTTCTCGTACGGTAATGGTATAACTCATCTGCAGACCTCCTTTAAAAAAATATGATAGTCTTGGCAGTGAGCCGGTGTCAATTCGCGTTTGTGGCCCGTCATTGCAGGAACTTTTATTGACAGAATGAAGGGCTAGAGAGGGGAACCATGCAAAGAAGGGGTTGTCCGTTTTCTCCCCTTTGTCAGGGGAAGGCAGGTGGTGTAGAGCCACCCGTTCCTGGTGCACGGGGTTTTGCCGTCTTGGTTGCCGCCTCCGGCCCGATGAAGGCGCAGATGCCGGCATGAGCATTCCGATCGTTTCCGTCTCTCATATTGCTGAAGTGGTGGGGCAAGAGGTTTGTCTCCGGGGATGGGTTCGGCATCATCGCTCGAGCGGCAAACTGCAGTTTCTCACGCTGAGGGACGGGTCCGGGGATATCCAGGCCATTTTGAGCAAAGGAACGCTGGGGGAGGAACAATTCGGTCTCGCGAATCAATTGACCCAGGAATCCTCCCTGTTGGTCACCGGCGTGCCGCGTGCGGAGGCGCGGGCTCCGGGTGGGTATGAAATCGAGGTGACCGCCTTCGAGATCATTCACCTTTCCGAGCCGTTTCCGATTCAACCCAAAGAGCATGGCGTCGGGTTTCTGATGGACCACCGCCACCTCTGGCTTCGTTCGACTCGGCAACAGGCCATCCTGAAAATCCGGCACGCGATCATCAAGGCCTGCCGGGACTTTTTCGACGAACGGGAGTTTGTCCTGTTTGACGCGCCTATTTTTACGCCGAATGCGTGCGAGGGAACGACCACCCTTTTTCAAACGCAATATTTCGAGGAGACGGCCTACTTGACGCAGAGCGGGCAATTGTACGGGGAAGCGGCCGCCGCGGCCTTCGGAAAGGTGTACTGCTTCGGCCCGACGTTTCGGGCCGAGCAATCCAAGACCCGCCGTCATTTGATGGAGTTTTGGATGGTGGAGCCTGAAATGGCGTTTGCGGAATTGCCCGACGCAATGGACTTGGCGGAGGCATTCGTGGCAATGGTGGTGGAACGGGTCCTGGAGAACTGCCGGAATGAATTACAGGTGTTGGAACGGGACGTGTCCAAATTGGAAGCGGTCGTCCCGCCCTTCCCGCGACTCACCTATGATGAAGCGGTTCTGCGCTTGCAGGGCCTGGGGTCGTCGATACAGGCCGGCGAGGATTTCGGCGCGGACGATGAAACCACCTTGTCCAATCAGTTTGAGAAACCCGTCCTGGTGCATCGGTATCCCGCGGCAATCAAGGCGTTTTATATGCAACCCGACCCCGACAATTCCAACCGGGCGCTGTGCATGGATATGTTGGCTCCTGAAGGATACGGTGAAATTATCGGAGGCGGGCAACGCATCCATGATTACCGGACGCTGGCCACACGCTTGCAGGACCATCAACTGGCAGAGGAAGCCTTCCGGTGGTATCTGGACCTGCGGCGCTACGGGTCCGTGCCCCATGCCGGGTTCGGCATGGGCATTGAGCGCGCCGTGGCCTGGATTTGCGGCCTCGCCCACGTACGCGAAACCATTCCCTTTCCCCGCATGCTCTACCGCCTGTACCCGTAGCCTTGAGAGAAAGCCTCGCCCCTGGTGGGAGAGCCTGTCCTGAGCTTGTCGAAGGGGGCAGGGTGAGGGGGAAGTCGGATCTCGTAGGTCGGGTTAGTCGAAGGCGTAACCCGACACTCCCAACTGGATCGAACGCGTGAATCCCCTGCCCCCCTTCCTGGCCGTCGTCACGCGGTCGGTGCCGTTTCCACGGTTTTTGCAAGCGGTTGATTTTGTACAATTTGCGAAGTTTTGTACATTTTGTAACATTTGTAACAAATTTTAACTTTTGTACGCTTTGTACAATTCACCGCGTTTTGTAAATTTTTCGTCATTCAACGCTGAATTTGTCACGTTAATCGCCTCTCCGCTGTCGGGTTACGCTACGCCTGTCCTGAGCGTAGTCGAAGGGCATCCCGACCTGCACGCCTACCCGCATGGAAGAAGGCGCGTTGGGGCATGTCCCTGCCTGTAGGGGACGGCCTGCGCCTGCCCTGAGCGAAGCCGAAGGGTGCCGTCCATCAGGATCGCGCGGCTCCGAAGCCACGACCTCTATCCCCCCTCACCCCAGCCCTCTCCCGCGTTGGGGAGAGGGTTTAGATTTCTTCTCTTTTACAGGGACTTTCCCCGATTAAATCCGCGTAACTTTATTGGGTAGCAGGAACTTCAGGCGTCTTGGCTCGCCAATAGCAGTAAGTGTTTGATTTTTCTTGACAAAATTGTGAATACGAGTATAGTTTGCCCGTTAAGTGTCAAAAAGTGGAATAAAGTGGGAGTAAATAGGAGTAATATTGGGCTAGTTGGATAATTCGATTCATGTTCCGGTGTTGTTAGAGGAGGTTGTGACTTGGTTACAACCACGTGCCCAAGGGTGTTACCTGGATTGCACTATAGGCTTGGGAGGGACGGCCGAGCAGATCCTGAAGTCCAGCACGCCCGATGGAGTACTCATCGGGATCGATCTGGACCCGCATGCGATTGCTCATGCACAAACAAGGCTTCAAGCCTACGAATCCAGGGTCTCCCTGTTTTGTGAAAATTTTCAACGTGTGAAATCGGTGATGACCTTGGCCAACAGAGACAACGCAGACGGCATTCTGTTCGATTTGGGAGTGTCCTCTGCGCAATTGGATCGGCCCGAACGAGGGCTGAGCTTTCAACAGGACGGCCCGTTGGATATGCGGATGAATCCCACTCACGGTCAAACGGCTGAAGATCTCGTCAACACGCTGCCTGAAACGCAGCTTGCCAATATCATTCATGAGTTGGGGGAGGAACGCTATTCCCGCCGCATTGCCCGGGCCATCGTCCGGGTTCGCCGCCAAGCCCCCCTTCGGACCACGATGGACTTGTCGCGGGTGATCCGGCAATCGGTGCCGCAGTCGTATCGGCACGGGCGCCTGCATCCGGCGACGCGGACCTTTCAGGCGTTTCGGATGGCGGTCAACGACGAACTGGACGCGCTGAAAACCGGGCTGGACGAAGTCGTCGACGTCCTGGCCCCGGGAGGCCGTCTGTGTGTGATTTCGTTTCACTCCTTGGAAGATCGTGTGGTGAAACAGACGTTTCGGCGCCTGGCGCACGAAGCTCCGGACCACTGGACCATCCTGACGAAGAAGCCTGTTTCCCCTTCCCTGCAGGAACGCCGGGTCAATCCCCGTGCCCGCAGTGCGAAGTTGCGGGTCCTTGAACGAACGCCCGGGTGGGGAGACGGACAAAGAGGCCACGCATGAAATGGGTTCTCTGGACGTTGTTGACGGTGAGCGTGAGCGGGGTGCTCCTTTTTTACGTGTGGGGAAAGGTCGACGTCGTGCGGCTGGGGTATGAACTGGACGCCTTGTTGAAGAAAAAAGCCGCGTTCACGCAGGAGCACGACCGCTTGCAGGCCCGGCTCTCTCAATTGACGGCGCCCGAGCGTCTGGCGTCGGAGGCCGGCGACAAACTGGGGATGAGACCGCCGGGCGCGAAGCAGGTGGTCCTGGTCCCGAGTCGCCCGGAGAGTGGAACATCGAGCGACGGTCCTGAGCCACCGCTTCGTTTGGCTCGGCAAACGGGAGACTGACCATGAATCGGTCATTCATGAAGAAGGAATGCAAACTAACCGGGGAGGGATCCGGACGACGGGTCTTCGTCGGCCTGTGTTTTCTGGTCGGGTTCGCGATTCTGCTCTTTCGTTTTTTCGATCTTCAGGTTCTGCAAGCAGAAACGATGATGCAGAAAGCTCGCCAGCAGCACGAGAAGATCATCACTCTCAATTCCAACCGCGGCGCTATTGTGGATCGGCAAGGGAAACCGTTGGCATTGAACCTTGACGTGCCGTCGGTATATGCCACGCCCTCTTCCATCGACAGTCCCACGCGTGTCGCCCGCCAACTCGCAGGGGTGTTGGGTGTTCCGCGGAAACCCCTGGAAAAGCGGTTACGGAACAAACGGGACTTCGTATGGATTCAACGGAAAATTGAGGACTCTCAGGTCGGACGGTTGAACGATCTTGCGCTTCCCGGGGTCGGCGTCATGGTGGAAACGCGTCGCTTTTATCCCAAGGGGACGTTATTGGCGCACGTCCTGGGATTTGCGGGAATGGACAGTCAGGGTCTTGAAGGGCTCGAAAACGGATATGATGAGCACCTTCGGGGCCAGGTGCGTCGGGTCGTGTTACAGCGGGACGCGCTGGGACGAGTCATCATTCCCGAAAGTCAGCGCAAATCTCAGCCTCTTTCGGGACATGCCATCTCCCTGACCATCGATGAAGTCATTCAGTATATCGCGGAGCAAGCCCTGGAACAGACCGTCCGGAACACCAAGGCGCGAGGCGGGGCCGTTCTTGTCATGGCTCCCAAGACCGGCCAGATGTTGGCTTGGGCCCTTCGTCCCACGTTTGACCCGAATCATATTCATCAGGCGTCACCCGAGCGGTGGAGGAATCGGGGTGTGACCGATCCCTACGAACCGGGCTCGACGCTCAAAGTGGTGCTGGCCGCCGCCGCGCTGGAATCGAAGAGCATCACCCCCGACACCTTGCTGTACGCGGGTGATGGAGAGATCCCGATCAGTGGCACCGTGATTCATGACCATGAAAAAGCCGGATGGGTGACGTTTCGTGAAGCCATACAACGATCCAGCAACGTGGCCTTCGTTAAAATGTCGTGGGAGTTGGGGCGCGAACAGGTCTATCAATACTTGCGCACGTTCGGCTTTGGTGAAAAAACGGGAATCGATCTTCCCGGGGAATCCATCGGAATCTTGAGACGTCCGGATCAATGGAGTCAGCGCACCCTCCCGTCTTTGGCCATCGGGCAGGAAATTGCCGTCACGCCGTTGCAACTCCTGACGGCCGTGTCGGCCGTTGCCAACGAGGGATGGCTCATGAGGCCGTTTCTGGTACGGGAGATTTCCGATCACCGGGGAAAAAGCGTCTGGGAGCACGTCCCCCATATTCGCCGCCGTCCCATTAGCGCCGGGACCGCAAAGACCGTCACGGACCTCCTGGTCAACGTGGTGGAACGGGGGACGGGAAAGCGCGCGGCCATCCCGGGATATCGGGTCGCGGGCAAGACCGGAACGGCGCAGAAGGTCGATCCTGCAACAGGCACGTATTCGTCCACCAAATTTGTGGGATCGTTCGTGGGATTCGTCCCCGCGGAGGATCCTCAATTAGCTATCTTGGTGATGATTGATGAACCGCAAGGCCCGGCTTGGGGAGGGGTGGTGGCGGCTCCGGTGTTTCGGAAGGTGGCGGAACAGGCGCTCCGATATTTAAGCGTGGCTCCCGGCGAGGAAGCCCGGATGGTGGCGTCCCGTTCAAGGCCTGCCCTCGACGGGTATCAGCCAAACTGGGAATGACGTTAGCGACGTTACTGTTGCCCCTCGACGTGGTCAGCGCGACGGGCAACCTCGATGTGGAACTGTCCGGCATCACGGATGATTCACGGGAAGTCGCACGAGGCAGTTTGTTTGTCGCCGTCAAAGGTCAGCAGGTCGATGGTCATGCTTTTGTCGTTCAGGTGTGCCGGCAACAGATAGGGGGCGTTGTGGTTCAAGCTCCGTTCCGAGCTCCATCCCACGTCAGGAAAGAAGGCGGTCCCGTCTGGATCGAAGTCAAGGATTCCAGGAAAGCGCTCGGCCGGTTAGCCTCGCGGTTTTTTCAGGATCCCTCGCAAGCCTTACTCATGGTGGGCGTGACGGGGACGAACGGCAAAACCACGGTGGCGCACGTGAGTCAGGCCATCCTGGAACGTGGCGGCTACCGGACGGGCCTCATGGGCACAGTGGGGTATCACGTTGGTCCGGAGTATCAGGCCGCCAGTCACACGACGCCGGGTGCGATTCCTTTGCAGGCGTTCCTGCATCGTATGGTGGACGCGGGGATGGATACGGCGGTCCTGGAAGTCTCCTCGCATGCCCTCGCGCTGGACCGGGTCGAAGGCTGTGAATTCGACGTGGTGGTCTTTACGAATTTGACCCAAGACCATTTGGATTTCCACGATACGATGGAGTCCTACTATCAGGCGAAAGTACGCCTCTTTCAGGAGTTCGTGGTCCCCGCCTCCAAAACGGGACCCAAACGGGCGATCGTCAATATTGACGATGAATGGGGTGTCCGATTGCAAGCCGAGACCCCGGTGCCGGTCTGGACGTATTCTCTTCGCCGGCATGCGGATATTTACGCGACGAACGTGATCCTCTCGATGGATGGAACCCGGTTTACCGTCCATACTCCACGTGGTGCATCGGAGATTCAAAGCGCCTTGGTCGGTGAACATAACGTCTCGAACCTCCTGGCGGGTATCGGCGTCGGCCTTGCGCGGGGAATGTCTCTGGATGACGTGCAACGAGGCATCCGGGGATTCCGAACGGTACCGGGCCGGTTCGAGCGCGTGGAGGCCGGGCAGGACTTTTCGGTGATCGTGGACTACGCCCATACGGAAGACGCACTGGCCCAGCTCCTGGCTGCCGCCCGGCAACTGTGCCGGGAACGGATTATGACGGTTTTTGGTTGTGGGGGTGATCGTGATCCGGGCAAACGACCGAAAATGGGACGGGTGGCTGCCCAACGCAGTGAGGTGGTGTTTCTGACCTCGGACAACCCTCGTACCGAAGATCCCGAGGCGATCCTGCGCGATATTGAACAGGGAGTGCTGGGTCTTTCGGTGTCGGAACGGGGCGCGTCGCACGTGATCCCTGATCGTCGGGCGGCCATTCGGGCGGCTCTCCTTGAAGCCCGGCCCGGCGACATGGTGTTGATCGCCGGCAAGGGGCATGAAGATTATCAGATTATCGGCGAGACGAGGCATCGCTTTGACGATCGGGAAGTCGCGCGTGAACTGTTGGCGGGCTTGCCGGACAGGAGATAGGTTCTCCGACGATGGCGATGTTTACGGGAGACGAAGTGCTTGCTGCAACCGGCGGAACGTTACTGAGAGGCACGACGGGTTGTCGGATTCAACGGGTCTGTACCGATTCCCGGAAGGTGCGCAAAGGCGATTTGTTCGTCGCGTTAAAAGGCGCCCGGTTTGACGGGCATCAGTTTATCGATGAGGTCTTCACCCGTGGAGCGAACGGGGTCGTGCTTGAAGCCTTCCCGCGTCATGCCAAGGTCGGAAAACCCGCCCCGGCCCGGGCCGGCCGATCAGACCCGTTCGTCGTCAAGGTCGGGGATTCCTTGAGAGCCTATCAGGACCTTGCGACCTTCCACCGAACCCGCCTTGACATTCCGGTCGTGGCGGTGACGGGGAGCAACGGCAAAACCACCACGAAGGAGATGATTGCAAAAACGCTGTCCCAGCGTTGGCGCCTCAGGAAAACCGCCGGGAATATGAACAATCGAATCGGGTTGCCGCACACGGTGCTCGGGTTGACCGCGGCCCACCAGGCGGCGGTTCTGGAACTGGGCGTGGATGCCGAAGGTCAAACGACGCGGTTGGCGGAAATTGCCCGGCCGACCGTCGGCCTCATTACGAACGTCGGAAACGACCATTTGGAGTTCTTCGGAAGCGTGGACGGGTCCGCCCGCGCGAAAGCCGAATTGTTGGCCCACCTTCCTCGAGAGGCCGCCGTGGTGTTGAACGCGGATGACCCGTATTACGACTTTTTTCGACGCCGTGCCCGCTGTTCGGTGGTCTCGTTCGGAATCCGGGGACAAGCGGACGTCCGGGGGAGTCATATTCAGCGGCAAGGCACGCGAACCGAATTTCGTCTCCACGTGATCGGACGTCAACGAGCGCATCGACTGTCTCTCCACGTGCATGGCACCCATAACGTGTTGAATGCGCTGGCCGCGATTGCGGTGGGTCACGTCCTGGGGCTGTCGGTCGCCAAGATGGCAACCGGTTTGAGTCGATTTCGTCCCGTGGCCATGAGGTCCCAGGTTTCCTCCTGGCAGGGGATCAGCGTGATCCAGGACTACTATAATGCAAACCCTGATTCCATGAAGGCGGCCGTGACGCTGTTACAGGAATTCGGTGCCGGCCGGCGGACCATTGCCGTGCTTGGAGACATGTTTGAATTGGGAACGGAGACGCGGGCCCTCCATCGAGACGTCGGCGCTTTTCTTGCCGGCAGCCGCATTTCCTTGTTGGTGGCGTGTGGGGAATTCGGCGGGGAATTGGCTCGCGGGGCCTCTGCGGAGGGCATGCCCTCATCGCGGATTTTCAAAGCCCGGCGCGTCGTTGACGCGGCAGCAGTCCTCCGGAAGCTGGTTGAGCCCGGAGACGTCGTGTTGCTCAA
Organism: Nitrospira sp. bin75; assembly: GCA_002238765.1. Taxonomy (GTDB): domain Bacteria; phylum Nitrospirota; class Nitrospiria; order Nitrospirales; family UBA8639; genus Bin75. The sequence continues at coordinate 54,885 of MPMZ01000003.1, forward strand.
AGCCTCCAGGGCCATGCGGTTCGAGTGCCTGGTGGACGCACTTCGATCCCGGCCCGCACACGCATAAGGATAGGATCAGACATATGTTGTACTGGTTGTTGTACCCGCTGCACACGGACATCGCAATTTTCAACGTATTCCGGTACTTGAGCTTTCGCATCATTTACGCGGCGCTGACGGCTTTTGTCATCGCGTTTGTCCTGGCTCCACCCCTGATCAGAAAATTGCAGGAACTTCGATTGGGACAACGGATCCGCGAAGAGGGACCGAGCCACCACCAGGCCAAACAAGGAACCCCCACCATGGGGGGCATTCTCATTATTTTTGCCGTGCTGTTGTCGACGCTGCTGTGGGCGGACGTCGGCAATCTGTACGTGTGGCTCGTCATCCTGTCCATTGTGGGCTTTGGGTTCGTCGGGTTCATCGACGACTACATCAAAATTGCGCGGGGGCGTTCGGAAGGGTTGACCGTTCTCCAAAAATTCGTGGCGCAAATAGGCATTGCCTTGGGAATCGGCCTGTTTTTCTATACCTCTCCGGGGTATTCCACGGAACTGAGCGTTCCGTTTTTCAAAGCGTTTACGCCCGACCTGGGGACGCTCTACATTCCGTTCGCGATCCTGGTGATCGTGGGCTGCTCCAACGCCGTGAATTTGACGGACGGCTTGGATGGGTTGGCGATCGGCCCGGTCATGGTGGCGTCGATGGCGTATGCCGTGGTGGCCTATGCCGCCGGAAATAAAGTGGTGTCGGACTATTTGCTGATTCCGTACATTGAAGGCGCCGGGGAATTGTCCGTCCTGATGGCGGCCGTGTTCGGCTCCAGTCTCGGGTTCCTGTGGTTCAACACGTATCCGGCGACGGTGTTCATGGGAGACGTGGGGTCCTTGCCCCTTGGCGCGGCTCTCGGCACGGTCGCCGTGGTCAGCAAGCACGAGTTGTTGCTGATCCTGGTTGGCGGCGTGTTCGTCATGGAGGCGGTCTCCGTGATCTTTCAGGTGTTGTTCTATAAATCGCGGAGGAAACGGATTTTTCTGATGGCGCCCATTCACCATCACTTTGAAATGAAAGGATGGGAAGAGCCCAAGGTCGTGGTTCGATTATGGATTGTGGCGATTCTGCTGAGTCTCTTGAGCCTCAGCACGTTAAAATTGCGTTAACCCTATGCTTCTGACGCTGGAGAAGATGTCTCGACGGACGCCTCGCACGAATCCACACCGCCCGGCACCCGGTCTCTCCGGGCAGTCCGTGGCCGTGGTCGGGGCGGGCAAAAGCGGCGTAGCCGCGGCGCGGTTGCTGGCCGTGCTCGGAGCCAAGGTGGCCTTGGTCGATCACAAGCCTGAAACGGAATGGACCATGAGTGTTTCCGATGTCCGGGGGGTGCACCCGTTCGGCGGAGAACGATTCGAGCAGGGGCTGGAAGCCGTCGACCTGGTGATCGTGAGCCCCGGCGTTTCTCCGGCCCTGGAGGCGTTCGGCGGCGTACGCCGGCGAGGCGTACCGATTGTCGGCGAGGTTGAATTGGCCTCATGGTTCTTTTCCGTCCCCGTCATCGGCGTCACGGGAACGAATGGAAAGAGCACGGTCGTGTCGCTGCTTGGAACACTCTTGCAGGAATGCGGATCGACTCCTTTTGTCGGCGGCAACCTGGGGCCACCGTTAACGGAAGCCGCCTTGGCCGTGCAGCAACGCGCGCGCATGGGTCCGGATGCGCCGGCTCCCTTTCATGAAATCGTCGCAGAATTGTCGAGCTTTCAATTGGAAACGATCGACCGGTTTCATCCGCACGTTGCCGTGCTGCTCAACATCACCCCGGATCACCTGGACCGCCACCCGAGCTTCGCCGACTATGCCAGGGCCAAGGCCAACATTTTTCGAAATCAAACCTCAGAGGACTTTGCCGTGCTCAATGCCGACGAAGCCCTGGTCCGGGATGTGCGGGATTCGCTGCAAGGGCAGCTCATCGAATTCAGCGTGTTCAATGAAGTGCCCAATGGCGTGTGGGTGTCCGGTGAGATGATCGTGACTCGATGGAATGGACAACGGGACGAACTGATGCCGGTGAGCGACATTCCTCTTCCGGGGAATCACAACGTCTCCAACGTTCTCGCCGCCCTCGCCGTCGGCATGGTGATGGGCTGTTCCCGGGACGGCATGAGACGGGCCGTCCGCTCGTTTCAAGGATTGCCCCACGTCTGCGAGGTGGTGCGTAAGCGACGAGGCGTGACGTTTATCAATGATTCCAAGGGGACGAACGTCGATGCCACACTGAAGGCTATCGCCAGTCTGCGGCAGCCGTTCGTCATCATTCTGGGGGGAAAAGAAAAAGGCAGGAGCGAGTTCGGTCGCTTGAAAGACGCACTCAGGCCGGGTGTCAAACATTGTATCGTGTTGGGGGAGTCGGCGGACGTCATTGCCCAAGCCATTGAAGGCGTGGGGGCGATCAGCCGCGTGTCTTCCTTGGCCGAGGGAATCACCTTGGCTGCGGATCTCGCCGCACAGGGTGAGGCCGTGTTGTTCTCTCCGGCCTGTGCGAGTTTCGACATGTTCCGGGATTATCGCGATCGAGGTCAACAATTTCGCGATCTCGTGAATGCCTTGACTGATTGATGGTGAGGGAAATCCACGATGTCACGCGTTCGAGGCAACAAAATAGAACTCCCTTTGGCCTGGCAGACCGGAACCGACCGGCCCGCCTCGCGTCCCATGGACCGGACCGTCCTGGTGGTGACGTACATGTTGACCCTCATTGGGTTGATTATCATGTTCAGCGCAAGCGGGGTGATGGCGGAAACACGGTACGGAGATGCGACGTTTTTTTTGAAACGGCAAAGTCTTTGGCTGCTGTTGGGGCTCCTGGTCCTGCATTGGGTGGCTCAACGGGATTACACCATGTGGCAAACACTCGCACCCTATGGCCTGGTCCTGACGTTCGCGCTGTTGGTCCTGGTGCTGATTCCCGTTCTGGGCACGCAAGTGAATGGAGCGCGTCGGTGGCTTCGCGTTGCGGGGTTTTCCGTGCAACCGGGAGAGATCGCCAAACTGACCATTGTGTTGTACCTGGCTTCGTTTCTCGTCAGGAAAGAGCAGGACCTCCTCACCTTCAGTCGTGGGGTGCTGGCTCCCATGGCGGTCGTCGGGACGTTTGCGGGGTTGCTCTTGCTCGAACCCGATATGGGAACGGCCGTGGTCCTGACACTCCTCTTGTTCGGTTTGCTGTTTTTGGGTGGTGCCAGGCTTCCGCATCTTCTCGGGATGGGCATGGTTCTGCTCGCGGTGGCGTACGCGTTGATCATGCAGTCCGATTATCGCCGTCGACGGATGTTGAATTTTATAGACCCCTGGCAGGACCCGACCGATGCCGGCTTCCAACTCACGCAATCGTTTGTCGCGTTGGGGAACGGCGGAATCTTCGGCGTGGGGTTGGGTGAAGGGCGACAGAAATTGTTTTTTCTGCCTGAAGCGCACGCAGATTTTGTGTTGGCTTTGGTCGGGGAGGAACTCGGGTTTCTCGGGACGGGGTTATTGATCGGATTATTCGCGATCCTGATCGTCAAGGGGTTCAGAATTGCAGGACGGGCTCCCGATGCCTTTGGCCGCCATTTGGCAGGTGGAGTCACCCTGTTGGTCGGGATACAGGTGCTCATCAATATGAGCGTGGTGTCCGGTCTGTTGCCGACGAAAGGATTGACGCTGCCTTTCGTGAGCTACGGAGGGTCTTCGTTGATCGTGAGTCTGATGGCGATCGGTATTCTGCTCAGCATTTCCCGGGCCGGTCCGGCGGACCAGCCCCTTTCTTCGTTCGGGATGGGATGAACGTGGTGATTGCAGCAGGTGGCACGGGAGGACATTTTTACCCGGCTCTCGCATTAGCCGAAGAGTTTTGTCGTCAAGCGGCCGATACGTCCGTGACGTTGGTGGGGACGGGTCGAGCCCTTGAGCAGCGGATGATGGCCGGCGCGCCATGGCGGATGGAAACCCTTCGAGTGCAGGGGGTCGTGGGTCGGGGGATGGTGGCTTCGATCAAGGCACTGCTGTTGATTCCCGGGGCGGTTTGGCGATGCCTCCGCTTGTTGCGCGCCTACAAAGCGGATCTCGTCGTCGGCACCGGCGGTTATACCAGCCCGCCGGTGGTTTTCGCGGCGTTGTTGTTGGGAATCCCGCGCGCCGTGGTGGAACTGAACGCGGTCCCGGGAATCGCCAACCGCGTCCTCGGGCCCTTGGCCAACCGGATTTTCGTCTCGTTCGAACGCGCGACGCCGTATTTTCGCGCCGGCAAGGTTTCCGTGGTGGGAACCCCGTTGCGAAGGGCGTTTGTCGCGACCACGCCGAGCCTGGAATCCGGTCGAATCGACACGCTGTTGGTCTGTGGCGGCAGTCAAGGGGCTCAAGCCATGAACTCCATTGTGCTCGAAGCCGTTCGGACCTCTGCCCTGATTCGGCGCCGGGTCACGGTGATTCATCAGTCGGGCCTGAACGACTTCGATCGTGTTTCTCAAGCGTATCGCACGATGAACGTGGAGGCGGAAGTGGTGCCGTTTGTCGAAGATATGGCCCGGACGCTTCGCCGGGCGGATCTGGTGATCTGTCGATGTGGAGCCTTGACGTTGTCGGAAATTGCCGCCTGCGCCAAGCCCTCCGTCCTCATTCCGTTTCCCCAGGCGACGCACAACCACCAGGAATCGAACGCCCGCGTCGTGGAGCGGGCGGGGGCGGGCATCGTGCTGCTTCAGCCTGCGCTGACCGGCGCCGGGTTGGCTGAAGAGATTGAGGGATTGCTGCATCACCCGGATCGTGTTCGATGCATGGCGGAACAGAGCCTGCGTTTGCGACGCACCGATTCGGCTGAGGCCATGGTCCGCGAGTGTTATCGGTTACTGGGGAAAAGTTTCCCTGAACGTACGATGACGAACGGTGTTTAGAAAGATTCGGCATATTCATCTCGTGGGGATCGGTGGGAGTGGGATGAGCGGCATCGCCGAGGTGTTGTTGACGCTGGGCTATCACGTCACGGGATCCGACGTGGCCCCGTCCGACAATACGCGACGGTTGGAAACCTTGGGGGGAAGAATTTCCATCGGGCATGACGCGTCCCACGTGGAAGGAGCGCAAGTGGTGGTGATCTCTTCAGCCGTTCAGGCCTCGAACCCGGAAGTGATGGCTGCGAAACAGAACGTCGTGCCGGTGATCCCGCGGGCCGAAATGCTGGCGGAACTCATGCGACTCAAGTTCGGCGTGGCGATTGCCGGGGCTCACGGAAAAACCACCACGACGTCCATTGTCGCGTCGGTCTTGGCGCATGCCGGCCTTGATCCGACGTTCGTGGTCGGGGGCAAGGTGAATGCCATGGGCTCCCATGCCAGGTTGGGACGAAGTGACTTGCTCATTACCGAAGCTGATGAAAGTGACGGGTCGTTTCTTCGCCTGTCCCCTGCGATTGCGGTGGTGACGAATATCGATCGTGAGCATCTCGACCACTATCAATCCATGGATCGGCTGAAAGACGCTTTTTTGGAATTCGTCAACAAAATTCCTTTTTACGGGGTGGCGATCCTGTGCGCGGATGACGAACATCTTCGCGCGATGCTGCCTCAGGTACAGAAGCGATATATCACCTATGGCCTGGAGTCCTCGGACTCTTCCATGCCGGATTTGCGTGCCACGGACATAGAAATCAAGGGATTGACGACGAACTTTCGCGTTCAATTTCGCGAACGGACACTAGGCCCTTTTCGACTCACGATTCCGGGTGTCCACAACGTGTCCAATGCGTTGGCCGCGATCGGAGTCGGTTTGGAACTGGATATTCCGCTGGATTTGGTTCGTGCCGGCGTCGCCTCATTCTCCGGCGTTGAACGGCGGTTTCATATCCGTGGAGAAAAAGGCGGCGTCGTGGTGGTTGACGATTACGGCCATCACCCGACGGAAATCCGGGTGACTCTGGCCGCGGCCAGGGCCGTCTGGCCGGGGCGATTGGTGGTGGTCTTTCAACCACACCGGTACAGCCGCACGCACGATCTGTTGAATGAATTTCCGAATGCCTTCGAGCAGTCGGATATCCTGTTTGTGACGCCGATTTATGCGGCGGGCGAAGAGTCGATCGAAGGCGTGTCCGGGGAAATCCTGGCCGAACGAATCCGGGCCGCGGGCCACCAGGCGGTTCATTGCGTGGAGAAGCAAGACGCGTTGGTCAGTCGACTGGTCGCGGAATTGCGATCCGGCGATACGGTGCTCACGCTGGGCGCCGGAGACGTGTGGAAGGTGGGTGTCGAGTTGTTGGAGTCATTGTGAGTCTGTGGAGCGGACTGCCGGGGGCGGAGACGTGCTGACCGTGTCGAACCATCATGATTGGAAAGCGGCCCTGTCGGGGATTCGCGGAGAGGTCCTGTTTGACGCGCCGTTGGCGGACTTGACCTCGCTTCGCATCGGGGGGCCGGCCGATGTCTTGGTCAGTCCGGAAGACGTCCATGACGTGTGTCGGATCGTTCGGCAAGCGTCTGCGGCTCAGGTTCCCGTCATGGTGTTGGGAGGGACGAACCTGTTGGTGCGGGACGGCGGCATTCGAGGCGTGGTCTTGAGTTTGTCCAATTTGGCGGCCATCGAAAAAGAAGACGACCGGCTCGTGTTCGCCGAAGCCGGCGTGCGAATGCCGACCCTGCTGGGGTTTGCCGTGCACCATGCGTTGTCGGGGCTCGAATGGGCAGCCGGCATCCCGGGGACCGTCGGCGGCGCGGTCGTGATGAATGCGGGGACCAAGCTGGGAGAGATGCAAACCTGTTTGGACGCCATTCAAATGGTGAATCCCGAGGGCCGGTTACGGACCTATCCGGCAACGGACGTCGTTTTTTCGTATCGTTCCGTCAACCTGCCCGAGGGCATTGTGGTGGGGGCCTGGCTTCGTCTGACCCCGGCCTCCAGGGAAACGATTGAATCACAGACCAAGTCTTATCTGCAGTATCGAAAGCGCTCGCAACCCCTCTCGCAACCCAATGCCGGGTCGGTCTTCAAGAATCCCCGGGAGATCCCGGCCGGCCGGCTGATCGAAGAAGCCGGACTGAAGGGGTACCGGGTGGGGGATGCGCAAGTGTCGCCCAAACATGCCAATTTTATCGTCAATCTCGGACGTGCGCGCTCCACGGACGTGCTGCGTCTCATCGAAACGATCCGGCAGGAAGTCTTGCGGCGAACGGGCATCCGGTTGGAGTTGGAATGGAAAGTGGTGGGCGAGAGTGAGGTTCCTTAGCATGCGGATACCGTGAAAGAACGATGCCGTTAACTTCAGCCCATATAGGAGTTCTCATGGGAGGGCGATCAGCGGAACGTGAGATTTCCTTGAAAACCGGACGGTCGGTGTATGCCGCGTTGATTCGAAAAGGGTATGCCGCCACCCGTATCGACGTGGACGTCTCCTTGCCGCTCAAACTGCGGGCACGCAACGTTCAGTTGGCCTTTCTCGCCCTCCATGGCCGGGGCGGGGAGGATGGAACGGTGCAGGGCCTCTTGGAGATCATGGGCATTCCGTATACCGGCTCAGGTGTCCAAGCCAGCGCGATGAGCATGAATAAAGCCGTGACCAAGGCATTCGTGCGGATGCAGGGTGTTCCCGTCGCGCCCGGCGTGGTCCTGCAGCGGACCGGCAACAGGATCATGCCGGCGCAACTGTCGTGGCCTCTGGTCGTCAAACCCGCGAACGAGGGCTCGACGGTGGGCGTGTCGCTGGTGCGAAAGCCCTCGCAGTGGACGGGTTCGCTGAAGCAGGCTTTTGCACACGATCACGAAGTGCTCGTGGAATCGTTTATCGACGGCCGTGAAATTGCCGTGTCCGTGTTGGACGGCGAAGCCTTGCCCCCGGTCGAAATTGTCGCGCCCAATGCATTTTATGATTATGCCGCCAAATATGAAAAAGCCGAAACGCGTTACCTCTGCCCGGCCCCCGTCACCACGGGCCAGGAGCAACGGGTGAAAGCCTTGGCGGTTCTGGCTTACCGGGTGATGGGATGCGCCGGCGCAGCCAGAATCGATTTCCGGCTCAACCGCTCCGGCCGGCCCGTGTTCCTGGAAATCAACACGATCCCCGGGATGACCCGGAGGAGCTTGTTACCCATGTCCGCGGCCGCGGCCGGCCTGGATTACGATGCGCTGACGGAACGGATTTTACGGTCCGGATTGGCGCGGCAATCGAGTTGGAAGACTACGAGGGCGGGAAAGGGACGGGCATGAGCCGCGGAAACCGATCACTTCGGCAGGAGCCGTCGTCGCGAAGGTGGTGGGTCCGGATGATTCAAGGAGGGCTTCTCGGCATCCTGGTGACCTTCTGCATGATGAGCTATCAGTGGATGCCATCAGCCGTGGCCGGCTTGCTGGCCATTGAGCGTGTCTCCATTTCCGGTACCGATCGACTCGATCGTCGAGTCGTGCTGTCGCTGTTGGATTTACCCGAAGATCGTTCGTTGCTGTCGGTGGATCTCTCAAGCCTGGAACGGAAAGTGGAGGCTCATCCTGCGGTGGCGTCCGCGTCGGTGGGGCGAGTCCTTCCCCACACCCTGACGGTCATCGTGGTCGAGCGAAAGCCGGCCGCGTTGTTTCAACACGCGGGAGGAACGTTGTTTTTGGACAAAGAAGGCGTGGTGTTGTCCCTTGCGCCGGACAGGCCGGCGGGAACGTTGCCTGAACTGGTGGGGATTTCAGCGGTAACACTGTTAGGCGGAGACCCCGAGACGCAAGCTCAAGCTCGAAGAGGGCTTCGCTTCGCCAAACACCTGCAGCGTCACGCCGGACATTCCGTGAGCGTCGATTTGAGTGATGCACGGTTCATGGTCGGAAAGACCGGCGGGCTGGTTTTTCGGGTGAAGAACGAATTCCAGGACATGTGGCAGCCGTATCTCGATCTGGAGCCGTCCCTTCGAGAGCGTTTCCGTCAAGGATCGCATGAGATTGATTTACGGTTTGCCGGCAAGGTGATCGTTCGAAAGAAAGGGTGAGCAAGCTCATGGCCAAAAAAGAACACATCGTTGTCGGGCTTGATATCGGCACCACCAAAATTTGTGCCATCGTGGCACAGGTGGCGCCTGGTGAGGGGGTCAACATCATTGGTGTGGGCTCGAGTCCATCCCGGGGGCTTCGAAAAGGCGTCGTCGTGAATATCGACAGCACCGTGGAGTCGATTAAAAAGGCGGTGGAGGAAGCCGAGTTGATGGCGGCCGTCCAAATCAACTCGGTCTACATCGGCATCGCCGGCAGTCATATTTCCAGTGAGACGGCAAAGGGAGTGGTGGCGCTCAAGCGGAATGAGGTGTTTCGATCGGACGTGTATCGGGCCATTGAGACGGCTAAGGCCGCGGCCGTGGTGCCTTCGGATCGACGGGTGCTGCACGTGCTGCCTCGAGAGTTCATCGTGGATGACCAGGAAGGCATTCAAGAGCCGGTGGGCATTTCCGGCACGAGGTTGGAGGTCGACGTGCACATCGTCACCGGGGCGACGACGTCGGCCAAGAATCTCATGAAATGTGTCAATCGCGCCGGGCTCGACGTGGTCGACATTGTCTTGCAACCGCTGGCTTCAAGTGAAGCCGTGCTCACGGACGAAGAAAGAAATTTGGGGATTGCCATGGTCGATCTCGGAGGCGGGACGTCCGATTTGGCCATTTTCTCCGATGGGACGATTTGTCATTCGGCGGTATTGCCGGTCGGTGGTCAGCACATCACGACCGACCTCCAAATCGGGTTGCGGACCTCGCTCGCCGATGCGGAACACATCAAAGTGCGTTACGGATCAGCTCTCGTCAACCTGGTGAAAGAGACGGAAGTCGTGGAAGTTCCGAGTGTCGGCGGCCGGCCCCCGCACCCCATGAGCCGGCGGGAAATCACCGAAATTATCCAACCGCGGGTTGAGGAAATCTTTGAATTGGTCCTGCGGGAAATTTATCGATCGGGTTATGAGGGCAGACTGGCGGCGGGCGTGGTGATCACCGGAGGCACGTCGATGTTGGAAGGTATGCCGGATGCTGCGGAGCTCGTGCTGGATCTGCCGGGAAGACGCGGCGTCCCGTCCGGGGTGGGCGGTTTGCGGGATATTGTGAGCAATCCCATGTTTTCCACGGGGGTCGGTCTGATTTTGCACGCGCATCGAACGGACCAGGAGTTCGAGTTTGTCGGCGCGAGCAGGAAAGCCGGGAACGGGTTGGGCGGTGTGTTGAGTCGCATGAAAAGTTGGGTCCTGAATCTTTTCTAAGGAGATGGCGCATACAATCTTCAGACACCACGGTTGCGGGAGATCAACGAGCGTTGATCCTGACAGGCGTGGACCTCGGGTTTCATAACAAGGAGGCGTTCCATGTTTGCATTTCAAGAGGAAGAGATGACACCGATTCGGATTAAGGTGATCGGGCTTGGTGGAGCAGGGTGCAATGCGGTCAATACCATGATTGCCGCCGGTTTGACGAAGGTGGAGTTCGTGGTGGCGAATACCGATCTTCAATCCTTGAGCAAATCCTCTACCCAGTACAGGATTCAGTTGGGCCCGGAGCGAACGAAAGGACTCGGGGCCGGCGCGAATCCCGAAGTGGGGAAGGATTCCGCCCTTGAAAGTGAAGACCAGATCCGTGCGGCCCTGGAAGACGCGGATATGGTCTTCGTCACGGCGGGCATGGGGGGGGGGACCGGAACGGGCGGAGCGCCCGTCGCAGCCAGACTGGCCAGAGACTTGGGCATTTTGACCGTGGGCGTGGTCACGAAGCCGTTTCAACACGAGGGCCAGCGCCGGATGGGCTTCGCTGAAGAGGGATTGCGGGAACTCCGGCGACACGTCGATTCGTTGCTCGTGATCCCCAATCAGAAACTGCTGACCTTGGTGGACAAGAGCACGCCGGTGTTGGAGGCGTTTAAAGTGGCCGATGACGTCCTGCGGCAAGCCATTAAAGGCATTACCGACGTCATCATCACTCCCGGCTTGGTCAACGTGGATTTTGCCGACGTGAAAACCGTCATGTCATACAGGGGAAGAGCGGTGATGGGGATGGGCGTGGCCAGAGGACCAAATCGCGCCATGGAAGCCGCCCAGCAAGCGATTACCAGCCCGCTGCTGGAAGAGAGTGGGATCGAAGGGGCCAAAGGGTTGTTGTTGAACCTCACGGGTGGTACGGATCTGTCCTTGCATGAAGTCGACGAAGCGTCAACCATTGCGAAAGAAGCCGCGGACCCCCAAGCCAATATTATCGTCGGCCACGTGATCGATCCGGGGTTGGAAGACGAGGTGATTGTCACGGTGATCGCGACCGGGTTTGAACAACAACAGGATTCCTTCAGGGCCAAGCCGGCCGCGAGCCCGGGAGGACAGGACCGTCAGCGTCTCTCCATGCCTTCGGCCCCTCATCCGGTCTTGACGATGGCCCGGACGGCTCCCGGTGATGGCTCGGCCGACGATCTCGACCGGCCGGCGTTTATGCGACGAGGGGGATCGGATGCTCCAGTCGAACAGGGGAATTTGTTGGTGGATGCGGACTGGGAAGTCCCCACGTTTTTGCGCAGGAGAGCCAATTGACGGCTTGAATCAAAGGAGGTTGGGAATTATGGTTCTTGTTGCAGAACGTCCGACACAATCAACGCACGCGATGCTTCCACTCACAAGTTGGTCATTCGGAAAGATCAGTCGGCGCATGTTGCATTTCTTCGGGACGCGGCATGGGCCACAGTATGGAGGAATGAACGGGGAACATGGGACGGTCAAGGCTGGCGATGCCGACTTCCCGGTGGTGGTGGCCATCCGCCAGGTACACGGGACGGACGTCTTGAGCATTGATCAGCCGGTGAAAGTCGGTCAAAAGTTTTTCGGCGGCCATGATGCCGTGCTGACCAATCAAGCCGATACGCTCTTGACCGTCCAAACCGCCGATTGTGTTCCCGTGTTGCTGATGGATCCCGCACGGGGCGTGATGGGGGCCGTCCATGCGGGTTGGCGCGGCGCGGTGCATGGCATCGTGGCAAAGAGCGTACGAAACATGGTGGAACGGTTCGACGCCGGCCTCGCTTCGATTCACGTGGCGATCGGGCCGTCAGCCGGGTCCTGTTGTTATGAAATCGATACCCCGGTGATGAATCAGATGGCGCCCGATGTGCCCGACGACTCGACCATCCTGAGACGAACCGGTCCCGGGACCGGCCGGTTGGACTTGAAAAAGCTCATTCGGTGGCAAGCCGCGTCTCTGGGTATTGCCGAGGACCATATCCATACCGTGGATCTCTGCACCATCTGTCGCCCGGATTTGTTTTTCTCCTATCGCCGGGAGGGGAAGGTGCATGGTAGCATGATCAGCGGAATCATGTTGAGGAACCTCTGATTGATGGCACTATCGGGCGCAATGCGGCGTGGTGTCCTCGCTCAACCCTCGACGATCTGGTTTGATATGTCTCGGGTTTCGCTGCGGGACGCCTGGCCCTGCATCCCGCTATCACAAGAAATCAAAGGTTCCTTGAAGTAATAGGGAAAATTTTGGGGAACCGGCATTCAAGGACGTCCCGTTGAATGATCTGTCGACGAACATCCGGACGACACAGGAGCGAATCCGTCGCGCTGCGGAACGCGTGGGGCGGGACCCGCGTCGTGTCCGATTGGTCGCGGCGACCAAATACGTCGAAGCGCCCCGGGTCCTTGAAGCCATCCGGGCGGGTCTGACCATCTGTGGAGAAAATCGGTGGCAGGAAGCGCAAGCCAAGATGCAGGCGGTGGGTCAACGTGAGGACGTGGAGTGGCATTTTATCGGTCGGCTCCAGCGACGAAAACTCAAGTGGTTGGTGGGACGATTCGGCCTCATTCATTCCGTGGAATCCGTGGCGCAGGCCGAGGAGATTCACTGCCGGGCCCGTGAGCAAGGCACGTCCCAAGCCATCCTGCTCGAAGTGAACGTCGGAGGAGAAGAATCCAAAGGGGGGTTTGCCCCCGACGCGTTGCCGGCGGCCGTCTCGAAAATCGACTCCTTCCCGTCCGTGTCCGTGCAAGGCTTAATGGCGCTTCCTCCGTGGAATCCCGATCCCGAAACGATGCGACCGTATTTTCAGCGTCTCAAACACCTGGCTGACCGGATCAACGGGATGCCGTGGCAACGCGTCCGTCTGCATGATCTCTCCATGGGCATGTCCAATGATTTTGAAGTCGCGGTTGAGGAAGGCGCGACGTTGGTTCGCGTCGGCACCGCGCTGTTCGGAACTCGACCGCAGCCTGCGATGACTGAATCGTGAACGCAGCCTGGAATCCAGTTGTTCCCCTCCTTTGTAAGGAGGGGTGAAGGGGAGGTAGAGCCTGGAGATGTGGTGCAGGATGACAAATGCCTGGAACTCCGCCAACCGATGTTTGTCATGAGGAGAAGTGACCATGTTTGTCGCCGGTAATATTTTGCAGGGCTTGGCCTATGTCCTGGACACGGTCCTGTTTTTGTATATGTGGCTGATTATTATCCGGGCCCTGATTTCGTGGGTGAATCCTGATCCATGGAATCCGATCGTTCAGTTTCTCGCAAAGGCGACCGACCCCGTCTTGTTCGTCATCCGATGCAGGGTGGGCATACTCGGAGGCATCGACGTCTCGCCCATCCTGGCGATTTTGCTGATCATGTTTTTGCAATATGCCGTGGTACAAACCATTCGAGATATCGGGCTCCGGTTGCATTGACGACTGAGGACGATCGGCATGGGCTTTCCAGAAGATGCGTGTCGCATCGCGCTTCCACGGGGTTCTGCTTCACGAAGACCGCGGCGTGACGCCCATTGACTCGTGTCCTCATGCGTTCCATCCTCCATGCCTTTCAACGGGCGGTCCACGAAAAGGTCTTTCCGGGTGCGGTAGCCCTGGTGCGATCTCGCGGAACCGTCGTGTTTCATGAAGCCGTTGGAACGCGCGGAGTTCCACCCGACGACCAACCCGTCCGCCGGGAGTCGATGTATGATTTGGCGTCCTTAACCAAACCCTTGGCCACGAGCACGGCCACGTTGTGTTTGGTCCAGGACGGGTGTTTGCACTTGGACCAGCCCGTGTCTCGGTGGGTGGAAGAGTTGCGGGACAGCCCCGTTGCCGGCGTCGTGCTCCGGCAACTGCTTTCCCACCGGTCGGGGTTGCCGGCCTGGCGGCCCTATCATGAACAATTGGCGCCCGCGGGGTTGCCGCCCCGGAATGAAGAAGAACGACGGCAACGCGTGCACGCGTTGCTGAACGCCATCGCGCGTGAACCCGTCGAATATCGGCCAGGCAGTCAAAGTCTGTACAGCGACGTGGGCTTTATGCTGCTGGGCGTGATCGTCGAACGGTGCGCGGGGTTGCCTTTGGCCGCCTATTGCCGGCGGAGAATCTTTGAGCCCTTGGGCATTTCGTCCCTGGCGTTTATCGGTGGTGACGACGCGGAGACGGAGGACCCGGCGAAAATCGTCCCGACGGAATGGGATCGTTGGAGAAATCGTCTGCTGTGCGGAGAAGTGCATGATGAAAACGCCTACGCGTTGGGAGGTAGTGCCGGGCACGCCGGGCTGTTCGGCACGGCTCACGCCGTCGGCCTGCTCTCAGCCGCGTGGCTTCAGGCGGTCCAAGGTCGTGACGGCTTCTTGAGTGCCGCTCTTGCGAAACGGTTCACCCATCGTGAATCCGGGACTTCGTCGTGGGCGTTGGGATGGGATACCCCGTCCGCCCCTTCGTCGTCAGGTACGCGGTTTTCCACACGGGCGTTCGGGCACGTGGGGTTTACGGGGACGTCGCTCTGGATCGAACCGTCCCGTGAACTCGAGGTGATTATCTTATCCAATCGCGTGCATCCGACCCGGACGAACACGGCCATCAAGACGTTCCGTCCGCACATTCATGATGCGATCTGGCAGGAATGGGGCGGGAGGTGACGCGGCGGAGAACGGTAGGCGCCACACGGTCGAGACGGAACCGGGTCAGTCGGGATACTCAACCCACGATTCTTTTTCAGCGAGATACTTTTGCCCCTTGAAATTCAACCGGGTCCGCATGTGTATAAAGCCCAAGTGACGCAGTTTGTCCACGATTTCCGCGACGGCTCCACCCACGGTCTGGTGAACGTCGCTTTCCGTCACTAACGCTTCGTACATCATACTGGCCGTATACCCGCGATTGACGTGCTTGACCGGCACCATGCGGTTGAAATAACGATCACTGGGATCGGTGCCCTCCAACTGGTGCTTCTCAACCACGGCGTTGCGCAATCGAAATGACAACGGCAAGGTACTCATGCAGATTGGTCCTTCCTTTTCATATTGCGGTACGATGATTATAGGGGGCGTCGATTAGAGCTGCAACCTTGGAAAAATCAAAGGCATATCCTGTTTATGGGAGCGTTTGACACCACATAGTATTCGGTTCAGAATTTTGAACTTCTCGCTGGAAGAGTAAATCTTCCATGAGAATGAGTAGGCGGTAGCTCAAGCGTTAGAACACTATAAGGAAGGAAAGGATATGGCTGACAAGTATGATGACCTATTTAGTTTTTACATCAAGTTATACGACGATGAGATAGCTCGTTTTCGAGGATTGGATACTAAGATCGGGAGATATTTGTCAGCGTACCCGGTCCTTAGAGGTGGCTCGGTTTCCTTGAACAGGTTGCAGGCTGTTGATAAGTGGCTCTCCGCTCTGGTTATGCCGCCGCCGGGATTGGCTTGGGCTGGTTGAAATAGACTTGGTCGGGCGTTTGCCCGCCAAGGGCTGAATGCGGTCTCTGTCGGTTGTAGAAGGCCAGATAGCGGCCAAGCCCGCTCCGAGCCTCCGAGACGCTTCGGTAGGCGCGCAGATAGACTTCCTCATATTTGATCGTCCGCCAGAGCCGTTCGACAAAAACATTGTCGCGCCAGGCGCCCTTGCCGTCCATGCTAATGGCGATCTTGGCGTCCTGCAAGGCCTGGAGAAAGGCCAGAGAGGTGAACTGGCTGCCCTGATCCGTGTTCAGGATCTCAGGCGTGCCATGGCGAGCGAGGGCGTCGCTCAACGCCTCCACGCACGGCCCCGTCTCCAGCGTCATCGAGAGCCGCCAGGCGAGTACCTTGCGACTGAACCAGTCGAGGACCGCTACCAGATACACGAACCCCCGCGCCATGGGCACATAGGTGATGTCCATCGCCCAGACGTGGTTTGGGCGGGTGACGGCCAGCTTCCTTAACAGATACGGGTAAATCGGGTGGCCCGGCGTCGGGTGCGACGTGGTCGGGCGCCGATAGAGCGCCGCGATCCCCATCCGCTTCATCAGCGTGGCGACATGGAGGCGGCCGACCTCATAGCCTTCCTGCCGCAGCAAGCCCCGCAGCATCCGGCTGCCAGCAAAGGGATAGTCCAAGTGCAACGCATCAAGCCGGCGCATCAACACCAAGTCGGCGACGGAAGCGGGACGACGCTGGTAATAGACACTGCCGCGACTCATCCCCAGCAGCCGGGCCTGACGGCTGATGCTCAATTGGTGCTCGTGGTCGATCATCGTCTTGCGCTCGGCAACAGACCGGCCTTGCTGAGCGCACCCTCTAAAAAATCATTCTCCAGGGTCAGTTGCCCGATCTTCGCATGCAGCACGGTGACATCGCACTCGGGGACCGCCGTCTTCTTCCCCCCACTGTCGAAGACCTCGGGTATGCCTGCCAGGAGTTGTTCCTTCCACTGCTTGATCTGGTTCGGATGCACGTCGAACTGCTGGGCGAGTTCTGACAGCGTCTGTTCCCCGCGGATGGCCGCCAGCGCCACCTTGGCCTTCAAAGCCGGGCTATGGTTTCGGCGTAGTCGTCTCGTCATGGGTCCTCCTCATTCACGGCAATCATGCCGCTCGTGAGCAGAAATGTCACTTATCCCCCTTGTTCAAATTTCCCGAGCCACCTCTGAGTTACCAACTGAAAGAGAGGGTAGCTAACATGTCGGAAAACAATCGGGTTGACCCCAATGCATCTGAACAACAGCAAGTTGAAACACAACAATCAGGACCGACATCTCCAGATCCTGAGGTGCAGGCTCCTCAAAACGTTTTAATTACAGAAGGCTACGAACCGCCAGCAGCCGAAACAGCGGATTAGAAAAAGGCCTAACAATTGTGGCAATACAGACTGCCACGAACGGTCTACTCGAACACTTTTCGAGTTCTGTGGATTAGTCTAGCATTTGACAAACCCATTAATCGGAATTCTTTTTGCCGCTGATGCAAGTCGTTATACGACCGCAAAGAGGAGGTAAAATGGCGATCAAAGAAGATGATTTATCTGCAATGAATTTGCTCTTGTCTCAAGGTAAAACAATAGCCGACATAGCCAAGAGATATTCTCAATATGATTACTGGGAAATCTATGGAAAAGTCAATGATTTCAGCTTTCTTGGAAAAAAGCGTAAAATTTCCAACAAGTTGCGGGATTTGGTTGCTGCAAAGAAAGAAGATCGTGTGGTATTAGTCAAAGATACGCAAAAGCTTCTTGATGAATTGTACGGTAGCCTAAAGGCAAACAGTAAAAAGCTTGTCTCAATAGCTCGCATTTTAAAAAAAGACGTCTAACAAGTCGCCGGCAGGGATGCAAGCTACTTTGTGGTTACGCCCTTATTAGAATCGTGATGTTGCTATATGCTGGATGTAACTAATAACCACCTTTGCTTGCTAAGGTTGCTCTGGATGGTTTCCCTTCGCCCAAGCTCAGAGAGCTTTTACCCTCACTGCTGATCGTTTTGATGCCCTTCCCGCTCTCCCACAATCCTGCGTTTCGTGGATCCAAAATGATTTCTTCATCGACGGTTGAGACTCGCTGTGCGGGTTTGTGCTCAAGGCCGTTGGCCCGAAATAAATGTTTGGCTCCGGTTGACTTACTCGCTTCCTGTCCTTAGTCTTATTCCATTAAGGAGGATACTCGTGATTCCCAAACAAGGACCAGGTACGGACGTGATGGATGCACGCTTCTCCATTGGGGGCGTGGTTCCGCTGAACATCCCCAACAGCCTCACAATTCTCCGTATCCTGCTGATCCCGCTCATCGTCGGGTTGTTGGTCTATGAGCACGTGGAGTATGCCCTGGTGACGTTGATCATCGCGGCACTGACCGATGCGCTGGATGGCACGATCGCTCGTATCGCGAATCAGAAAACGCAATTCGGGGCCTACCTCGATCCGTTGGCGGATAAGCTGTTGCTCATGACGACGTTCGTGACGTTATCCCTGTTGGACATGGTGCCGGTGTGGAGTGTCATCCTGGTCGTGAGTCGCGACGCCATTTTACTCACCGGCACATTGTTGGCCCATCTCACCGAGACGACCATTGATGCCTCGCCCACGTTGTTGGGCAAGGCCACGACGCTGTTTCAGGCGAGCTATATTATCCTGGTGCTTGCCTTGACCGCTCAAAAGCTGGACCCCGTGCTGCTGTTTCCCCTGTTGTTGACGATGAGTCTGCTGACGGTCCTGTCCGGCTTGCATTACATTCTCCGCGGAGTGAACCGGTTGAACAACGCCGAGGATTCATAAGGAGTTCCACGTTTCGTGGTAGGGTTTTATGCTGCACACCCGGCTGGGTCAATTACTGCTTGACGCCGGTTGTGTGACCTCTGCTCAATTGCATGAGGCGCTGGCTCGCCAGCAGGAGACCCGCCAACCTCTCGGTCAAATCCTCTTTGACCAACAAGTCATTTCTAAAGAAACGCTGTTCAAGTTTCTGGGCCAGCAGTATGGATTGGCCACGGCGTATCCTTTCCCTGCCGACGTTGACCCGCAGCTGGCGAACTGCGTTCCTCAGGCCTGGGCTCAGCAACACGTGGCCGTGCCGTTGAGGCAAGCGGGTCGGCGGTTGACGGTCGCCGTGGCTGATCCGGCCAATCTGCACGCGTTGGATGAGGTGCGGTTTCGTACGGGATTGCAAGTGATTCCGGTCATCGCGCTGGAGGCTGATATTCGCCGGTGCATCCAGGCGTTATACGAGCGGCAGGCTCATGGTCTCGACGGCGGCTCATCCCCGCCGGTGAGTACGCAGGACGCGGATGACTCGGCCGGTTCTTCCTCGTTCGACTCCGCGTTGCACAACGCCCATCGAGTCGATTCACTCCTGCAGTCTGAAGAGATGACGACGTTGCTCGACAAGGCGTCGTCGAGCCTGCGATACGCCCAGCCGGAAGTGGGAGCCGAGGCCTTGGTTGAAGAGGAATCTCCCGTCGCCCGGTTGGTTCAGACGATTCTCGAACGCGCCGCCGACACGGGTGTGAGCGACGTGCATTTGGAACCCTTTGAGAATGCGGTGCGCGTGCGGTTCCGGCTGGATGGCGTGTTGCATACGGCGATGACCTATTCCCTGGCGTTGCGGAACGCCGTGATCTCCCGGCTCAAAATCCTCTCGCATTTGGATATTGCCGAACGTCGCCTTCCACAGGATGGGCGCATGACGTTGGAGTTGGGCTCAAAGCGGACCGTCGACGTTCGTCTTTCGGTGTTGCCTTCCCTTCATGGGGAGAAAGCCGTGCTTCGATTGCTGAACCGGGCCGGGCAACTGGTCGACCTGACGGCCTTGGGGTTGGATGCGGCCGACACCGAGACCTTGCTCGCGGCCTTGGACCGTCCGCATGGGATGATCCTGGTGACCGGTCCGACGGGGAGCGGCAAGACCACGACGCTGTATTCGGCGCTGCAAGTGTTGAATACGCCTGACGTGAATATCGTCACGGTCGAAGATCCGGTGGAATATCACTTCACCGGTATTACGCAAGTCCAGGTCAAGGAAGAGATCGGTCTGGGTTTTGCCCAGATCTTACGGGCCTTTCTGAGGCAGGATCCGGACATTATGATGGTCGGTGAAATTCGGGATTTGGAAACCGCGCAAATTGCGATCCGGGCTGCCCTGACCGGGCATCGGGTGCTGTCCACCTTGCACACCCATGATGCGGTGCGGTCAGTGACGCGGTTGCTCGATATGGGCGTCGATCCTTTTATGGTGGCGTCGTCGGTGAGCGTCATTGTGGCGCAGCGGCTCGTGCGTCGCGTCTGCCCTGATTGCCGACGGCCTGACGACCGTTTTTCGCCAACTCAGCTACGCGAATTGGGCTTCACCGACGCGGAGACGGCAACCGTCGCCCTGGTGCGCGGGCAGGGCTGTGCCGCGTGTCACGGGACGGGCTATAAAGGGCGAGTCGGTCTGTTTGAGGTCTTGCCGGTCTCCGAGCGTTTTCGATCTCGTATCCTTGAGCGGCAACACGCCGATCAACTCAAGCAGCAAGCACTGGCGGAGGGCTTGAAAACCGTTCGACGAAGCGGATTGGACAAAATCAAGCAAGGGCTCACCACGATAGAAGAGGTGGTGAGTGTGTCCACCGAGGATGAATCCCGGTAAGCGAAGCCTCGTCCCTTGAGCCGAACCTGATTATGCCGACGTTCCTGTATCGCGTGAAAACCCGGCAGGGAGGAGTCCGGCGGGGAAAGCTGGAGGCCGTCGACCACAGCGCCGCCCTGCGGGCTCTTCGCCAACAAGACCTGTTCGTGACCCGCCTCAGGGAAGAACCCGCCTCCCTTGTCCAAGGGTGGTCCTTCTCGGGAACGGTCCGCGTCTCCCAAAACGACTTGATGGTGTTTACCTATCAGCTCGAAGCCTTGATCAAAGCCGGAGTGCCTCTTGCGCAGGGACTCGATATGCTGGCGACGCAAGCCTCGTCTTCGGCTTTTCAAGCGGTGATTCGTGCCGTGAAACAGAAGGTGGAGTCGGGGTCGTCCCTGGCCGGTGCGCTTCAGGGACACCCCACGGTGTTCACGCCCTGGTACGTCAATATGGTCGAAGCCGGGGAGGAAAGCGGTACATTGGATCAGACGTTCGGCCGGGTAGCTGAGCATTTGGATAAAGTGGGACGGCTCAGGCAACAGGTGAAGCTGGCGTTGGCGTATCCCCTGCTGGTGATGACGGTGGCCGTGCTTGTGCTCTGGGTGTTGCTTCTGTGGGTGATCCCCATGTTCGCCACCATGTTCGCCGATTGGGGTGACGCGCTGCCTTGGCCGACGGCCCTGGTGTTGGCGGTGAGTCGCTGGCTCCAGGCCCATTGGGTGCCGGTGCTCCTCGGCGTCGCCGGTCTGGGCATCGGGGGACGTGTGTGGTCGAAGACCCGGTCAGGACAAGGGATGATCGAGGACGTCATGCTTCGCGTGCCGTTGGCAGGAAAATTGTGGCGGAACGTGGCCGTGGTTCACGTCACGCGGACGCTCGGCGTGCTGCTGCGGAGCGGCGTGCCGATTTTGCGCGGCCTGGAAATCGCCCAAAAGGTGTCCGGGTTGCGACGCATGGCACTGGCGTTGGAGGAAGCAAAATCCAGTATTCGCGAGGGACATACCCTGGCCGACCCGCTGGAGCGGTCCGGGATGTTTCCCCGCTTGGTCTCCAACATGGTCGGGGTCGGCGAAGCCACGGGAAATCTCGATATGGCCCTGGAAAACGTCGCGGACCTGTATGAACGTGAAGTGGACCGCGACGTCGCCGCGTTTACCGCTGTCCTGGAGCCTCTGATCATCGTCGTGTTAGGCATCGGCATCGGGTTTATTGTCGTGGCCATGTACCTTCCGATTTTCTCGATGCCCTCCGTGTTTGACTGACCTCTCGAGGAGAAGGGGCCTGCCGTGTTGTTGCGAACGGGTCAGGCGGGTTGGTAAGAGTGCCTCATGGGTAACGTGGATCGATCCCTGCTCTTGCATCCCCCGGCCAAGGTCAACCTCATTCTCAAAATTTTCGATCGACTGTCCAATGGGTATCATGCCCTGTGGTCGTTCATGCAAACGATCGGGGTGTCTGATGAGTTGACGGTTCGGGTCACGAACGCGTTTGAAGGGATTCGTCTCGACTGTTCGGAGAAAACCTTGTCGCCGCCGACCGGCAACCTGGTGTATCGGGCTGCCGACTTGGTGTTACGGCGGGCGGGCGTCGCCGTCGGCGTGGACTTGAAATTGGTCAAGGGGATCCCGGTTGAAGCGGGTCTTGGCGGCGGGAGCAGTGACGCCGCGGCGACCATTATGGGTCTCAATCGTTTGTTGGGTCTCAACTGGACCAACGGTGAGATGGCCGCCTTGGGACAAACCCTGGGAAGCGACGTGCCCTTTTTCATGGAGGCGCCGACTGCCGTGGTGCATGGATGGGGCCAGCGGATTATTCCGAAAACCCTTGAAGGCGTCCGGTGGATCGTGCTGGTGAATCCGGGGTTCCCGATCAACACGGGCCAGGCGTTCAGGCGCTTGGATGAGGTGCGGCGGACCGTGCCGCCCATGCCCGAAGCCCTGGAATCGGTTGAACGGGCGTCTTCCGTTTCCTGGAGCGGGATCCTCGCCCGGATGGAGAATGACTTCGAGGCGGTCCTGTTCGCCGACTATCCCGTGTTGGCCGACATCAAGAACACGTTATCCGAAATGGGCGCGGAAGGAGCCCTCTTGTCCGGCAGCGGAGCGACCGTGTTCGGTGTGTTTCGAGAGCAGGCCGAGGCCCTTCGTGCCAAAGGGGCGTTTGCCGGGACCCCGAAGTATCAGGTTGCCGTCGGACCCTCTCTTCAGCGTGGCGTGTTGGAGGAACCCTAGGCGGCGGGACGTCGTCTCTGCACATGGTCGGCAAGACGGAAGTTCGGTTGTTGACAACCATGCGTGGATGGCCTAAATAGTGATGCAGGGGTTTCTCCCGTCTTCTTTTTTTCACGTCACACTCTGGACGAGTATTCATGGCCGATGACCTGAAGCTGTTTGCCGGAAACTCCAACCCGCATCTGACCAGCGAGATCAGCGCCTATCTTGGTGTGCCCTTGTCACAGGCGGTGGTCTCGACTTTCAGCGACGGCGAAATCCGAGTCAAAATCGAAGAAAACGTACGGGGAGGAGACGTATTCGTCATTCAGTCGTGTTGTGACCCGGTCAATACGTCGGTCATGGAACTCTTGATCATGTTGGATGCCCTGAAACGGTCATCCGCCTACCGGATCACGGCCGTCATTCCGTACTTCGGCTATGCCCGCCAGGATCGGAAAGACCAACCGCGGGTCCCGATCAGCGCCAAACTGATGGCTGATCTGATTACCACGGCCGGGGCGCACCGGGTGCTGACGATGGATTTGCACGCCGGGCCGATTCAGGGGTTTTTCAATATCCCGGTCGATCATCTCTATGCCAGGCCGGTCTTGTTGGATTACGTCAAGAAAAGTCAATTGCAGGACGTGGTCGTGGTTTCGCCTGATGCCGGCGGTGTCGAACGCGCCCGGGCGTTTGCCAAACGGTTGGAAGCGAATCTGGCGATCGTCGACAAACGCCGGGAAGGCCCCAACCAGGCCCAGGTGATGAATATTATCGGGGACGTGAGAGCCCGCCACGTCCTATTGCTGGACGATATGATTGACACGGCCGGGACGATTGTGGAAACCGCCAACGCCTGTCTGGAGAATGGGGCCTCCATGGTCTGGGGGGTGTGTACCCATCCCGTGCTGTCCGGTCCCGCGATCGAACGGATTGAACAATCCTCGCTGGCGCAAGTGGTGGCCACGAATTCGATTGCCCTGCAGGGCAAAGATCAGGTATGTTCAAAAATTCGCATTCTGTCGGTGGCCCCCCTCCTCGGGGAAGCCATCAAGCGAATCCACAAGGAGCAATCAGTCACCTCGTTGTTCGACTGATCCTTTTTCATTGATGAGAAGACCTGAAGAATAGCAGCCTGAAGCCATCGGGTAGTCCCTGGATGGCCCCGGTTGCCGTCGGTGAGAGGAACGCCGGCACGGAAGACCGGGGAAAAGAATTGAAGGAGCATTATGGAGTTTGTCGCTGAAGCAACAATCAGAACGCAGTTCGGAAAAGGGGCGGCCCGTGAGATCCGGCGGAGCGGACAGATCCCCGCCGTGCTGTACGGGCAAGGGACTTCGCGGTTGATCCAACTCGACCCCAAGGCGATTCAGAACATCCTGGTGGCGCAGGCCGGGAGTACGGGGCTCATTTCCTTGACGATCGATGGGGACGAGCAGGCGCCGCAACGGACCGCCGTGATTCAAGACGTGCAGCGGGACCCGCTCGCAGGATCGATTTTGCACGTCGATTTATTGGAAGTGTCGATGGATAAGCCGGTTCGCGTGAAAGTGCCGGTCCATATCACAGGGGGCGTGCCCATTGGCGTCAAGCGTGATCAGGGTGTGGTGAATCAACCGATGAGAGAATTGCATATCGAATGCCTGCCCAACGTCATTCCCGACCAAATCGACGTGGATGCGTCGGCCTTGGGAATCAATCAGGGCATTCACATTCGGGATCTGCAGGCCGGTGAGGGCATCAAAATTCTTGACGACCCCGATGGCATGGTCGTGAACGTGACCGTGCCTATTTCCGAGGAGAAATTGTCCGCCATGCTGACGTCGGAAGCGGCCCCGGCCACCGAGGCTCCGGAACCCGAGCGCGCGGCCGACGCATCCGCAGCCCCTGCCAACCCCAGCGACTCCCCCAAGTAACCCTTGCGTGTCATTGTCGGACTCGGGAATCCGGGCGTCGAATATGCCGCGACTCGCCATAACGTCGGACAGCGGGTCGTGGCCGACGCGGCGGCCGAGTGGTCTATTCCGTTACATCGACACGGCTTATCTCAACGCGGAACAGGTCGAATCCACGGGCAACCCGTGTCCCTTGTGCTGCCCGTGACGTTCATGAACGTGTCCGGTGAGGCCGTGGAGGAACTCATGTCGGCGCATGACGTCCACGCGCAAGACGTCATCGTGGTCCATGATGATTTGGACCTGCCTATCGGGCGCCTTCGCATCCGGCCGGAAGGGGGAACGGGGGGACATCGGGGCTTGGAGTCCATTGTGATGGCCTTGGGGACGGAAGCCTTCACTCGCCTGAAAATAGGGATAGGCCGTCCTGCCCCGGAAGTGGACCCCGCCGATTTTGTGTTGGCCCCGATGACATCGGAGGAGTTGAACGCCCTGCGACCCGTTTTGACCAGAGCAGTTGAAGGGCTGGCGTGTCTGGTGCAGCATGGCGTGCCAGAAGCGATGAATCGCTTTAATCGCCGCATGCCGGCGTAAACCACGAGATGGGGAAAGGGAAGGATCCCGTCGGAGACTTGGTTTGACAGTGCATTTTACCCTGTGGTACCGTCGCTTCCCTTGTAAGGACGCCGGTGTGGGGACGAATCGGGATTTTTCAGAAAGAGGACGGCATGGCATGTTATGAATCAATTTTTATCCTTCGGTCATCGTTGGCTGATGAAGAAGCCGAGGCGGTCATCGAAAAAATGAAAAACGTGTTAACGAAACACGGGGCGACGATTGTCAAGGCCGATAATTGGGGGAAAAAGAAGCTCGCGTATGAGATTAAACATGACCGGCGCGGCACGTATATCCTGCTTCAGTTTGAATCGGCGCAAGAGAACGTGGTGCGTGAACTTGAACGGCTTTACCGATTGGAAGACTCGGTCATCAAGTTCTTGACCGTGCGCGTGGAAGAAGAAGCGTTCCAGGAAGTTGCGGCCGAACAGGGAGAGTCCGAAGGTGGTGGGGTTCAATAAGATCATTCTCATCGGGAACCTGACGCGGAACCCGGAACTTCGGTACACCCCCAGCGGGACTCCCGTCGCCAATTTCGGGTTGGCGGTGAATCGACGGTTTCGACAAGCCGATGATCAAAAAGAGGAAGTGTGTTACGTTGATATCGTGGTCTTTGGCAAGCAAGCCGAGCATTGCGGCCAATACCTGAGTAAAGGTGACGGGGCCATTGTCGATGGACGACTCCAGCAGCGGCGGTGGGAAACGGAAGACGGACAACGCCGAAGCAAGCACGAGGTCGCGGCGCAATCGGTGACGTTTCTCCCCAAAAAACAAAGTCACGCCAATGAATCCGGCGGGGGAGAAGAAGAATACTCGCACGACCATCCGTACGAATCTGAAGAGTACGCATAATTTTCGCACACGAGGAGAAGAGACACGTGGAACGAGGGAGGCTTTTTCAGCGGCGGCGCGTTTGCCGGTTTTGTCACGAGGCCACGCCCCTGGATTATAAGGATCTGAACCTGTTGCGTAATTTTTTGACGGAACGAGGACGCATCATTCCGAGACGGATATCCGGAAACTGTATGCGGCACCAACGGAAGCTCACGATTGCGATCAAACGTGCCCGCAGTATCGCCCTGTTAGCCTTTGCCGAAGAGCGGTAGGGCCCGGCCCGTCGTGACGGTGCGGTTCCAGTCTGAATCCCCGGGTCAAGGGAGGTCCGGCAAACGTGGCCTCGCTCAGCTTCAGCGCGAAAGACATTCCTCCTGAAGGCACCCGCATCGACTGCGTCGTCGGGAAGGAGGACTTGCAGTTAGAAGAGAACGATCCCGGAATACAAGACGTGCTGGCTTTGACGGCAACGATTCATGCCGAAGAGACCGACTTCCGGGTGGAAGGCGAGTTGAACGGCCTGCTGCTCCATGTCTGTGTTCGTTGTCTCGAATCGTTTGCCGCGCCCGCGGACCTTTCGTTTCGGGCCGTGTACAAGGAACGGAGTCGGCGGCGCGCGAAAGAACCGGAGGCCGACGGGGATTCGGAGCCTGAAGAGACGGACTGCCATCCCGTGGTCGAACAGCGGATTGAATTGCAGGAGATGCTTCGAGAACACCTCATTTTGTCCGTCCCGATGCAACCCCTCTGTTCAGAGGCGTGTCAAGGATTGTGTCAGGTGTGCGGGCAAAATCTGAACGTTCAAAGGTGCGGGTGCGGGGAGGTGAACGTAGCGTCTCCCTTTGCGATCTTGCAAGAAGCATTCAGACCTTCACAAAAACCGTTGAAGTAAGTCACGTGGAGGGCACACGAGCGCAGGTCGTTTCCGTGACGTGAGGAGAACACAATGGCAAACCCCAAACATCGACATTCCAAGGCCCGGCGGGATAAACGACGTACGCACAAGAAGCTCGGCATGCCGAGTTTTTCCATTTGTCCCCAATGTCACGAACGAATGTTACCTCATCGGACCTGCCTGTCGTGCGGTTACTACAAACGTGTCGCGATCATCGCGATCCAGGAAAGCTAGGGATTTCTGCTTTACGGTGATAGCGCGAGACAAGGCAAAGCGTCCCCCAGCGAAACCCCGAAGACGCCGCCATGCGCCTGATAGTGCCATAGACCAGCGGTTCCCTAAGACGTTCTCGTCTTGACCCTCCCGATTGGAGGCTGGCGCACGATCCATGAAAATTGCTCTTGATGCCATGGGCGGGGATCACGGCTTGACCCCCGTCGTCGAAGGTGCGCTCCAAGCGCTCAATGAGCTTGACGTCGAACTCATCCTCGTGGGCCACGAAGACCAACTCCGGGCAGAGTTGGATCGCGTGCAGTGCACGGATCACCGTCTGACGGTCCGCCATGCCTCCCAAACGGTCGACATGCATGAATCTCCGGCGCAAGTGGCCAGGAAAAAACGTGATTCGTCGATTTGGGTGGCGACCGAGTTGGTCAAGACCGACGAGGCCCAGGCAGTGGTGAGTGCCGGCAACACGGGTGCCACGATGGTGTCGGCCTTTTTTCTGCTGGGAACCATCAAGGGCGTTGAACGACCGGCCATTGCGGCAACCTTGCCGACTATCCGGGGCACGGCCATCATGTTGGACGTCGGGGCGACGGTCGATTGTTCCCCTCAGCAATTGCACCAGTTCGCCATTATGGGCCATGAGTATGCCAAACACCTCATGGACATCGCGCAGCCTCGGGTGGGACTCCTCAGTATCGGGGAGGAGGCGACCAAAGGTAATGAGGTGACGAAAGAGGCTTTCCGTCTGCTCAAGGAAAGTTCCTTGAACTTTATCGGCAACCTCGAAGGCCGGGACGTGTACAGCGGGACGGCTGACGTGATCGTGTGTGACGGGTTTCTGGGCAACGTCTCATTGAAAATCTCCGAAGGGTTGGCGGAAGCCATGAAGAAAATCCTGATGAGTGAGGTGATGAATTCACCCTTGGGGCGCTTGTCGTTGGCCTTCATGACGGGTCCGCTCATGCGCTTGAAACGACGAACGGATTACGCCGAATTCGGCGGCGCGCCGCTCTTGGGTGTGAATGGAGTCTGCATGATTTGTCATGGCCGGTCCTCGGCAAAGGCCATTAAGAACGCCATCAGGCGGGCGGACGCCTTAGCCCAAGGACGGCTGATCGATCTGATCCAGCGAGATATTGCGGAAAGCCTGACCGCACCGATGACGCCCAGCCCTCAAATGGCCTTTGAATGAGAAGTCGGATACTCGGGACGGGATCCTTTGCTCCCAAACAGGTGTTGACCAACGCCGACCTCGAAAACATGGTGGAGACGTCGGATTCCTGGATCGTGGAACGCACCGGCATTCACGAGCGTCGCCTGGCTGCTCCCGGCGAAGCCTGTTCGGACCTCGGCGTGCTGGCCGCACAGCAGGCGTTGGCGGACGCAAACGTCCAGGCGGCCCAACTCGATCTGATCCTCGTGGCGACCTGCACCGGGGATGCGCCTTTGCCTTCCACCGCGTCTCTGATTCAACACCGGCTGGGCGCCGTGAAGGCCGCGGCCTGCGACATTTCGGCGGCATGCTGCGGGTTCGTGTATGGCCTGTCGGTGGCGGACGCCTTTGTGCGGACGGGGCACCGGTACGTGCTGGTCATCGGATCGGAAGTGATGTCTTCCATCACGGATTGGACGGACCGGAACACCTGTGTCCTCTTTGGGGATGGAGCGGGGGCCGCGGTGGTGGGCCCGACGGAAGACGACCGGGGACTCCTTTCCTTCCATTTACACGCGGATGGGCGGTTCTCCGATTTGATTTGCGTGCCCGGCGGCGGGTCGAGTCTCCCCCCGTCGGAACGCGTCTTGGCCGAACGCCTGCATTGCGTCAAAATGCGCGGCAATGAAACCTTCAAGATTGCCGTCAAAACGATGGAAGAGGCCATACGGGAGGCCGTCGCGGCGCAGGGGCTCGGCATTGACGATATTGATTGCCTGGTTCCCCACCAAGCCAACATCCGAATTTTGCGGGCCGTCGGGCAACGTCTCGGGTTGCCCGTGGACCGGATCGTGATCAACGTCGACCGGTATGGCAATACCTCAGCCGCGTCCATCCCGTTGGCATTGGACGAAGCCGTCAAGAACGGCACGATTCAAGAAGGGAACGTGGTGGTGATGGCGGCGTTCGGGGCAGGGCTCACGTGGGCCTCCGGGGTGATGCGATGGTAGAAAGGACAGAACATGGCGACGGATGAAAAACCGGGAGAATGGGCGTTAGTCTTGGGCGCATCGAGCGGCTTCGGTAAGGCCGTGGCCTTGGAGTTGGCGTCTCTTGGCATGAATATCGTCGGGGTGCACTTGGACCGGAAATCCACGCTCCCCGACGTGGATCGTCTCGTCGCGGACATCCATGCCCGGGGCCGGGAAACTCTCTTCTTTAACGTCAATGCGGCGGACGCGGAGAAGCGCCGGGAAGTCGTGGATGCCGTTGAAGCGCGATTCCGGGCGCATGGTGACCCGGCGACGATTCGCGTGTTCCTCCATTCCCTGGCCTTTGGCACGCTGAGACGGTTCGTCACCGACACGCGTGCCGATGCCGTGAGTAAAGCCCAGGTCGATATGACGCTGGACGTCATGGCGAACAGTTTGGTGTATTGGGTGCAGGAGTTACTCGCGCGGGGACTCATGGGCGACGGCGGACGAATTTTTGCGATGACCAGTGCGGGCGGCGCGCGGGTGTGGTCCACCTATGGAGCGGTCTCCGCTGCGAAAGCGGCACTGGAATCCCACGTGCGTCAACTCGCGCTCGAATTGGCTCCCAAGGGGATTACGGCGAACGCGATCATGGCCGGTGTCACCGATACCCCGGCCTTGCGGAAAATTCCGGGGTCGGATGACATGATCGCCTTGGCCCAACGGAAGAATCCGTCGGGACGCTTAACCGCGCCGCAGGACGTGGCGGAAGCTATCGGCTTGCTGAGCCATCCCAAGTCGCATTGGGTGACCGGCAACGTAATCTGTGTGGATGGAGGCGAGTTCATCGTTGACTGACCGTCTCGTGAACGGTTCAGCCCCCGGCTTTTTATGCGTTGACTTTCCTGACCGTTTCACTCATACCTTCATAATCTATGTCCGACCCAATCGCATTCCTGTTTCCCGGTCAAGGCTCTCAAGCCGTCGGGATGGGGCAAGCGTGGCGTGAGGCGTCCCCGCAACTCATGGCCTTATTTGAGGAGGCCAACTCGATCCTGGGGTATGACCTTCAGGCCTTGTGTTTTGAAGGACCGGCGGAACAACTCAATCGAACGGAATATACCCAACCCGCGTTGCTGGTGACGAGTCTGATCGCGTGGCGGGCCTTGGATGCACGCATCCGGCCCTCCGCGGTGGCGGGGCACAGTTTGGGCGAATATTCGGCCATCGTGGCCGCCGGGGGGCTGTCGTTTCCTGACGCCGTGGCACTGGTACACAAACGGGCGCGATACATGGAAGAAGCGGTCCCGTCGGGGAGCGGGCTCGTCGTGGCGTTACTCGGGTTGGCCGGCGAAGTGGTCAAGGACATATGCCGAGAAGCGCAAGCCGTGGGCGTCGTGGCCGCAGCCAATTTCAATTCCCCGGGTCAGGTGGTGATCGCGGGTGAAAAAGCCGCAGTGGAACGGGCCGTCGAGTTAGCCAAAGTCCAAGGGTGCCGGAAATCCATTCCCTTACCCGTGAGCGTGCCGGTTCATACGTCCTTGATGCAACCGGCTGCGGACCGGCTGGCTCCGCACGTGCACGCGGTGCCGCTTGCCGATTTGACCGTGCCGGTTTTTAACAACGTCGAGGCGCGTCCGTTGGTCCGCGCGGAAGAAGTGCGAAGTTCTCTGATTCGCCAGTTACCCTCGTCCGTGTTATGGGAGCACACCATTCGCGCGATGTGGGAGCAGGGCATTCGGACGTTTATTGAGATCGGACCGGGGACGGTGTTGACGCGACTCGCCAAACGTATTGTGCCGGAGGCGGAATCACACCACATTCAGGACCCGGAGTCTCTGGAAAAGACCTTGACGACCATACGTCATTGACGGTATGACGCAGTTCCCGTCAGGCAAAAAAGCGAGGGGCACGTGTTGGAAGGGAAAAAAGCCATTGTAACGGGGGCGGCGCAAGGCATCGGGCAAGCCATCGCGGAATGTTTCGCGAAAGCCGGAGCCGACGTGGCGGTGGTGGATCTGGAGGCCGCCCGGTGTGCCGACACGCTGCAATTGGTGGAACAGCAGCAGCGCCGAGGGCTGGCGTTGTCGGCCGACGTGGCCCAGTGGGAAGCCGTCAAGGGCATGGTCGATCACGTCGTGAAGGAATGGGGACGCGTGGACGTGTTGGTCAATAATGCGGGTATTACCCGTGACGGATTGATCATGCGCATGAAAGAAGACGATTGGAACGCCGTCCTCCAGGTCAATCTCACCGGGACGTTTTATTGCACCAAGGCGATACTGGGGCCCATGACCAAACAGCGGTATGGCCGGATTATCAACATGGCCTCGATCGTGGGGGCGATCGGGAACGCGGGACAGGCGAACTACGCCGCGTCGAAAGCGGCGGTCATCGGGTTCACCAAGTCCGTCGCTCGTGAATATGCGAGCCGGAACATTACCGTGAACGCGGTGGCGCCGGGTTTCATCGATACGGCAATGACCCGGGCCCTGAACCAGGAGGTCACAGCCACGCTGTTGCAACAGATTCCTCTTGGTCGTTTGGGACAACCCGCCGAGGTGGCGGAAGCCGTCCGGTTTTTGGCATCGGAGGCGGCGGGGTATATCACCGGCCAGGTGTTCCACGTCAATGGCGGGATGCACATGGCGTAACATGATCAATGACGTATTCCAAAGGGATTCCTTAACAGGAGGTGCGAAGGTCGATGGCCGTTGAAGAACGTATTCGAAAGATCATTGCAGAACAATTGGGAGTGGAAGAAGAGGACGTGGTACCCGACGCCTCCTTTGTCGAGGATTTAGGGGCCGACTCCTTGGACACGGTGGAATTGGTGATGGCGCTTGAGGAAGAATTTGACGTGGAAATCCCCGATGAAGACGCGGAAAAGATTCAAAAAGTTTCTCAAGCCATTGAGTATATCAAAGAAAAAACCTGATCCGCGGCGTTCATGACCGAGTACCCCCCCCGTCGGCGTGTGGTGATCACCGGCTTGGGAGTCGTGACTCCCCTGGCAATCGGTGTCGACAACACTTGGCAAGCACTGCTTGCCGGGAAATCGGGAATCGGTCCCATCACGCGCTTCGATGCGTCCGGCTATGCCTGCCGAATTGCCGCTGAAGTCAAGGACTTCGACCCGGCCGATCATCTCGAAAAAAAAGAAATCAAAAAGATGGACACGTTCATCCAGTACGCCGTGGCCGCGAGCCAGGAGGCGGTGGATGACGCGGGACTCATCATCGCACCCGACACGGCTGAACGGGTCGGGGTCTATATCGGAGCGGGTATCGGCGGCCTTCCGGCCATTGAGCAGTATCACAAGGTCCTCCAGGACAAGGGGCCGGGACGGGTCAGTCCGTTCTTCATCCCGATGGTCATCGTGAATTTGGCCTCGGGCCAGGTCGCCATCCGGTTTGGGGCCAAGGGCCCCAATTCTTGTGCCGTGACGGCCTGTGCCACGGGGAATCACTGCATCGGCGACGCCTACCGGATTATACAACGCGGGGAAGCGGACGTGATGTTGGCCGGCGGAACCGAATCCACGATTTGCCCGTTGGCCATTGCCGGATTCGGCGCGGCCAAAGCGCTCTCACGTCGAAATGATGATCCGGCACGGGCGAGCCGTCCGTTCGACCGTGACCGGGACGGGTTCGT
This sequence comes from Nitrospira sp. bin75, assembly GCA_002238765.1. Lineage (GTDB taxonomy): Bacteria > Nitrospirota > Nitrospiria > Nitrospirales > UBA8639 > Bin75. The sequence continues at coordinate 87,656 of MPMZ01000003.1, forward strand.
GATTGGAGAAGGTGCGGGCGTGCTGGTGTTGGAAGCGTTGGACCACGCGCAACGTCGCGGTGTCAGAATGTACGGAGAACTGGCCGGCTACGCGATGACCAGTGACGCCTATCACATCACCGCTCCTCCGGATGACGGCGCCGGAGCCGTGGATTGCATGGAGAAAGCCATTCGCGACGCGGGCGTCCCGAAAGCGGCCATTGGGTATGTCAATGCGCATGCCACCTCCACCTTTGCGGATCGAGTTGAAACGCACGCCATCAAAACCGTGTTTGGGGACCATGCCGCCAGACTTCCGGTGAGTTCCACGAAATCCATGACCGGCCATCTGTTGGGCGCGGCCGGTGGCGTGGAGGCGGTGGTGACCACCCTGGCGTTGTATCATGGCGTGTTGCCGCCGACGATTAATCTGGAGCATCCTGACCCCGACTGTGACCTTGATTATATTCCCGGGCAAGCCCGTCAGGTTCCCATCGAGGCTGCGCTGTCGAATGCCTTTGGATTTGGCGGCGTGAATGCCTGCCTGGTCGTCAAGTCTGCACAAGAGAGCCTGGCCGTTTAAATTCGCCCTTGGACGGAACCTGCCGAAAGCCTGCTTTTTCCTCCCCTTTGTAAGGGGAGGGTAGGTGGGGTAGAGCCAACCCGTCCATGGAGCAAGGGGTTTCGCCATCTTGGACCCAGACTCTACCTCCCCTCACCCCTCCTTACAAAGGAGGGGAAGGTAAAGGAGAAGGCGGAAACGGAACAAGGACATGATCGAAAAGGCGCATCAACGACTGCCGTATCATTTTCGCCGGCCGGCGTTATTGGAAGAGGCCTTGACGCATCGTTCCCACGCCCAAGAGAAATCCTCTCCGGCGGACAAACAGAATGAACGTCTTGAGTTTTTGGGCGATGCGGTGTTGGGGCTGATCGTGAGCGAGTATTTGGCTGACACCTTTCCTGCGTTGGCCGAAGGGGATTTGTCACAGATACGAGCCCGGCTCGTGGGTCGGGTCACGCTGGCGGACGCCGCGCGGCGATTGAGTCTCGGCCGCATGCTCCGCTTGGGCCGGGGCGAAGAACGCACCAAGGGCAGGGACAAAGCGTCCCTCCTGGCGAACGCATTGGAAGCCGTGGTGGGCGCCATCTATATGGATGGGGGAATGGCGGCGGCCCGAACGTTTACGCTACAGGTGTTGGAGCCCCAACTCAAGGAATTGCACCAGGATGATCTCGCGGCTTTCAGGCAGGACTATAAGAGTCAATTGCAGGAGTGGTGTCAACAGCACCTTCATGTCCTTCCGGAGTATCACGTGATTGAAGAAGCAGGCCCTGATCACCAAAAAACATTTGAAGTCACGGTGGCAATTGAACAACAATGTCGTGGAAGCGGGAAGGGGCGGAGTAAGAAAATTGCGGAACAGCAGGCGGCCAAACAGGCGCTCGACCAGCTCAGCCCCGCAACCGGCGTGGTCTAATACCAACGGATCGTACTGAAGAAAAACAAGTAAGGAGGATGAAGGAATGCGTGGAATGCGTGCCGTAAGAACAATGCTGTGGGTCATGGGCGTCGCGGCTCTCCTCGTGGGAGGCAATGGAGAACCTGTTCGGGCCGGGAACCCTCATGGACTTCTGACGGCGGAGGGCAAGGCTCCCCGTGCGATCGTCACCACCAAATTCGGTCAAATGGAACTGGTCTTTTTCCCGGAATTGGCGCCCAAACACGTGGAAAGCTTTTTGAATTTGGCCAAAAAAGGGTTCTATAACGGGACGATCTTCCACCGGGTGATTCCCGGCTTCATGATTCAAGGGGGTGATCCCAACACCAAAGATCCGAGTAAGCGTCATCTCTATGGAATGGGAGGACCCGGCTATACCGTGCCGGCCGAATTCAACAGGATTCCGCATGAACGGGGCATTGTGTCCGCGGCTCGAAGTGCTGATCCCAACAGCGCAGGCTCCCAGTTTTTCATTATGGTCGGCAAAGCTCCCAGCCTGGACGGTCAGTACACGGTGTTTGGAGAGGTGGTGAAGGGCATTGAGGTGGCCGAAAAAATCGTGCGTCAACCACGGGACCCCAGAGATAATCCCCTTGAACGTATCGAAATGACCATCGAGGTGAAATAAGTCAATCAGCGGGAAAGGTTCTAGCCCTGTACGCTTCGGGCGGGCTGCTTTTCCATGGGGACGCCGCCCGGAAGGATGATGCGTCCGCCGGTCGCGCCGAGTCTCGTCAGTTTTTCAGCGACGTCGGGGTGGCGGCCCTTGAGGAATCCGATCAAGCCATTGAGAAAGCGTTTGGACCGCAGCCCGTCTCCCGAAAACCCGGTAATAAACGTCAGGCCGCGATCCAGTACCTCACTCACGAGTTGGGTGTCGGGTTTTTCTCCCTCCATGAAGGCTTGATATTCTTTCTTGAGGGCTTCGGTAAAGGGAGGGGCCATGCCTTCAGGCACGTGGATCGGGCTGAACGATCGACGCAACGCCTGGATGGCCGCGATGACGTCCCCATCCTGCGCGTCGCTCCGCGCGTGAAAATGTTTAAACGTCACGGCTTCGAGAAAGTAAAACATCTCCGCGGCCTTGTCCCCCGATTGTTCGAGCAGTTCTTTGTAGAAAGCGCGCCGTTCCTGTTCAAACTGATCCCCGGCGCGTTTTTGTTGATATTCCACGTTCGTATCCAGATAGACGCAATCGGAATGGCACGCAATGCTGACGACGCGGTGCGTGCCGCAACATTGGCTGCAAATGGCGCCACGTAACGCCGGGCAGGGACGCTTGCCTTTTCGTTCGTGGCAGTACATGCATTTGCTCATTGTTTCTCGTCTCCTTCCAACCAGCCCAGCCCGTAATCGGAAAGCGTCCGCTTGGGCTTCCGTTGATTGCCGGTATTGGTCGGGCGTTCCAAGCCATTGATCTCGGCCCCATCGGCGTACAAATAGGGAACCATGATCATGTGGTTCCGGCGATCGATTTTGACGGAAGACGGCGAGATCAGGAACTCGGCAATGACCTGCATGGAATGGTCGGGCTGGACGCGCCAAATCTTTCCCGCCGTCAGGTCGGACAGGTACAGGCTGCCGTATCGATCAAAGTCGATCCCGCTCAAATTCCGAAACTTGCCGGCAAAAAACGAATTGGAAATGACCTCGGTCATGGTGCGGTCTTCCGCAACTTCCATCACGGTCCCGTTGTCGAAGCTCGCGATCCAGAGCCGTCCCGACCTCGGGTGAACGGCCAGTCCTCGCGGCGACGCCAAATCCTCGTGTTGGAGATAGAGGGACACCTCGAAATCTTGTTGAGGGTCGATCCGGTACACGGCGTTCCCCGTCGTGTCCAGGCCATAGAGTTGCCCGCTGCCGTCGGCGATGAGATCCGTCAACGCCTCGACGTGGAACGGATGCAGGGACACGGTCACCGTGGGTTTGCCGGATGGCACGTGAAATCCACGGATTACGTCGATATCGGCCACATAGAGGGTGGCCCCGGCGATGGCCATGCCATGGGGGGAATGCAGGACCGTGTCGCCGCGCCCGCCTTGAATGAAGTGCAAGTCCAGCGGGTTGCCGTCCTGGTCAAGTTTCGAGATGAACCCGTTATTGTCGGGTTCGCCGGGTTCTCCATTGGCATTGGCGATGAAGTAGCCTTCACCCGAAGGATGGGCGATAAAGGATTGAGGGCTACTCAGTTTGATGATGGGATTGGCGAGAGCCGGCAGCGTCCAGGCACTCAGAACCAGAACCACGGCGATGATGCGGAGTGGCGTCCGAAACACGTCAGGTATTCGAGAATCCCTTATGCAGATTTGCAGCCTGCATGCCAAGAGATGAAAAGGAGGCCGCTCCTCCCTCTCCCCTGGAGGGAGAGGGCTGGGGTGAGGGGGATATTGGCAGGTGGAAGGGCGTCTCACAGCGGCATGCTACGGCACCCCTTGGGGGGTGTCAAGGCAGTGGATCAGTCACCACCTTTGCGCTTCTCTTGTCATTGAAGATCAATCAGATCGAAGACATCTTTCAAGTCTGCAACAGGTTGTGAAATGGTTCCGTGTCTTTCCAGCGATAGGTGTCGAAGTCGCGCCGATCCGTTGAGAGAATGCGCCCTTCTCCGAGTTGGGTCGCCGCGAGGACAAGCGATGCGTCTGCTAAATCCATCGGCAGCTGCGCGTATTGTTCCATCAACGCACGAATGGCGCCGAGATGTTCCTTCCCGATCTCATGGATGCTCACGTTGCTCGACACTTGCTCGACGAAGCGCAACTCCGCTTGCACACCCAGCTGCGTGAGCATGAGGTAGCAGGTTTCGGTCACGACCGGCCACGTGCCAGCGGTCACGAGCATTGGCCAACGCAAGCCAGTAGCCGGTATCAGCCAGCACCATGTTTGTTCTCAAGATCCCGTGTCAGATACTGTTTGTATCGGCTGGCCAAGTCTTCGGGGCCTTCGACGCAGCCCACGAAATCACTCGACAACAAGGCATCGAGTTTTTCCCGTGGCCGCCCGGCCTGTTGTCGATGCAGAAGATCAATGGCGCGCTTCACGATTTCGCTCACACCGAGCCGCGTCAGTGATTTAAGCTGCTTCAGTTTCTCAACCCGGGCATCATCCAATCTGGCGTTGATTCGCATACGGCGACCTCCCGTGAATTGCCCTATTCTAGCATGCATGACGTGGTCATACAGCTTTGACTATAATTTTTCGCCCCTGTTATCGTAGCGTCACATGTAAAACGGTTCCCTTCCACGTTAAGGAGGACGATGTGACGGCTCAACTCATCGATGGGAAAAGCTTGGCGAAGGATATTCGCGACGGCATTGGCCGGGACGTGCAAGCCCTTGAGGCCCGGACCGGCGTTCGGCCCGGTTTGGCCGTGGTGCTGGTCGGCGACGATCCGGCTTCAGCGGTCTACGTTCGCAATAAGAAGAAGGCCTGCGATACCGCCGGCCTGTACGTGGCCGATCATCAGTTGTCCGCGGAAACCAGCCAGGCCGAGTTGCTGACCCTTGTTGATCAATTGAACGGGGATCCCAAGGTGCATGGAATTTTGGTACAGCTTCCCTTACCGGCGCATGTTGACGGTCAAGCCGTTCTCAACGCGATCTCTCCGGACAAGGACGTCGACGGCTTTCATCCGTACAATATCGGCCGGTTGGTCGCGGGGGATCCGGTGTTCGTGCCCTGTACCCCCAAAGGCGTGCTCCGCATGATCGAGTCCACCGGCGAATCCATTGCAGGGAAGCAGGCCGTCGTGGTCGGGCGCAGCAACATTGTGGGCAAGCCCGTGGCCATGCTCCTGTTGCATCAGCACGCCACCGTGACGATGTGTCATTCCCGGACGAAGGGCCTGCCCGCCGTCTGCCGGGAAGCCGATATTCTGGTGGCCGCGATCGGCAAACCCCGGTTCGTCACCGGCGATATGGTGAAGAACGGGGCCATCGTGCTCGACGTGGGCATCAATCGACTCGATGACGGACGGTTGGTCGGCGACGTGGATTTTGAGCCGGTGCGTGAACGGGCCGGATGGATTTCCCCTGTCCCGGGCGGCGTCGGTCCCATGACCATCGCCATGTTATTGGCGAACACGTTGGAAGGAGCCAGACGAGCAGCGGCGGGGGACCGGGCTGCCTGACCCATGCCATGAACGCGTCCACTCTCCACCAGACGTTGGCCCACGATCAGTTTGCCGTGACCGTCGAGTTGAATCCCCCGAAGGGGACGGACGTGTCGGGATTACTCGATACCGCCAAGTCGTTGAGCGGGTCTGTGCATGGGATCAACGTGCCCGATAATGCCGCCGCGGTGATGCGCGCGAGTCCGGTCGCCGTCGCCCGCCTTCTGTATGAACAGGGGCATGACCCGGTGCTTCAACTGACGTGCCGGGATCGAAACCGGATCGGCCTGCAATCGGATCTCCTGGGAGCCCACGTGCTCGGGATCCGTAACGTGTTGTGCCTGACCGGCGACAGCCCGGGCGCCGGCGATCACAAGGATGCCAAGCCCGTGTTCGACCTGGATACCGTGCACTTGATGCATGCGGTCAACGAACTCAATCAGGGGAGGGATTTGGCCGGGAACGCGTTGGAGGGCCGTACCGCGTTCTTCATCGGTGGAGCCGCGGCTCCCGGCGCAGAATCGGCCGAACTCCTGCATAAAAAATTTGAGGCCAAGGTCAACGCCGGCGCACAATTTTTTCAGACGCAACCCGTTTTTTCGGCGAACGTGGTCCGATCGTTCATGGGGGAGGTGCGTCCCTATTCCCGTAAAGTTTTAGCCGGGCTCCTGGTGCTTCGATCGGTAAAAATGGCAGAATACCTCAACGCGCACGTATCGGGGATCGACGTGCCCGAAGAAATCCTGCAGGAACTGCGGGACGCCGGGGAAGCCCATGCAGCCGAAGCCGGGATTGAAATTGCGGTGCGAACCATTCGAGCCATTCGTCCATTCTGCGATGGCGTGCACGTCATGGCCGGCCGGTTGTCGCACAGGCTTCCCGAGATTATCCGAAAGGCAGAATTGAGCTGATGACGGTTCCGGAGTTTCAAAGCCAAAAGGGGAAGAAGCAATTGGTGGTCGTGACGGCCTACGATGCGTTGTTCACTCGCATCATCGAACAAGCCGGCATCGACGTCATCTTGGTCGGAGATTCGCTGGGCGTCGTGGTCCAGGGAAAACCGGACACGTTGTCGGTCACCATGGACGACATGGTGTATCACACCCGGCTGGTGGCTCAAAGCCGGCGGCAGGCCTTGCTCATCGCCGATATGCCGTTCATGAGTTATCAGGTCAGCGAGGAACTGGCCATTCACAACGCGGGGCGCTTGATCCAGGCGGGAGCCATGGCCGTCAAATTGGAAGGGGGCGGCGCCATGGTGGACCGGGTCCGCGCCTTGACCACCGTGGGTATTCCGGTGATGGGCCATCTCGGCATGACGCCGCAGTCCGTGAACCGCTTCGGCGGCTACAAGGTACAAGGACGAGAAGCATCCCAAGCCGACACGTTGATCACCGATGCCAAGGCCTTGGAAACGGCAGGCGCGTTCGCCGTGGTCCTGGAAGCGATGCCGGCGACCTTGGCGCAATCCGTTACTCACGCGGTCTCCATCCCCACCGTCGGGATTGGAGCGGGCCCGCACTGCGACGGCCAGGTGTTGGTCCTGTATGATCTGCTCGGTTTGTTCGACGAGTTTGTGCCGAAATTCGTCAAGCCCTATGCCCACCTCAAAGCCGACGCTCTCCAAGCCTTGCGGCGTTTCAAGGAAGAAGTGGAATGCCGGAAGTTTCCCACCGATCAGGAAAGCTATCATTAACCAGTCTTCGAGTTGACCTGCACAGCCCGTCGTGAGCTTCGCCGAAGGGAATACGTGAGCGCGAACGATGCGAAGAGTCTTGAGATTGTGAGTTTCGAAGATTGAAAAGACGCGATGCCGGGCAGGATGTCGCTGGTCCGACGTAGCGTGCAAAATGCGACCGGAGGATGCCTTGACGTTCGAAGAGAAATGCTGATGCTACTGAATCTGTTTGGCAAAGAAGTGGAATCGGTTTTCGCACTGAACGGCGACGGTGAAGACAGCATAACCTACGCATTGGGGTGGTCTTTGTCACAGAGCCCTGCTCTTCTCGCAACCCTTGGTAAGGATCTGTTTGGTCAACCGATCGAATTTGACGATGCCCGTATCGATCTGCAGCAATCAGGTCAAGACCGGGGCTTTACCGATATAGAGATTTTCTCCCCATCTGGGCCGCATATCATCATTGAAGCGAAACGCAATTGGGATCTGCCGGGAACAGCACAACTGAAGAAATACGCTTCCAGAATCGGCAAAGAGACTGGACGTGGAGGATTGATCGTATCGCTGAGCGCAGCCTCGCGGGAATACGCTGCTGACAAACTTCCGAATAAATTGGGCGGTATTCGCGTCGAGCACCGTTCCTGGAGCGATCTGAGCAAAATTGTTAATGACTCCTATGGGTGCACGACCAAGTTTGGAGAAAAGCTCTGGCTGGATCATCTGCAAAAACACTTGAGGGGGTATATCTCGATGAGAAACGTGAAAGACAACACAGTATTCGTCGTGTCACTATCCTCGGAGGCGATAAAAAAAGATGATGATTCGTATACCTGGGTCGATGTGATCGAAAAAGACAGCAAGTATTTTCACCCTGTCGGGAATCGCTGGCCGGTGATACCGCCGAATTACATAGGGTTTCGGTTAAATGGCCGATTGCGTAGTGTTCATCACATAGAAAGCTATAAAGTCGTGACGGATCTGTCTCAAAAGAACAGACGGTGGCCGCAAACCGACTCAGATCATTTCGTTTACAAGCTTGGTCCGAGCATGCAGCCTGCAAAGGAAATCAAGAATGGAAAAATTTGGCCCAGCGGTCGATATTGGTGCGCGATCGATACGTTGCTGTCTGGCCACTTCAAGACCATCAGCGATGCGCGCGATGAAACGAAGAGAAGGCTGAATGCCCAAGATAGATGAGATGGAAGGTCACTCTTCAAGCCATCCAATTACGTTATATTCGATTGCATCATATATAAATTGATTGGATTCGCGGCAATATTCTCGACACGTTTTCGACGGGGAATCACATTGATCAATTGAGCATTGATATTGGCTATATTTGCTTCGAATAATATCTCGACGTTTCCGTGTAGTTGACGCCTCGAGAATGGCTAAGGTCTGCCGTAATTCATCTAATTCATTACTCACAAATCCTTTTCGATTTAATTCGTCTGAATATGCGTCGATGCGTGCTATCTGCAGCGTTGTTTGCTGAATATAGTACCGAAAGTGTTCCTCAGATATTGTATCGGATAATTTGATAACCGTTGCTAACAGTTCGCCTGAGTGTTCCATGCCATCGACCACTTTACTTGCAATCGCTAACTGCCGTTTTCTTTCTGCATCAGTCATTCTTGCATCCGCATACATATGTATTGACATGCTTGCTATCAGTAAGAGAGAGGTGGCTCGGGAAATTTGAACAAGGGGGATAAGTGACATTTCTGCTCACGAGCGGCATGATTGCCGTGAATGAGGAGGACCCATGACGAGACGACTACGCCGAAACCATAGCCCGGCTTTGAAG